>JAABPV010000068.1 GCA_011391865.1 Desulfobulbaceae bacterium | reverse complement strand
AAACTTGGCTGTTCGACAGATGAGATTTTTCAGCAACCATGCTTGTAGTCAATTTATTGTGCTACGGCTATAAGCGGCAAAAAGACAACTGACTGTAATAGTTAAAATTCTTATAGGAGTTACGCAGTTCGATTGCCAACCCGTTGATTTTATTCAACTAACGACTTAAGCGGCAAAAAGACAACTGACTGTAATAGTTAAAATTCTTATTTCAACTGCGTAAGTCCTATTGTTGATGGAAAACATGCAGGATGTACGCAAAACTAATTGGTTGACAAATTGAATCAAATATGATATAGCGGTTGCACGTGCGCGATGCAACATCGCCAGAATTTTTATTTTTTCATGCAACTTGCTGAATTCACACATCTGCTTTGTTTGCCAAAAGGGACAACTTTGATGTTCTCTCCACAAAAACCGCTATATTGCGACCAATGACATGAAGTGAGTCTTATTGATTCAGCAGGTAGCCGTGGTTCACAATCCGCCGCGTCTGCTCACAACTATTTTACAGAAACCTCTCTGCAACGCAAATCATGAACAGCACTTCTCAAAAAGGTAAAGTCTATCTCGTCGGTGCAGGTCCCGGCGATCCCAGCCTGATCACCCTGCGCGGCAAGTTCCTCCTCGAACGGGCGGAGGTGGTGGTTTATGACTACCTTGCCAACAAAAAGCTGCTCCAGCACGTGCCTGCGGCGGCGGAGCTGGTCTATGTCGGCAAAAAAGGCGGCGGCCTGCACGCGGCCTCGCAGGAGGAAATCAACCAGCTGCTGGTTGACTACGGCTTGGCCGGAAAGCGGGTGGTGCGGCTCAAGGGCGGCGACCCCTTCATTTTTGGCCGGGGCGGCGAGGAAATTGAGGAGCTGGTCAAGGCGGGCATTGATTTCGAGGTGGTGCCCGGCGTGACTTCGGCCACTGCGGCGGCCACCTACGCGGGCATTCCGATCACGCACCGCAACTGCACGGCTTCAGTGGCTTTTGTCACCGGCCACGAGGCGGCGGGCAAGGAGCAGTCTGATGTGGCTTGGGACAAACTGGCCACCGGCGCAGGCACCCTTGTCATCTACATGGGCATCAAAAATCTGCCGAATATCAGCAGGAAGCTGATTGACCACGGTCGCTCACCGGACACGCCGGTGGCTGTGGTGCGCTGGGCATCGACACCGCAGCAGCGGTCGGTGGTCGGCACTTTGGCAACTATCAGCGAGGTGGTACAGGCAGCAAAAATCGCCCCGCCCGCGCTGATCATCGTCGGCGAGGTGGTCAAGCTGCGCGAGTCCATCGACTGGTTTGAGCATCGCCCGCTCTTCAGCAAGCGGATCATCGTCACCCGCACCCGCGAGCAGGCCAGCGAGCTGGTCTCCCGGCTGGAGGAATACGGTGCCGAGTGCTTGGAATATCCCACCATCCACATCGAACCGGTTGAGGATTTCAGCGTGCTGGATCAGGCTCTTGCCGAACTGGGCCGCTATGACTGGATTTTGCTCACCAGTCTGAACGCAGTCAGCTATTTCTTCAAACGGCTGCATGAAAAAGGCTTGGACAGCCGCGCCTTGGCGGGCTGCAAGATCGGCGTGGTGGGCGCGGCCACAGCGGACGAGCTGGCCCGGCACGGCATCCGCGCCGACCTGATTCCGGCCAAATTCACCGGCGAAGGCTTGGCGCAGGCCCTGATCGAGGCGGACGGCGTGCAGGGCAGACGCTTCCTGCTGCCCCGCGCCCTCAAGGCGGCGGAAACACTGCCGGAGCTACTGGAGCAGGCCGGAGCGGGCGTGACCATCGCGCCGGTGTATCAAAATGTGCCGCCGCAGGGCCGCAAGGACGAACTGCGGGACGAACTGGGCAGCGGCACGGTTGATTTGATCACCTTCACCAGCTCCTCAACTGTGACCAACTTCTTGGCCATGCTTGATGCTAAGGACGCGGACGAGCTGCGGGCCTTGCTGGGCCGGACGGAAATCGCGGCCATCGGCCCGGTGACAGCGGAGACAGTGCGCGAGCATGGCCTGACCGTGACCGTGCAGCCGGAGCGGCACACCATCGCCGCGCTGGCCGAGGCGGTTGTCGCTCATTGCCGCCGGGTCTGAAAAATGCCGCGCCGCTCCTCTGTTGTGGTATAAAATATTTTGCGCACGGTACAGCTTTTTGCATTGTCATTTCTTGGGCCGGACGCTATACTGAAAATGAGACCTCCAAGCCGTTCTTGGACTTTGAACAAAGCCGGAACATACTGAGGATGCCAAGAAAATGACTGTCAAAAACAATACATGCCTGCTTGCAGCCCTGCTCAGCGTCAGTGCGCCTGCGCTGACCGCCGCCGCTGACACGCAGCCGTCTTCATCGTCCTCCTGCATAACTTGCGGGGACAACGCCGCAGTCAGCAGCCTGCTGCTGGCAGCAGGAATGTACGGCGGCTTGGATGCCGCCGCCTCGAAGCAGGGCCTTGATCTGTCCCTGAGCGAGTCAGCCAAGATGTTTAAAGGGGTGCTGCCTGATCAGGGTCGTCAGCTGGACGGGCAGGACATAACCCTTTCATATACCGGATCAGAGGGGCGACTGGGATTCTCCGCCGGATATCTGTACACCGCGCCGGAAAACACCGGCTCTGGCGGAACCGTACTGTTGGATCTGAACTCAAGTAGCCGGAATGTCCTGCATGAGGAATCAGCCGACAAGCCGTGGTATCTGACTCTCAACTTCGCTAAGGATTTTCAGCTCAGCGAATCTGTCGCCCTTGGGATTGACTCCAGAACCATGCTGCTCTCACCTTCACTCGCAGATGAAGCGGACGGTCGCAGCGCAGTCTGCATGTCCTTCAATCTGCCGGTGTCGTATGGGGGATTTCTGACCGTCACACCGGAATTGCAGTGGTCCCGCGCCATTGAGCAGACAGGAACCAGCAGTTTGGACTCTTCCTCAACAGCGGAAAAAAATCCGAACACCTTCTACGGCGGCATGTCCATCAGCTTTTCGTATTAAGAACCGCTGGTTCCGCTCTTTAAAAAAGAGATATCTGCACTGATTGCTGCGCGCCTGCCTTGCCTTCAAACCCACTGCCGCTGAAATAAAAAAAGCCCTGTCCCTTTTTGAGGGACAGGGCTTTTCGCGCTCTGTGCTGCTGTGAGAACTTCTTTCTCTTAGAAAGAGATGTTCAGGCGGAGCAGGTGGGCGAAGTATGCATCCTCAGCAACACCGCTGCCGTCAACAACGCTGGGGGTCAGATAACCAAGTTTGTAGCTCAAAGAGGTGGACTCGTTCAGCGCGTAATCAGCAACACCGGAAACCTCAATGGCGTTGTCCAGCTTGCCCGCATCGTCGTTGTCGAAGTCTGCGTAAAGCAGGTTTCCGGTCAGCGTCATGCGATCGCTGGCTGCGTAGCTGGCGACAAAGGCACCGAAGAGCAGATCTCCGCCTTGACCAACCTTTATCACCTGTGTGGACAGCTCACCGCCGACCATGACGAAGCCGAAGTCGTTGTCAGCAACGAATCCGTCTTTGGTCATGCCCGCCAGCACTGCCGGGGTGAAACGGTCGTTCATTTTCTTGGAGAGCATGACGTAGCCGCCCATGCCGTCATCCGTGGTGCCCTGCACGTCTGCGGCCTTGTAAGCCAGCTCGGCATGGAAGCCGAAATCGCAGTTCGCGCCGTCGTTGTTCAGGAACACGTCGGCGATGACACCGGAACGGTCATTGTGCGGGGCAGTGGCAAGGCCGGGCACTATCAAAGATACAGCATTGCCGCCGCCATCTGTTCCAGCTACGGTGATGTCAGTGCTGGTGGTGGCGAACTCGCGCTGATCATCATCATAGCGGACATAGCCTGCCAGATTCCACGCGTTCTGCAGCTTCGTTTTAACAACAAGACCGTACTCCATATGGTCGTTGTCATTCCAAACATCTGATGCCGTGCTGCCCTCGGCGCGGACACCGACAAAGGGGGTCACGCTCATGTTGCCCTGTTTGTAGGTGGCCATGACGCGAGTCGGACGGATATTCCAAGAAAAGAACTTGGAGTAGTTGGACTTCAGCCGACCAGCTGTGATCGTCCAATCGCCCATCGGCGCACTCATGTAGGCGTAGTCAACAGACAGCTCGGTGCGCTCCTCGCCGTTCCACGGCACATCATCCTCAAAGCCGTAACCGTCAAAATAGAGGCGGGCGTTGGCCGTGACTTTGTCAGCGGCAGCCTTGCCCTCAAAATTTAGCCCGACGCGGGACTCCAAGAAATCATCATACCCGTTCGCGCTGGTTGGCGCATTCTTTGGAGCACGCTGATAATCCTGTTTTCCGATGTAACTCACGCGGGCATCGCCGCTGATGTTCACTCCCGCCTCAGCGGCGGAGCAGGCGAGCAGCAAAGCAGTGCTGGCAACAAGCACTTTTTTCATGTTCCATCTCCTTTCAGTTTGTGTGTTAAGGTCAGCCCCGACCAAACAAAAATATTCATCCTAATGAATACAAAATATGATACTTCCAAGCAAGAGTCAAGTTAAGTTTTTTGCGGTCATACAGTTTTTTTCACGCCCACAGTGAAGCACCTGTTTCTCGTGCGCCAGATCTTGATTTAACACGCTGAAGTTTAACAGAAAAATTATTCGTATTTTTCTTCGCAAAAAGACAGCGCGGCCATGCTATCGGCTGTTTCCTGCTCAGGCGGATTGCAACCAAAAGGGTAATTTGGCGCAGCAGTCACATCTCTATTGATTCAATGTGGTTGCGTTGAATCTGGTCGTTCCGGTCGCTGAAAGAAACCAGCCGCTGAAAAAAAAATATTGACACCTTTTTGATTATAGGTAATTTTGCCGCTGTTGGCATCGCTGTTTGCCGCAGAAGAAGAGGAAACAGATTTCAACTTTTCAGCAGGATTTCCGACGGCGCGGCGATAATTTTTTTTGTGGACTGTTTCTGCCTTGCCGCCGCCGCGAGTTGACTGTATAACAGGGAGCAATCAGGCTGTTTTTTTGACAAAAGGGTTTATGCTGAACCCGCCACCACACCCAAGGAGAATGAAATGTTTGATGTAGTCATTGACAAGGACAAGTGCACAGGTTGTGAAGAATGCATCGGCAGCTGCCCGGCCTCAGTGCTGGAGCTGATTGATGGCAAGTCTGAGGCGGTGAACATGGACGAGTGTCTGGGCTGCGAGACCTGCGTTGAGGTCTGCGATTTCGAGGCCATCACTGTCACTGAAGTCTGATCCGCCCGCACCGGAGGAGCCGCGCCTGTGGCTCCTTTCTTTTCTCCCGCAGTGCCGCCGTCGCTGCCGGGCAGAAAAAACTTGCCGACTGCCCTCTGCTATCGGCGCGGGAGCAGGAAATGTACAACGCTGTCAGTTTTTGACAAAAGGGTTTATGCTGCCCCACCACCCCAGGAGAAGGAAAAATGTATGAAGTAGTCGTTGACAAAGACAAGTGCACAGGCTGTGAAGAATGTGTTGGCAACTGCCCTGCGGCTGTGTTTGAGCTGATTGATGGCAAGTCCGAGCCGGTGAACATGGATGAGTGCTTAGGCTGCGAGACCTGCGTTGAGGTCTGCGATTACGAGGCCATCACCGTCACCGAAGTCTGATCCGTCCGCACCGGAGGAGCCGCGCCTGCGGCTCTTTTCTTTTTCCTTCCTCTTCTCCTCGCATGGCCGCTTCGCACCTCGAAATTTACCGCGCTTTAGCAAAAAGCAACTGCGGCCGATGCCAGCTGCCCTCCTGTCTCGCCTTTGCCGCAGCAGCCGCTGCCGGCCAGAAACTGCTTGCCGACTGTCCCTTGCTTGATGAAGCGACGAAAGAGCGGCTGACCGCCACGCTGCACGGCAGGCCGGAGCAGGAGCTGTACAAATTCGTCAAAGATCTCAGCCAGCTTGAGCAGCAGGTTGCCGCGCTGGATTTCACTGTCATTGCCCCGCGCATCGGCGCGGCGGTCAAGGACGGCAGACTGGCCATTCCCTCGTTTGGCAAGGCGTTCGAGATTGATTGCCAAGGCCGGATGCGCTCGGAATGCCACGTCATGCCTTGGGTGCAGTATCCTCTGCTTGCTTATGCTGCCAGCAGTCAGCATCAGTTGCCGACTGGCGCGTGGATTGGCTTCCGCGACCTGCCGGGCGGCTTGGATTTGCACAATCTGTTCTGCAAACGCTGCGAGCTGGCCTTGAAGAAACTGGCCGACGCGCACCCCGGCCTGCTCCACGATCTGGCCGAGCTGTTTCAGGGTGAAGAGGCCGCAGGCTTTGAGGCCGACACCGCCTTGATTCTCCATCCCCTCCCGCATTTTCCCATCCTCATCTGCTGGCAGGCCCCTGAAGACGGCTTGGAGTCCAGTCTGAACATCCTTTTTGATGCCTGCTGCAAGGTTAATCTGCCGATCAAAGCCGCGTTTTCGCTCTGCATCGGCCTGGCACAGATGTTCGAGAAGATCGCTCTGCTCCACCGCTGACGCAAGCTGTTTGACAGCCGCGCCGCGCTCCTTTATACTTGCTCACCGAAACGCTGCGTCGCCTCTCCCTAACCTCTTTCTTGTCTCGCGTTGCGGCAGGTGAGGCGTACTTTGAGGCGGATAAAGCTCAATCTGTGCTGGATGCAGCTTCAGGCGAGATAGATCAAGCTCAATCTGTGCCGGATAACGCTTGGTCTGAGGAAAATAAGGCGTTCCTTGAGACGGATGAAGCGTCAGGCGAGACAGAGCTGGCTCGATCTATGACGGATAATGCCTGATCTGAGGCAAATAACGCTTTTCTTGAGACCGATGAAGGCGCACATGAGACAGATCATGATTCATCTGGGGCAGATTCGCTGCGAGGCAAACAACAAGATATTCATTTAGATTCTCAACGAAAGACGAACATGACGAAAACTGTGCTGGTCACTGGCGGCTGCGGCTTCATCGGTGTGAATTTCGTCCGCCTGCTTTTGAGCGAGCGGCAGGACTGGCGGGTGATCAACCTCGACAAGCTGACCTACGCGGGCAATTTGCAGAGCTTGGCCGATGTCAGCGGCCATCCGAACTACAGCTTTGTCAAAGGCGACATCTGCGACGCTGCGCTGCTGGACAGGCTCTTCCGCGAGCATCAGATCGACACTGTGGCCCACTTCGCCGCCGAGTCGCACGTTGACCGCTCAATCACCGGCCCGGCGGAGTTCATTCAGACCAATGTCGTCGGCACCTTCACCTTGCTGGAGGCGGCGAAAAAGCATTGGTCGGGCAAAAGCGAGGGCTGCCGCTTTCTCCATGTCAGCACGGACGAGGTCTTCGGCTCGCTCGGCGCGACCGGCTTCTTCACCGAGGAGACCGCCTACGATCCGCGCTCACCCTATTCGGCCTCCAAAGCCTCATCCGATCATCTGGCGCGGGCCTACTTCCACACCTACGGCCTGCCCGTCCTGATCACCAACTGCTCGAACAATTACGGGCCGTACCAGTTCCCGGAGAAGCTGATCCCGCTGATACTCAACAACGGCCTGCACGGCAAGCCGCTGCCGGTTTATGGCGACGGCGGCAATGTGCGCGACTGGCTCTATGTGCAGGATCATTGTGAGGCCATCGTCCGGGTGATTGAGCAGGGCAGGCTGGGCGAGTCCTACAACATCGGCGGGCATAACGAGAAGACCAATCTGCATGTGGTGCAGCTGCTCTGCGATCTGCTCGACCAAAAGGCCGGGCCGCTGCCGTCCGGCCAGCCGCGCCGCTCGCTCATCAGCTTTGTCAAAGACCGCCTTGGCCACGACCGCCGCTATGCCATTGATGCCAGCAAGATTGCCAAGGAGCTGGACTGGCGGCCTAAGATGACCTTTGAGCAGGGGATTGAGAAGACCGTGGACTGGTATCTGCACAACCGCGACTGGACCGCAGCCGTTACCGACGGCTCCTATCAGGCTTATTATGCAAAGATGTACGGAGAACGAGCATGAAGGTGCAGCCGACCAGCATTCCTGATGTCCTGCTGATTGAGCCGAAGGTTTTCGGCGACGAGCGCGGCTTCTTCTTCGAGAGCTTCAGCCAGCGGCAGTGGCAGCAGGCCACTGGCCTGAACACCGCCTTTGTCCAGCACAACCACTCGCGCTCGCTGAAGAATGTCCTGCGCGGGCTGCATTATCAGGTGCAGCAGCCGCAGGGCAAATTGGTGCGAGTGGTGCAGGGCGAGGTCTTTGATGTGGCGGTGGATATCCGCCGCAGTTCGCCGACCTTTGGCCAATGGGCCGGGGAAATCCTCTCAGCGGAGAACAAGCGGCAGCTCTGGGTGCCGGAGGGCTTTGCCCACGGCTTCCTTGTGCTGTCGGAGAGCGCGGAGTTCCTCTATCAGACCACGAACTACTACGCCCCAGAGCATGAGCGGGCCATCATCTGGAACGACCCGGACTTGAACATCGTCTGGCCGCTGGCAGGCGAGCCGAATCTCTCGGCCAAAGACCGGCAGGCGAAGAGCTTCCGGGAGGCGGAGCTGTTCGCCTGAGGTGAGCCTTGTCAACGCTCACCGCTTCAGCAGCAGCTTGTAGATGGGTGCCATGTTCACTGGTGCGCAGGCATCGCCGATGCCGTCACCGTCCGTGTCGTTCTGATCAGCGTTTGCAGCCAGCGGGCAGTTGTCGGCTGTGTCCAGCACCTCATCATTGTCGTCGTCCAAGTCGCAGACATCGCCCTGCGCGTCGCCGTCGTTGTCCTTCTGATCAGGGTTAGCGACTGCCGGGCAGTTGTCGCAGGCATTGCCCACGCCGTCGCCATCTTGATCATCGCCAATGCAGCCGAAGATGTATGCCGAGCCGGAATAGTCGCCCTTGTCACTATCTCCATACGCCCCGATGACCGCTGTGCTGCCGCTCACCGCCACGCTCCCGCCGAAATCGTCAAATTCATATTCCGCGCCGTCAACGGCGGTCAGCTTCGCCTGCTGGCTCCATGTGCCATCAGCAGCCCGGACAAAGACATACGCCGAGCCGGAACTGATGCCCTTGTCATCATCTCCATGCGCCCCGATGACCGCTGTGTCGCCGTCTACAGCCACGCTGCATCCGAAAAAGTCACCCGTCGCGCCGTCAGCGGCGGTCAGCTTCGCCTGCTGGCTCCATGTGCCGTTAGCAGCTTGGACAAACACATACGCTGAACCGGAAGTGCTGCCCATGTCATCATCTCCAGGCGCCCCGATGACCGCTGTGTCGCCGTCTACAGCCACGCTTATAGCCGTAGCACAATAAATTGACTATAAGCATGGTTGCTGAAAAATCTCATCTGTCGAACAGCCAAGTTTT
>JAABPV010000067.1 GCA_011391865.1 Desulfobulbaceae bacterium | reverse complement strand
GCTCTCCGACGCGCAACAGCAGGTCAAATTGCGGCGCAAGAAGATTATCAAGCGGAAAAAAAGCGTGGTGAAGGAGTAGACCTCTTGCAGAAAAGATCCTGCACGGAGACGGTCTATCGGTTTTTTCCAACGTTGGAAAAAATTCAAGCACTACGCTTTAAGGATTAACAAAATGAGGGAGTTTGCCATGCAGGATGATGAACAGAAAAAAAAACCGAAGGCGGATCTGGACGGAAAGGATGCCGAAGTGCGGCTCCTTGAGGGAACAGCGGCGAAAAGTATAAATAAAAAAGAAAAGAAAGGCCGCCTCGCCATCTGGATAGACGAAGATGACTTGGAGTACGAGACCAAGCTGAAGACCCTCCAAGTCGAGCTGATGAAGCTACAGCTCCATATCAAAGCAGGCGGCATGAGGGTGCTGGTCATCTTCGAGGGCCGCGACGCAGCGGGCAAAGGCGGCACCATCAAGCGGATCACCGAGTTCCTCAATCCGCGCACCACCCGCGTGGTCGCCCTGTCCAAGCCCAGCGACACTGAGGTGACGCAGTGGTATTTCCAGCGCTACGTCTCGCACCTGCCCTCGGCAGGCGAGCTGGTGCTCTTTGACCGCTCTTGGTACAATCGGGCGATGGTCGAGCCGGTGATGGGCTTCTGCAGCGATGAGCAGCACAAGCGGTTTCTGAAAGATGTGCCGCTCTTTGAGCAGATGCTCGTCAAGGACGGTATCATCCTGTTCAAATTCTACTTCTCAGTCTCCAAAGAGGAGCAGGCCCGCCGTTTCGATGCGCGGAAGACCGACGTGCTCAAGCAGTACAAGCTTTCGCCGGTGGACAGCCTAGCCCAGCAGCACTGGGATCAGTACAGCGTCAAAAAATTCCAGATGCTCAACGAGTCCAACCGCAGCATAAGTCCGTGGATGATCATCCGTTCAGACAATAAAAAGAAGGCGCGGCTTAACTGCATCAAACACCTGCTCGCCAACATGGACTACCCAGAAAAAATTGCGGCGGAGCACTTGCAAACTGACCCGGAGATTATCATTTCCGGCATTGACGAGATACAACACATGGAAGAGCATCTCTTTAAACCCGGCAAACTCCGGGGCTGAACGCAGCAAGGAGACATCGGATGATCAGCCTCAGCGTCATTTTCTGGATATTCATCCTGATCTTCGCCCTGATCGGCTCGCTGCGCGGCTGGAGCAAGGAGTTGCTGGTGATGTTCAGTATCATCTTGGCCCTCTTCGTCATTCAGGTGATTCAGAGCTACGTGCCACCGGTGTCAAGGATGCTGTCTTCCGACAACCAGCTGGGGCAGTTTTGCTTTTGGTCGCTGCTGATCACCACCTTCGCCTTGGCCGGGTATCACATCCCCGGCGTTCACAAGCTGGCCGGGGCCAAGCTGAACACCTCCCGTGACCGCCTTCAGGACTGGCTGCTGGGAGCAATTCTCGGTGCCTGCAACGGCTACCTGCTGGTGGGCACCATCTGGCACTACCTGCACATGGCGGGCTATCCTTTTTCCGCCGCGCACATAGCCGCGCCTAAGCCCGGCACCCCGGCAGGCGAGGCGGCCATGAAACTCATCGCTTGGCTGCCGCCCAACTGGCTGGGCGTGCCGGAAATCTACTTCGCCGTGGCTATCGCCTTCACCATCCTTGTGATTGTGTTCATTTGACAAAAAAAGCAATATGTCCGCCAAACAGCACATCGCCGTGATCGGCACCGGCTATTGGGGCAAAAATCTTGTCCGCAATTTTTACAACCTCGGCGCGCTGCGCACGATCTGCGACATCAGCCAAGACGTTGTGCGCAGATTCAACGAGCTGTATCCGGGCACCATTGGGGCACAGTCCTTCAGCGAGGTGCTGGCGGACGAAGCTGTGCGGGGCGTGGCCTTGGCCACCCCTGCGGTCTCGCACGCTCTGCTGGCGCGGGAGGCCCTTTTGGCGGGCAAAGATGTGTATGTTGAAAAGCCGCTCTGCCTGAGCGAGGAGGAGGGCGCGGAGCTGATCGCGCTGGCCGAGCAGCAGGGCCGCATCCTCATGGTCGGCCATCTGCTCTGGTATCACCCGGCGGTGCTGAAGCTGAAGGAGCTGATTGACGCAGGCGGGCTGGGCCGCATTCAGTACATCTACTCCAACCGGCTCAACCTCGGCAAGCTGCGGCGGGAGGAGAACGTACTCTGGTCGTTCGCGCCGCACGATATTTCCGTCATCCTCGGCCTGCTCGGCGAAATGCCCGAATCCATCCAAGCCCAAGGCGGCAACTACCTCCACCGCAAGATTGCCGACACCACCGTCAGTCTGCTCAACTTCGCCAGCGGAGTGCGGGCGCATATTTTTGTCTCATGGCTGCATCCCTTCAAGGAGCAAAAGTTAGTCGTAGTCGGCGACAAAAAAATGGCGGTCTTTGATGACACCGCGCCGTGGCCGGACAAGCTCCTGCTCTACCCGCACTCGGTGGAATGGGCGGGCAACATTCCGGTGGCGCACAAGGCCGAGGCGGACCGCGTGGCCCTGACTGAAAGCGAGCCGCTGCGGGCCGAATGCCAAGCCTTCCTTGACGCGATGGCCAGCCGCAAGCCACCTTATACCGACGGCAAAGAGGGGCTGAACGTTCTCAAAGTGCTGAATCGCTGCCAGCAGGCATTGGAAAGCGGGACGACAGTGGCGGTCGAGCAGGCGGAGGAGAAGAACTATCAGGCCCATTTCAGCGCGATTGTTGACAAGACCGCTGTCATCGGTCACGGTACGAAAATCTGGCATTTCAGCCACATCTTGGCTGAATCAGAAATCGGCCCGGAATGCAGCATCGGTCAGAATGTGGTCATTGGCCCGAAAGCAACAGTCGGCAAGGGCTGCAAGATTCAGAACAACGTCTCGGTCTATGAGGGCGTGACGCTGGAGGATCACGTCTTCTGCGGGCCGTCCATGGTCTTCACCAATGTTTACAACCCGCGCTGCGAGTTCCCGCGCAAGAACGAATACCGCCAGACCTTGGTCAAACGTGGCGCGACGCTGGGCGCGAACTGCACCGTGGTCTGCGGCATCACTATCGGCAGCTACGCCTTTGTCGGCGCAGGCGCGGTGGTGACAGAGGATGTGCCGGACTTCGCCCTGATGGTCGGCTGCCCGGCCCGGCAGATCGGCTGGATGAGCCGCTTCGGCGAGCGGCTTGACCTGCCGTTGAGCGGTGACGGCGAGGCGGTCTGTCCGCACACGGGAGAAAAGTACCTGCTGGCGGAGGGCAGAGTGCGCCCTGTCAGCAGGTCTCTTGCGTAAGACAGGCAGAGAGGTTTGTCTGCCGCGCTGCGAACTGCAAACGGCACGTTCCGAACTCCAAATGCGGCATTTGGAACTCAGAATGGGCCGTTCGGAACAACGAATGAGGCATTTGGAACAAGGAATGAGCCGGTTGGAACTCGGAACGAGGCATTCCGAACAACGAACGCCTCATTGCAGACAGGGTTTGTGCATCTTCTTGCGGCAGACAGCGCGGCGGCAATGCTGGGAAACACAGGACGATGAATAAACCGCTGCTGCGGGTGCTGCTGCTCACAACCTCCTTTCCGCTGACCAAGGACTCCCGCAGCGGAGTTTTCGTCCTCCGCTTGGTTGAGAACCTGCCCGATGATGTCCGTGCGACAGTGCTGACACCGGACGACTGCGGCACTGAAAAATACGCCGCATCGTCTCGTTACGAACTGCGGCCTTTCCGTTACGCGCCGAAAAGCTGGCAGCGGCTGGCGCATGGCGAAGGCGGCATCACCGCAGCACTTGGGCAGAGCAAACTGCATCTGCTGCTCTTGCCAGCCTTGCTTTGCTCTTGTTTCATCGCGACCTGCTGGCTCGCCCGCAAATCGGATATCATTCATGCCAACTGGTCCATCAACGGGGTGATTGCAGGCAGCGCCGGGCTGCTTCTGAGAAAACCTGTCATCACCACACTGCGCGGCAGTGATGTCAATATGATGGCGAAATCCGGCCTGATGCGCCTGCTGGTGCGCTGTTGTTTTCGTCTCAGCAGACAAGTGGTCACAGTCAGCCCGTCCTTGCAGCAAACCTTGACAGTACGCTTCCCTGCCTTTGCCGACAAGATCAGCGTGATTGCCAACGGCATTGCTCCAGCGTTTTTCGCGGCGGGCGAACTGCGCCACGTTGATTCTGCCGCGCCGCCGCGCTTTCTCTATGCAGGAAATCTGCTGCCCGGCAAAGGAGTGCGAGTGATTCTTGAGGCGGCGGCGGCCTTGTCCGAAGCAGATTGGCTCTTGGACATCGTCGGCGACGGGCCGGAACGGGAAAAGCTGGAGGCATTCTGCCAAGCAAACGGCCTGAACGGCAAGGTGCGCTTTCATGGCGCAGTCGCGCCAGAGCTGATGCCGGACTTCATGACCAAGGCTGATGTTTTTGTCTTTGCCAGCTTTGCTGAAGGCAGGCCGAATGTGGTTCTGGAGGCGATGGCTGCCGGACTGCCGGTGCTGGCCAGCAGCATTCCAGCTGTGCAGGATTTGATTACGCCAAGCAAGGAAGGACTGCTTTTTCCGCCCGGCGATGCGCAGCAATTGGCTTCGCAGATGACGCAGCTCTTCAACAACCCGGCAGAACGGCGCGGCATGGGCGAGCAGGCCCGCCGCACAGTTGCCGCGCTGGGTCTGAGCTGGGAGGAGACAGGCCGCCGCTACGCTACGCTCTATAAGGCTGCGCTCAGTTCGGCAAATCCTCCATCGTGCCCAGCACCTTGGCACTGATCGTCCGTTTCGTTGTTTCATCCGGCTCCGGCGTGTTCCAGCTGATGAACTGCTCAATCACCCGCATGTAATCGCCGTTGTCCTGCTTGCATTGGGCGCAGATCGACTCCGCCTGATCGCGATACATAATGATCTTGCTGGCTGCTTCGCCCGCCAAGCTCACCGCCGCCATCTTGCGGCAGCCGCAGTTCAGCCGAATCACCGCCACACCGACCGCCTCCGGGCTGCCTTCCAAAATGCCTGCGATCATCGCCTTTTCGCCCTGCTCAGGGCTTCGTTGTGTCTTTTTGGCCGCCATCGTTAAAAATTATTTGAGATGAATGGTGTGCTGCTGCAAGGAATTGTTCCTTTTACCGGTCTGCTGGCCGCCGGTCAACAAAAAGTTTTCGTCTGAGAATCCGGGGACGCAAATGCGTCCTTGCAATGCCGGGCCGAATGGTATAAAATTTTAAACTTCTACTCCGATTTTTTCAGCCCGGCGTTTGTCTGCACATGTGCGTTGACCTTCACACCCACTCCGTTTATTCCGACGGCACCGCCACCCCGCTTCAGCTCATCCGCATGGCGGCGGCGAGCGGACTGAGCGGCTTCGCCCTCACCGACCACGACACCGTGGAAGGCGTGGCCGAGGCCATGCGGCTGGGCGCGCAGCACGGCGTGGACGTGGTCAGCGGGCTGGAACTCAGCGCGCGGCACGGCGAGGGCTGCATTCACATCCTCGGCTACGGCGTGGATGTGGCCAATCCCCAGCTTTGCGCCGCCTTGGCCCGGCTTCAGCAAGGCCGCGCCGAGCGCAACGTGCAGATACTCGACAAGCTGACCAAACTCGGCATCGCAGTGACGATGGAGGAAACCGAGCGGATTTCCGCCTGCGGCCAGACCGGTAGGCCGCACATTGCCCGGCTGCTTTTAGCCAAGGGCTACGTGCAGAGCCTCAATCATGCCTTCACGCTTTACCTTGGCAGAAACAAAGCGGCTTGGTGCGGGCGATTTGCCTATTCAGCGGCGGAAACCATTGCTATAATACACGAAGCTGGCGGCGTGGCAGTGCTAGCCCATCCCGGCATCATTGACCCGGAGCTGAAGAGCCAGCCGCAGCTTGTCCGCGAGCTGGCGGAACGGCATTTGGACGGCATGGAGATTCACTATCCCGGCCACAATTACAACATGATCCAGCTCTTCAGCGGACTGGCGAAACAGCACGGCCTTTTGGCCACCGGCGGCAGCGACTATCACGGCGACAGCCGGATCAAAGGGCTGGCCGGCAGAGCGACTGGATTTTTTCCGCCCGCCGCAATCATGGAGCAGCTCCGCGACCGCCTGCGCGCCCCCCGAACTTCGACCTTGAACGCATCAGACCATGCAGACCATACTTGTTGTTGACGATGAACCGAATTATCTAATTGTTCTTTCCGAACTGCTGCGCGATGAAGACTATGAGGTCTTCACCGCCGACTGCGGCCCGGCGGCCCTGAAAATCGCCCGCGAGACCGATCTCGATCTGGTGCTGACGGACATGAAGATGCCGGGCATGGACGGCATCGAGCTGCTGGCCAAGCTGAAGGAGTTCAACCGCCACCTGCCGGTGATTCTCGTCACTGCCTACGCCGAGGTCGGCAAGGCGGTGCAGGCCATGCACCTCGGTGCCTTCACCTATCTGGCCAAGCCCTTCTCCAACGAGGCCCTGATAGCCGCCGTGCGCAAGGCGGTGGAGCATTACAGTCTGATCCGCGAGGTGAGCAGGCTGCGCAGCGAGGCCGCGCCGAAATCCGGCTTCGGCGGCATGATTGGCAAAAACCCAAACATGCTGGCGGTCTACCGGCTGATTGAGAAGGTGGCCCCGGCCCTGTCTTCGGTGTTGATTACCGGCGAATCCGGCACTGGCAAGGAGCTTGTCGCCCGCGCCATCCACAATCTCAGCCCGCGCAAAGAGGCCCCGTTCATCTCCGTCAACTGCGCCGCCCTGTCCGAGCATCTGCTCGAAAGCGAGCTGTTCGGCCATGAGAAAGGCTCCTTCACTGATGCCGCCTACATGCGCAAGGGCCGCTTCGAGCTGGCCGACACCGGCACGCTCTTTCTCGATGAAATCGGCGAGATGGCCCTGCCGCTGCAAACCAAGCTCCTCCGAGTCCTGCAAGAAAAAGCCTTTGAGCGGGTCGGCGGCAGCCGCACCATTCAGGTCGATGTGCGCATCCTCGCCGCCACCAACAAGGATCTGAAAGACGAGGTAGATAAAGGCAATTTCCGCGAGGACTTGTACTACCGCCTCAACGTCATCCGCATTCAGATGCCGCCGCTGCGCGATCGGGTGGAGGACATTCCCGCCTTGGTCCAGCATTTCTTGGAGAAGAACAGCCAGCGGTTGGGCAAGAAAAAGTTCGAGATCACGCCGGAAGCGATGCGGCTGCTGGTCAGCCTGCCGTGGGAGGGCAATATCCGCGAGCTGGAGAACACCATCGAGCGGGCGGCTATCCTCTGCAACAACTGCCGCATCGAGGCCGAGGACGTACAGCCGGATTCCAGCCAGCTACCCTCAGCGCAGGAGTGGAGTTCCGGTGTGGAGCTGGATCAGTTCGTGCCTGCCGGGCTGCCGCTGGCCGATATCCTCAACGGCATCGAGGAGAAGCTCGTCCGCCAAGCCTTGGAGGAGGCGGATCAGGTGCAGGCCAGAGCGGCGGAAAAGCTCGGCATCACCAAGAGCCTGCTTCAGTACAAGATGAAGAAGTACAATCTGCAACGGAAGAAAAAGTAGCCCGGCTACGGCAGCAGGGCCAGCAGCAGTCCCGCCAGAAATTTCAACTTTTCCCGCAGCCAAACCCAGACCGCAGCCAGACCGCTTGGCTCCTCATCCACCGCCTTGCCGTCCAAACGGTCGCGCAGGCGGCTGGCTCGTTTGTCCGGGGCCGGGTGGCTGGAAAGAAAGTGGTGCCTGCTGCCCAGCGTGGCTAATTTGCGCAGGGCCGTGACTGCGGCCTCGCCATTCTGTCCCCGGCTTTTGATAAAGGCCACGCCGTAGTCATCCGCCTCGCGCTCCTCCTGCTGGGAGAACTGCGCGTTGAGCAGCTCTTCCGCAAAATCGCCCAAAACCGAGCGGGCGATGTCCCCGGCTGTCCCGTCCTGCTGGGCAGCAACCCCCTTGCGCACCGCACTGGCCGCGTAGGCGAGCATCAGCTTTTTGCGGATATGCTTGCTGGCCACATGGCCCATCTCGTGGCCAATGACAAAGAGCAGCTCCTGATCATCAAACATCTGCATCAGGCCGCTGTAGATGCGGATTGTGCCGTCGGCCATGGCAAAGGCGTTGACTTCGTCGGTCAGATAAATCTGCACATCATAGCTTTGGCCGTCCGCCCGCAGCGGGCCATTGAGCAGCGCGGCCAGACGCTTGGCTTCAGGGCTGTGCGGCAGCGCGAGCTGATTTTTGCTGTCTGTCAGCTCGGCGGCTTGGCGGGCGTAGAGCCGCACCTGCTCGTCGCTGAGAGTGACAGCCTTGAACGCGTCCAAACCGGCCTCAACCGCCAGCTCGGTGTCAACATTCTCGCAACCGACAAGTGCCAGCAGCAAAAAAAACGACAGAAGGAAAGATTTCATCGCGCTGAAAAAATAAAAAAAGACAGCCGGGCACTCCTGCAACACACAAGAAGTTTCGCTGCCGCTGCTTCCTTCCGGACCTGACGGGGTTCACGATTCCTTGTTGCGCAGGACCCGGCTGTCAAACTTGGGGTCATCTGTCAAATATGGCGGAGAGGGTGAGATTCGAACTCACGGTACTTGCGTACACACGCGTTCCAGGCGTGCACCTTAAGCCACTCGGCCACCTCTCCTGAGCTGTGAAAAGCAACTGTTGGGACAAAGCTGCTCTCACCTTCTACAGCCGCCTTTACTACGTGGCGTTACTGCTGCCCGTCCTTTTTAAACCAAGTCCGTCTTTTTGACAACAGAAAAAACAGAACACAGCTCTTTTTCAGCGCCGCCGTCGGAAGAAGTCTCTGAGGATGCCGCCGCATTCCTCGGCCCGCACCCCGCCGGTGACGCTAAAGCGATGGTTCAGATAGCCGTCGCTGCCGATGCGGTACACCGACTGAATGCCGCCGCTTTTAGGATCCGCCGCGCCGAAAACGATCCGGCTGACGCGGGCAAGGAGCAGGGCTGATGCGCACATCGGGCACGGCTCCAGCGTCACGTAAAGGGTCGAGCCGGGCAGTCGGTAATTGCCGACCAAGGCCGCCGCCGTACGCAAGACGCGGATTTCCGCGTGACCAGTCGGATCGTTGGCCGCGACGCAGCAGTTGCCTGCCCCAGCTAGCAGCCTACCGTCCGCGCCGACCAGCACTGCGCCCACCGGAACTTCATCTTGAGCCGCAGCTTGGGCCGCATGGCCAAGTGCTTGGCTCATGAAGAAATCATCGTGCTCGCTCATCACTCAGTAGCAGGAAAAACAGAGTATAGCCGTAGCACAATAAATTGACTATAAGCATGGTTGCTGAAAAATCTCATCTGTCGAACAGCCAAGTTTTCTT
>JAABPV010000066.1 GCA_011391865.1 Desulfobulbaceae bacterium | reverse complement strand
CTCCAAAACCTTCCGACGAAAATCTATTGAGTATGCCATACGCACAGTGTAGTCATTTTATACTGCTTTAGCTATAATTCTGTTTGTGCTATAATGTTGCAGATGCTGAATTCACACGTAAACTGTTTAAAATCAAGATATTGGAGTTGGAGATGACCAAAGCGTACAGCAACGATTTAAGGGAAAGAGTTATAAAAAAATATTTAGACGGCATGTCAAAAGAAGATATTGTGAATATTTTTGTCATAGGACTTGACACATTAAACAGATGGATAAGGAAATACAAGAAGACAGGAAATGTCGAGCCTGAAAAGCAGACAAAATTTCGTGAAAGAAAATTCAGCGATGAAGAGATTCTTGATGCTGTCAGAAGTAAATCTTCATTAAGACTTAAGGAGATTGCAAAGAAATTTTCATTCACGCATCAGGCGGTCAGTGACAGATTGAAACTTGCCGGTGTGACACAAAAAAAGACTTTCTTGTATCAAGAAAGAAATGAGGAGAAAAGACAAGAATTTATTGCGAAGATAAAATTTGAAGATTTCAGTAAAATTGTCTATATAGATGAATCAGGCTTGAAAAACAGCATGACAGATGAATATGGATGGTCGCTGCGCGGCACACCAGTCTGCGGAGAAAAAAAGGAAGAGCGACAGAAAGATTGAATATAATTGCTGGATTGTCAAACGGAAAGATCATTTCCCCTTTGATTTATAATTATAATACCGACTCTCTATTCTTCAATACTTGGCATCATCTGATTCCTGAACTTCAGGAACAATCAGTTCTTATCGCTGACAACGCGAGCTTTCACAAGACGAAGAAAACCATTGAAATAGTTGAAAAATATGGTCATAAATTGATATTTCTGCCTTCATATTCTCCAGATTTGAACCCCATAGAGAAATTTTGGGCTGCCCTCAAGGCTAAAATCAGGGTGATTATAGATGACTTCAACACCTTATCTGATTGCGTCAAAGAAATTTTTCAAACTATCTGAAACTTGCTATACTATACCAATCTGCGGAGAAATCACCGCAAGGTCAATATCGCTCCATTCATCAGCTTTGCCGGTCAGATGCGAGCCGAACAGCCACGCCCCGGCAATTTTCATTCCCGCCGCCCTCAGGCGTTCGAAAAAGGCGGCCACGTTCTCCATCACGGTATTGTCGATTTCAGCCATGCAAAGAACTCTGGGATTTTCTTCAGCTCTGCTATGGTTAATTTCAATCGTTGAGGCTCGCTCAATTCACTCCAGCTATGGTCAACCCATAGAATTAAATATTTTTAGAGCAAGAAATTATATATTCATAATAGAGTTTATGATATTCAAGGCGGAGATAACATTGTATGCTTCAATGTTTATCTACGAATCCACGGTAAGGGCAGGCCACGGTGCCTGCCCTTATCTTTTTGTAATCCGGCAACATTGCCAAGGCAACCACAGGGAGTTGCCCCGCAACGGGCCAACAGCTTCCGCCTCAGTGCTCCGACTTCAGCACCGACAAAAACGCCGACTGAGGAATATCCACATTGCCGACAGTTTTCATCCGCTTTTTGCCCGCCTTCTGCTTCTCCAGCAGTTTGCGTTTACGGCTGATGTCGCCGCCGTAGCATTTGGCCGTGACATCCTTGCGCAAGGCGGAAATATTAGTGCGGGCCACCACGCTGCCGCCGATGCTGGCCTGAATGGCGATTTTGAACATCTGCCTTGGAATCTCCTCCTGCAAACGCTCGCAGGCAGCCAGACCGCGCTCACGCGCCCGCACCCGGTGAGTGAGCTGCGACAGCGCGTCGACCCGCTCGCTGTTGACGAGGATGTCCAGCTTGACCAAATCGCTGATGCGGTAGTCAAGGAGCTGATAATCAAAGGAGCCGTAGCCCTGCGTGAGCGACTTGAGCTTGTCGTAGAAGTCGTAAATCACCTCGGCAAGCGGCAGCTCGCAGTGCAGCTCAATCCGGCCTGTTGTCGGGTAGTTGTAGGTGATGTTCTCGCCGCGTTTCTCCACGCAAAGATTCATCAGGCCGCCCATGTAGCGTTCCGGGATGAGGATGTTGGCCTTGATGAACGGCTCCTCAACCTGCTCAATGGTGCTGGGATCAGGGAAATAGGAGGGGTTGTCAATCATCTGTACCACGCCGCTTTGCAGGGTGATTCGATAACGCACCGATGGCACAGTGAGAATAATGGAGATGTCAAACTCGCGCTCGATGCGCTCCTGAATGACCTCCAGATGGAGCAGGCCGAGGAAGCCGCAGCGGAAGCCAAATCCAAGGGCTGCTGAGGAATCCTTCTGGAAGGTCAGCGAAGCATCGTTGAGCTGGAGTTTTTCTAAAGCTGCGGCCAGCTCTTCGTAGTCATCAGCAGAAATTGGGTAAATGGACGAGAACACGACCTGCTGAACTTCTTTGAAACCGGGCAGGGCTGTTGTGCAGGGGTCATCTTTTCTGGTGATGGTGTCGCCCGGCTTGGCATCAGAGAGGGTTTTAATCCCGGCAATGACGTAGCCGACCTCGCCAGCAGACAGGATGTCTTTCTGGTTGCGGGTGATTTGAAACCAGCCCACTTCCTCGACCTTGTATTCCGAGCCGTTGTGCATGAAAACAATCGTGTCGCCCGGCCTGAGCGTGCCATTGACAATGCGCACTGAAATGACCGTGCCCCGGTAGGGATCGTATTTCGCGTCAAAGATCAGGGCTTGGAGCTGGCCTTCCGGGTCGCCCTGCGGTGGCGGCAGATGCGTGACAATGGCCTCCAGAATATCCTCCACGCCCAAGCCGGTCTTGGCCGAGCACTTTTGGATGGTTTCTGCGCTCAGGCCGAGATCTTGGGTGATTTCGTTCGCGGTTTTCTCCGGCTCGGCAGCTGGCAGGTCAATCTTGTTGATCACCGGAATGATCTCTAAGTCGTTCTCCATCGCCAAATAGAGGTTGGCGAGGGTCTGCGCCTCCACGCCTTGGGCCGCGTCAACCAACAATAAAGCCCCTTCGCAGGCGGACAAGGCACGCGAGACCTCGTAGCTGAAATCCACATGGCCAGGCGTGTCAACCAAGTTGAGGACGTACATCTGGCCGTCCTTAGCTTTGTAAGGCAGACGCACGGTCTGGCTCTTGATTGTGATGCCGCGTTCCCGCTCAATATCCATGTTGTCCAAAAGCTGATCATGGAATTCGCGGGCCGTGACTACGCCGCAGAGCTGGATGAGACGGTCGGAAAGCGTGGACTTGCCGTGGTCAATATGGGCGATTACGCTGAAGTTGCGGATGTTTTTCATATTTCCTTGTATCTTATCTGAAAAAGGGTTACTCTTGGCCGCTGGCGGAGGGAAGGCAGTATAAATATACTGAATTTGAAACTTTTTCAAGCAATAGAGCGTGGAGCGGGCCTGCGGGCCTCTTTTTCCTGCGCAGCGCGTGAATTTTCCGCTGGAATGCGGTAAGCTGAACAGCGCGTCAGCAACGGCTTGCCAGACGGGCGGCCTTCTCTACACCAATTGTAGGGGCAGGCCCCTGTGCCTGCCCAGAACTGCCCGGCAATAATTGAAAGCATGAGCGAAAACAACGAGCACATCGAGTTGGAGGAGATTCAGGAGGAGCTGCTGGAGGAGGACAGCCAGCAGCAGTACGCGGTGGCCTTAGTCTCTTCTAATGAAGAGCACCTGCCTGCGGTCAGCAATCCTGCCCTGCACCGTTATTTGCAGGAAATCAGCCAGTACGAGCTGCTTTCGCGCGAAGAGACCGACGAGCTGGCGGTCCGCTTCCGTGAGACCGGCGACCCGGAGGCGGCCTACCGCTTGGTTTCCGCCAACCTGCGCCTGGTGGTCAAAGTGGCGATGGACTTCCAGAAATACTGGATGCAGAATTTCATGGACTTGGTGCAGGAAGGCAATGTCGGCCTTGTCCAAGCGACCAAGAAATTTGATCCCTACCGGGGCGTGAAGTTCTCCTATTACGCCGCCTATTGGATCCGCGCCTACATCCTCAAGTTCATCATGGACAACTGGCGGCTGGTGAAAATCGGTACCACTCAGAACCAGCGCCGCCTCTTTTTCAGTCTCAACAAAGAAAAGAAGCTGCTGGAAAACCAAGGCTTCGCCCCGGATGTCAAGCTGCTGGCCGAGCGGCTCAACGTCAAAGAAAGCGAGATTATCGAGATGGGCCAGCGCATGGATAGCTGGGATGTCTCCTTGGAAGCCCCGCTGATGGGCGATTCCGACGACGAGCAGAAGGACTTCTTTCCGGCCAGCGGCCCGGCGGTTGAAGACATTGTGGCTATGCACGAGGTGCGGGCGAAGATTTCCGGCATCTTGAGTCAAATTGACGAGCTGCTGAACGACAAAGAAAAGGTCATTCTCAACGCCCGTCTTCTCAGCGATGAGCCGATGACCTTGCAGGACATCGCTGAACAGTTTAAGATTTCACGGGAGCGGGTGCGGCAGATTGAAAATAATCTGCTGAAAAAGCTCCGCGCCGTGTTTGAAAAGGAACTGCCCGATGTCAGGGATTTCCTTGATGCCGAATATATTGCTGCTGCCCCCGCTGGCGGTTCTGATCTGCATTGAGCGAGATTTAGTCTAATATCATGGAACACAAGTTGATTCCTTTTGGAAAATACAAGGGACAGCCACTGGAGCAACTACAGAACGACCCAAGCTATACAGATTGGCTGCTATCGCAATCTTGGTTTGCGGAAAGATACAGTGGTGTCAGAACGATAATTATCAATAATTTTAAAGAAAATCATGACTCGCCAAGGCACAATGCATTGCAGACCCGTTTTTTAGATCGCCAGTTTGCGTTCAGTGTTGCAACGGCAGCGATGGGGTGGATGAGTTGGGATGAGTGGATGAAACAGGTAGATGCGTACAAAGAAAAGTGCAAAGAAAAAGCGGAAGAATATTTTGAGTGGAATAATTTTTCCATAAATTTCGAGGAAAAAGGATGGGATGTGGTAATAAGGGCTAAATATGAAGCAGCTAACAGAGATCATGCTATTTATTGGGGAGGAACATGTGGGATAGAACTGAAACCTGTAATCGGTGAGGATTTTCCGAGTGTATTGCGGCAAGTCAAATCGAGAAAATCACGCAATGCTGCTGTTATTATCGAGGAGTTTGTGGCAACTTCAGTCAATTTCAGTGACGTAAAAGCCATTTTTTCATCATCTCAAATAAGTTTATTGCGAGTTGGAGATATAAAGATATTGGAGCTGCCACTTTGTTTTGCCGAATAACTTGGCTTAGGCAATGTCATATTTTTTTGTGAGCTGATTGAATGAACGTTCCTCTTTTAGATCTGCACCAGCAGACTGCTGCCCTGCGTGACGACATCTTGCGGGCTGTCACCGAGGTGGTTGATTCCACCACCTACATCCTCGGCCCCAAGGTCACGCAGCTTGAGCAGGAGGTTGCGGCCTACTGCGGCGCAGGCGCAGGCATTGGCGTGAGTAGCGGCACCGATGCCCTGCTGATGGTGCTGATGGCTTTAGAGATCGGGCCGGGCGACCGCGTGCTGACCACGCCGTACTCGTTCTTCGCCACAGTCGGGGCGATTTTGCGGGTGGGTGCCCTGCCGGTCTTCGCCGATGTTGCGGAAGCAACCTTCAATATTGACCCCGACAAGATGGCGGAGCTGCTCGCCGAAGATGCCAAGAACGGCAAGACCATCAAAGTCATCATTCCGGTGCATCTCTTCGGCCAGTGCGCGGACATGGGCAAAATCATGGCATTGGCGCAGGAATACGACATCCCGGTGATTGAGGACGCGGCCCAGGCCATTGGATCGGAATATCCGATGCAGGAAAAAGACGGCTCCACGGTCTGGCGCAAGGCGGGAGCAATGGGCTTGGTCGGCTGCTATTCCTTCTTCCCGTCGAAAAACCTCGGCTGTCTCGGCGATGGCGGCATGGTTGTCACGTCGGACAAAGCCTTTGCCGACACATTGCGCTGCTATCGCAACCACGGGGCGCAGCCGAAATATTACCACGCCAAGATCGGCGGCAACTTCCGTCTTGATCCGTTGCAGGCCGCTGTCCTCAGCGTCAAGCTGCCGCATTTAGAGCAATGGCACAAGCAGCGGCAGGAAAACAGCCGCATCTACAGAGAGCTGTTCGCTCAGGCCGGACTGACGGACAATCCGGTAATCCTGCCGAAAGCGGTTCATGCGGCCAGCCCGGATGCGACGGCGTACAATCACCATATTTACAACCAGTTTGTCATCCGCGCGCCGCGCCGCGAGGAGCTGCGCAAGCATCTGCAAGCACAAGGCGTGGGCTGCGAGGTTTATTACCCGGTCTGTCTGCACAAGCAGGACTGCATGAAGAAATACGGCACGACCGGGCTGTCCCTGCCTGTCGCCGAGCAACTGGCGCAGGACTCACTCGCCCTGCCGATTTTCCCGGAACTGCGCCGCGAGCAGCTCGCCCGCGTGGTCGAAGTCATCGCCGAATTTTACCGCGCGTAAACACGGCAGCAGCAAAGAGTTTTTCCTTCCCCTGCGGCTTCAGCTGCTGCGGAGGGATTTTATTTTCCGCACATCGCAAACCCATTGAACAAGGAAGAGGAACGCAGCATCATGGTTGAACGCATCCCTATGTCCCAGAATGGATACGCCAAGCTGAAACAGGAGCTAGAGCGGCTGGAGAAAGTTGAGCGGCCTGACGTGGTCAACGCCATTGAGACCGCCCGCGCCCACGGCGACCTGAAGGAGAACGCCGAATATCATGCGGCCAAAGAGCGACAGAGCTTGGTCGAGGGCCGAATCATGGAGCTGAAGGACAAGCTGGGCCGGGCCGAGGTGATTGACTGCACCAAAGTGGGCACAAAGCGGGCCGTGTTCGGCACGGTCATCACCCTGATGGACATGAGCACTGACGAGAAGATCACTTACCAGCTCCTTGGGCCAGAAGAGGCGGACGTGAAGAGCGGCTCCATCTCTGTGCTCGCGCCGCTGGGCCGCTCGATTCTCGGCAAGGCTGTGGGTGATGAGATCGTCGCCAAAACGCCGGGCGGCGTGCGGGAATTCGAGGTGATTGAGATTCAGGCGGGAATGTCTTGCTGAATGCGGCACTTTCCCCTCCAGCCTTTCACAGCAGACCGGCTGACCGACGGCCTCCAGCTCACCGGCAGCGCGGCCCGCAGCTATAGCGGCCTGCTGATCAGCTGGGAGCTGCGCGGCAGACTGAAGAGCATCCTTCTGCCGGAGCAGTCGGCTGCGCCCTTGCGCCGGGACCAGCTTTGGCAAGAAAGCTGCTTTGAATTTTTCGCCGCGCCGACAGTCTCGTCCCAGTATTGGGAGATCAACCTTTCACCCTCCGGCGATTGGAATGTCTACGCTTTCGATGAATACCGGGCCGGAATGCGCGAGGAAACCGCTCTTGCCGCGCTGCCGTTCCGTATCGTGCGGCGGACAGAATCGCTCCGGCTTGAGCTGGTGTTTTCTCTCGACAAAATCATTCCGCCAGAACAGCCTCTTGCGCTGGGTATCAGCGCGGTGCTGCGGCACCGCAGCGGACGGAGCAGTTATTGGGCTTTAACGCACTGCGGCCTCAAGCCGGACTTCCACATGCGGGAGAGCTTTCTTCTTGATTTTTCGTGCAGATAATTCTTTGACAGAACGCAGACGGCTCTTGGCTCTTTTATGACGAGCTGTAGAAAGTTTGTGCGGTTATCTCAACTTATTGACAACAGAACAAACTATGTGCGGCATCTGCGGATTCAACTGGAATGACGAGGCCCTGATCAAGGCGATGGCTGAGACCATCGAACACCGGGGGCCGAACCAGAAGGGCAGTTTCTGCTGCGAGGATGTCTCGCTCGGCTTCCGGCGGCTGTCGATCATTGACCTGAGCGAGCAGGGCCGCCAGCCGATGTACAACGAGGACAGCACGCTCTGCCTGGTTTTCAACGGCGAGATCTACAACTTCCAAGAGCTGCGTCCTGAGCTGGAGCAGAAGGGCCACGTCTTCCGCAGCGACACCGATTCAGAAGTTATCCTCCACGCTTACGAAGAGTGGGGCGACGACTGCGTGCATCGGCTGCGCGGCATGTTTGCCTTTGGCCTCTACGACCAGCGGCGCAAACGACTGCTGCTGGCCCGCGACCGCATCGGCATCAAGCCGCTCTATTACTCTTGGCAAAACGGCAAGCTGCGTTTCGCTTCGGAGATCAAAGCCATCCTCGCTGATCCGCAGGTGGAGCGGCGCATCAACCAGCAGGCCATGTACGACTACCTCGGCTTTGAGTTCGTGCCTGCGCCGGAGACCATGTTCGCGGGCATTCATAAGCTGCCTGCCGGGCACTTGCTGGTCTTGGAAAACGGGCAGATCAGCACGCGGCAATACTGGGATTTGCAGTTCCGTCCCGGCCAGAACCAGCTCTCCTTCAACGAGGCGGTAGAACGGATGCGCGAGCTGCTGGATCAGGTGGTTGCCAGCCACTTGGTCAGCGACGTGCCGCTCGGCGTGTTCCTCTCTGGCGGGCTGGATTCGAGCTGCATTGTCGCCCTGATGCGCAGGCACATCAGCGGGCCGCTCAAGACCTTCACCATCGGCTACGCGGACAAGTCCTACAGCGAGCTGGACTACGCCCAGATTGTGGCTGATCACTGCCAGACCGACCACCAAGTGCTGCTACTTGACAGCCTGAAGCCGGACTATGTTGAGCAGACGCTCTGGCATCTCGACGAGCCAATGACCGACCTCTCCACCGTGCCGCTCTACCTGCTCTGCAAGCAGGCCAAGGAGCAGGTCACGGTCTGCCTCTCCGGCGAGGGCGCGGACGAAAGTTTTGCTGGTTATGACCGCTTCAAAGCCAGCCGCATGAACGCTTGGTTCAGTCGGCTGCCCAGTGTTGTGCGCAAGGAGATGGTCGGGCGGATGGCGGCCCTGCTGCCGGATCAGCCGCAGAAGAAGGGGGCGGTCAATATGCTCAAGCGTTTCATCGAGGGCGCAAACCTTGACCCAGCAGGACAGCACTTGCGCTGGCAGTATTTCCTCAATGAGTCGCTGGCGGGCAAGCTCTTCAGCAGTAGCTTCCGCAGCGCAATCACGGCTGACCCGTTCCGCTTGGTGCGCGAGCACAACGCCCGCTGCGACGCGAGCAACGACCGCATCAACCGGGAGATTTACTTAGACACCCGCTTCATGATGACCGACTCGGTGCTGATGAAGGTGGATCGGATGTCCATGGCCAGCTCGCTGGAAATCCGCGTGCCGCTGCTCGACCATGTGCTGGTGGAGTTCATGGCCTCGCTGCCCGGCGACTGGAAGCTGAAGGGCATGACCACGAAGTACATCTTCCGCGCCGCGCTGGAAGGTCTGCTGCCAGAAAAGATTGTCCATCGTGGCAAGCAGGGCTACAGTCTGCCGGTCAAGCACCTGCTGCGCGGCGAGCTGAAAGGCTACATGATTGAGCTGCTGAACGACTCAGCTATGATCAGGGAGAACATGAACTTGGCCTACGTCAACCAGCTCATCGAAGAGCATTGCAGCCAGCTGCACAACCACAACCACATCCTCTGGGCCTTGCTGAATATCGCCATTTGGCACCGGCGGTTTTTTCGTTGATACCACCCCGGCTGACGTTCTGTTGCCGGTTCTTCCCTTTTTAAGACATGAGGGAACCTCGAAAAATTGGTATTTTTGGCAGTTGGTGCGTTGCAACTGCCAAATTATTCGATGACGCTTCCGGGAAAATCGGTATTTTTCGAGGTGCCCTTAAGAGGATTGCCGAACGCGTATGCTGTCAATCTGCTGAAAATGCTATATAGCCAAAGCAGTATAAAATGACTACACTGTGTGTATGGCATACTCAATAGATTTTCGTCGGAAGGTCTTGG
>JAABPV010000065.1 GCA_011391865.1 Desulfobulbaceae bacterium | reverse complement strand
CTCTGGGAGCGCATTCCAATGGCCTATAAAACATGCCGGACTTTCAGCGATTTTTGGAGCGCGTATAGCAAGGTGTTCTCTTTATTGTTCGCTATAATCTCAAATTAAGGGCATCACTTTCTATTTAGCCACCACCGCCAATCTTTTGGCAATAGTGAGCCTATCTCACTATTCGTTGCAGCCAGAGTCTGTGACAAAAATTGTCACTCGGTGACAATTTCTGTCACCAGCATATCGTGCCCACAGCCTTCCCGCGTCCGCAGCGCAAAATTTCCTCAAAGGAAACCGTCAGCTCCGCCTTTCCGCCGTCCGCAGGGGAACTGGCATCAATTTTGCATGGACATCCAGAGAGATGCTCATCAGACAAAATCACGATGCCGCAAGGAGAGCAGCATGGAGAGCGAAAACCGCCGTCACTTCATCCGGGTGAATGTGGCACAGGAGGCAATGCTTGATTTCGGGCTGACGCAGCATGAACAGTACGCTGTCAGCAATCTCAGCTTGGGCGGAATGTTTGTCAAAGGGCGGAGCAGTCAGCGGCCCGGCGACATCTGCCTGATCAAGCTGAAAACTGCCGCTTCGGAGGATATCAAGGCTGAAGGCGCGGTGGTTCGGGTCGGCAGCGACGGCATGGCCCTCAAGTTCATCGCGATGCCCATCGACAGTTTTCTCTTTCTCCAGACGGTTCTGAGCACGGCGGACGGCGCGTTCGCGCCTGCCGAGGAGCCGGTCAGCCGCATCGGTTTTACTCAGGACGACTCCATCCTGCTTTACAGTTGATTTTTTCTCAATGAACCTGCCGACCGCGCTGCCCGCCGCCCTGTTCCGGCGTTTTTCTGAAGAAAAGTACCCTCCTTTTTTATTTTCCCTTGACAGCAGCCCCTGTTTGCTGGTATTGACAAGCTGCTTCACATGGCGTAATATGCTGCAACCTGATGCAGGGGGCCTGCGGCGGACAGCCTGCGGCCTTGAAAAGACAAAAAGGAAAATTTTGCAGGCACGTAGCTCAGTGGGAGAGCGCTACCCTGACACGGTAGAAGTCGGCGGTTCGAAACCGCCCGTGCCTACCAATTTTTAAGCACAGGGCATAAAGGCTAAAGGTCAGATGACGCAGCGTCTGGCTTTTTAGCCTTTCCTTTTTTACACCCCATTTTCACACTGTTTTAGCATTGGCAGAAAGCATGACCTCAATTGCAGTCTCCATATCCGGCAGCGAAGCGAAGAGCTTCCCGGCAGGCATTGCCGCCCAAGACGCGCTCAAGGAGCTGGTCTCTGGCAAGCAGCGCAGGCAGGTTGTCGCTGTGTATAGCGACAGCAAAAAGAGAACGCTCAATCTGTCTGAAGCCATAGACCAGTCTGATATATTGTCACTGATCTACGCTAACTCAAAAGATGGTTTGAATATTCTTCGCCATTCTGCCGCCCATATTATGGCGCAGGCAGTCAAAGAGCTGTTTGGCCAAGATGTAAAAGTGACTATTGGCCCGCCTATTGAGGACGGCTACTATTACGATTTCGACCGGCAACCTGCATTCACGCCAGATGACTTTGTCGCTATCGAAGAGAAGATGGCGGCTATCGTCAAGGCGGCCCAGCCCTTCTCGCGCCGGGAGCTGCCGATTGCCGAGGCGATAGATTTCTTCACCCAGCAAGGTGAGGCTTACAAGGTCGAGCTGATCCGTGATTTAGAGGCAAAGGGCGAGACGGTCGTCTCTCTCTATCAGCAGGGCGAGTTCATTGATCTCTGCCGGGGGCCGCATATCCCGGATACCTCGTGGCTGAAGAGTTTCAAACTGCTGCGCGTAGCCGGTTCCTACTGGCGGGGTGATGAAAAGAACCCCATGCTGACGCGCATCTATGGCACGGCCTTCTTTGACGCGAAAGAGCTGAAGCAGTATCTGGAGCGGATCGAGGAGGCCAAGCGGCGCGACCACCGCAGGCTCGGCAAGGAGCTGAAGCTCTTCACGATTCAGGATGAAATCGGGCCGGGCTTGATTCTTTGGCAGCCGCGCGGCGCATTGCTGCGGCGGCTGATTGAGGATTACTGGAAAGATGCGCATTATCAGAACGGCTACCAGCTTGTCTGCACCCCGCACATCGCCCGCCAAGATTTATGGAAGACCTCTGGCCACTTGGATTTCTACGCCGAGAACATGTACGCGGCAATGGACATTGACGAGGTCGCCTATCAGCTCAAACCGATGAACTGCCCCTTCCATATCGGGGTGTATAAATCTGAGCCGCACAGCTACCGCGAGTTCCCCATTCGCTGGTGCGAGCTAGGTACAGTCTATCGCTACGAGCGGGCAGGCGCGCTGCACGGCCTGATGCGGGTGCGCGGTTTTACGCAGGACGATGCGCACATCTTCTGCCGCCTTGATCAGCTTGAGGAAGAACTATTCAATATTCTTGATTTGAACTTGCAGGTACTCAAGACCTTCGGTTTCAGTGACTATGAGGTATATTTGTCCACCCGCCCGGCCAAATATGTGGGCAATGACGTGCATTGGGATATGTCCAGTAATGCCCTCGGACGAGCGATGGATAAGAAAGGGCTAAAATATTCGATTGATCCCGGCGAAGGCGTGTTCTACGGCCCAAAAATTGACATCAAGATCAAAGACCAGCTGGGCCGCTCGTGGCAATGCTCGACGATTCAGGTGGACTTCAACCTGCCGGAACGCTTTGGTATGACCTATACCGGGCAGGACGGTGCGGAGCATCAGCCGATCATGATTCACCGCGCCCTGATGGGTTCCTTGGAGCGTTTTATCGGGGTGTTGATTGAGCATTACGCCGGAGCCTTCCCCCTCTGGCTGGCCCCAGAGCAGGCGCGGATTCTCAACATCACCGACAGCCAGGGCGAATACTGCGGCAAGGTGCTGGCCGAGCTGCGCAAGGCGGGCATCCGTGTCGAGGCCGACCTACGCAACGAAAAGCTCAATTATAAAATCCGGGAGGCCCAGCTGATGAAGGTGCCGTACATGCTGATCGCTGGCGACCGGGAGATGCAGGACGGCATGATCACGGTGCGCAAACGCAGCGGTGAAAACCTGCCGCCCATGTCACCGCAGGAGTTCTCGGCCTTGGTGCGCCGGGAATGCGAAGAACGAGCAGTCTGACAGACGGAGATAATGGATAACAAACGGAAGCCTAAAAAAGGTTCGCAGCAGGAAATTAAAGTCAGAATCAACGACGACATCCGCTATCCCGAAGTCCGGCTGCTTGGGCCGGAGGGCGAGCAGCTCGGCGTGATGTCCTCAGCGAAAGCCCGCCAGATGGCCGTGGAGCAGGGCTTGGATTTAGTTGAAATTTCAGACAAGGCCAGCCCGCCGGTCTGCCGGGTGATGAATTTTGACAAATACCGGTACGAGCTGAAGAAGAAACAGCAGGAAGCGAAGAAAAAACAGACGGTTGTCGAGACCAAGGAAATCAAGTTCCGGCCCAAGACCGAGGAGCACGACTTGGATTTCAAGATCAAGAACATCCTGAAATTTGTTGAAAAGAAAAACAAGGTCAAAGTGACCATGCAGTTCCGGGGTCGGGAGATCGTTCACGCCCAGACCGTGGGCATGGAGGCGATCAAGCGCATCGCCGATGCCCTGCGGGACCACTGCGTCATTATTCAAGAGCCGACCATGGAAGGCCGGTTCATGATCATGTTTGTCGGGCCAAAGCCCTGAGTTATCAAGCAGCCAGCAAACGACATTCGAGCGCAGGCCCAGTCCTGCACCATTCTAAGGAGAATATCATGCCTAAAATGAAAACCCACCGGGGTGCGGCAAAACGGTTCAAGCTGACCGCCACCGGTAAAGTTCGCCACGGCAAAGCCTTTGGCTCCCACATCCTGACTTCAAAAAGCACCAAGCGGAAACGGCGGATCCGGCAGAACGGCATTTTAGATGCTGTGGACACCAAAAACGTGCGGCGGATGCTGCCCTATCTGTAAACCGCTTGAAGAGACTTTCAGCAACACCATAACGGAGTGTAATAACCATGCCACGCGCCACACGCGGGTTTAAAGCCCGCCGCAGAAGAAATAAAGTCTTGGATTTAGCTAAAGGATTCCGGGGCGGCAGAAGCCGTCTGTTCCGCACCGCCGCCGAGGCCGTTGACCGCGCCCTCTGCTACGCCTACCGCGACCGGCGCACCAACAAGCGTAATTTCCGCGCCCTGTGGATCACCCGCATTAGTGCCGCTGCCAAGGCCAATGGCATCAGCTACAGCAAGCTGATCAACGGTCTGAGTAAGGCCAGCATTGAGCTGGACCGCAAGGTACTGTCGAATCTGGCTATTGTTGATCCTGCCGCCTTCAGCGCGGTGGTGAAGCAGGCCGCTGCCAAGCTCGCCGCCTGATGGAAGAGACGCTGCGGCAGTTGCAGGCCGAGGCGGAAGCCGGGCTGGCTTCCGTCGGCAGTCTGGCTGATCTGGAGGAATTCCGGGTCAAGTATTTAGGCCGCAAGGGCCTGCTGGCCACCGCCATGAAGCAGCTCGGCCAAGCCGCGTCGGAAGAGCGGCCCCGGCTTGGTCAGCTTGCCAATACGGTCAAGCAGGAGCTGGAGGGCCTGTTTCAGGCGAAAAAAGAGGCCCTTGAAGCCGGTGCCGGGACGGTCAGGCAGCAGCTTGACCTCAGTCTGCCGGGTCGCTTCATTCCCTCCGGCAAGCTCCATCCCGTCACCCAAGTGATGGAGGAAATCTGCGCCGTTTTCGAGGGAATGGGCTTTGCCGTGGCTGAAGGCCCGGACGTTGAGACCGACCATTACAACTTCGAGGCTCTCAATATCCCGGCCCATCATCCGGCTAGAGACATGCACGACACTTTCTATGTCTCTGATTCCATTCTGCTCCGCACCCACACCTCGCCGATGCAGGCGCGGATCATGGAGAAGCAGGAGCCGCCCCTGCGCTATATCGCGCCGGGCAAGGTGTACCGCTGCGACTCCGACATCACCCACACCCCGATGTTCCATCAGGTCGAGGGCTTCTTGGTGGACCGCCAAGTTTCTTTCGCCGATTTGAAAGGGGTGCTGACGCTTTTCACCCGCCGCATTTTTCAGGGTGATTTGCCTCTGCGTTTCCGACCCAGTTTCTTTCCCTTCACCGAACCCAGCGCGGAAGTTGATATTGCCTGCGTGATCTGCAAGGGCAGCGGCTGCCGGGTCTGCAAGCAGACTGGCTGGCTGGAGATTCTCGGCGCGGGCATGATTGATCCGGCGGTGATGAAGATGGTTGGCTACGACCCGGAGCAGTTCTCCGGCTTCGCCTTCGGTCTCGGCGTGGAGCGCATCGCCATGCTCAAGTATGGCATTGATGACATCCGTCTCTATTACGAAAACGATTTGCGTTTTCTCCGGCAGTTCTGAGCAGTCCGTTATTCGTACCGAAGGGAAGAATCTCATGACGAAAGAAGTCAAGAAACAGGCTGTGATGAGATCTCTCTCCTTGGTCAAACTTACAATATGCGAACATACCGATCTGCCGCCAGACAGCTTGGTCGATCTTTTTGCTGATCAGACAGAACTTCTCTCGGATATTGTTGAATCTGTTATGCAGCAGAGGGAGATACAGGTACTGCGAACAGCATGATGGATGAAAAAGTGCTGGCGGAGGCCCAATGCTACCGGCAGACGGTTGGTTGTATCTTTGGCAGGATGTTTTTGTGAAGGTAATTAATGCGATAGCTACATATATGCTTCAAGTAGGCTCATTATGGGGAATCGTAGAAGCAAGCACCTATTTCAAGGGAGATGCGCTTAAAATTTTCCTAGGGGACTTTTGGATTATCATCTATATAGTTCCATTAGTTACAACTAGTTATTTTTTCATCCCTGACTCCTCGGATAAAGAAAAAAATATAGTTGTTCCATATTCAGAAGGACGTAATGCTTGGAAACATGGCAATATATCTTTCCTCTATCAAACGTGGTTTTCTTTATTTTTAATTTTCTTTATAGTATTGTCATCCTTCTTGTGGTACGCTACTCCTTTATTTAATAATAAAGGCCATATTTTTTATTTGATAGCTGTATCTGTATTTATTTTTATCATTTCAATCACATACGCTCGCTATAGAATTGTACGGTCTTTAGAGATCAAGCATCTTCTTCATCGGTTTGCACATGAAATAAGAGATGAACATTCAAACCTCTTAGAAAGAATCTACGAAAGAAAGGCTTATAATTTTCTTGATTGGTACCTTTCTCATCTAAAATCGCTTGTCAAATGGACGCAGGAGTATTTTAGGAAAATAACTAAAGATAACACAATTGAAGTTGCTATCAGGATTGCATTTCCTTCTGAATCTGAACAGGGGAACGTAGTTTACAAGACTGTTGCAAGGACTGATGGGTTAGATAAGAATAGAGAATCTACATCGGAACCAATTGCGGCAAATGAAGGGCTTCCAAAATATCTTATCGAAAATAACAGAAGAAAAATTTTAATATATAACGACATAAATAAAGCTATCGAGAAAGGAGTCTTCAAAAAGACGCGAAGCGAAGAAGAGTTCCCGAACGAGATTGTTACGATGATGGTTGCGCCATTAAATGGGTACGATGGAAAAAGAAAAAGTATGATTGGTATTCTTTATGTCACATCAAGAAAAAAGAATGTCTTTCGTGAAGATCACGTTGATTGCATGAAATTTGTTGCTGATAAAATCAGCGATACTGTTTCCATTTCGATAGAAATGGGAAAACTGTTTAACAAGCCAACGAGGAAGAAAAATGTTCAAGTTATTCAGTCTAAGTAAACCATCTGAGTATGTTGATAATATTAACGATATTCGTAGCGCGATGGAAAAGCGTGAAGATTATATGTCCATGCGTTTACCTAGAAGTTTTGCGAATACTGTTGCAGAGCTGTTTAGCAACAGCTTATCAAATATTAATAATGAATTGAACGATAAGGATGCCTCTTGCTCGTTTCAACAAGTAAAAAATAATAGAAGAAAAAAAACAGTATCAATCGCATGTCGTTAGTTTATTGTATAAAAATACTCATATGAAATTCACCCTTAGCTGGCTTGGCCAATATATTTCTCTTGACGGTCTGACCGCAGCGCAACTTGCCGACCGGCTGACCATGCTCGGCTTGGAGGTGGAAGCGGTGCAGGAGCTGCACGCCGGGCTGGACTCGGTCAAGACCGTCAAGGTGCTGTCTGTGCGCAAGCATCCTGACGCAGACCGGCTCACTCTCTGCGAAGTGAAAGTCGGCGACAAAATTCTGCCCATAGTCTGCGGTGCGCCCAATGTCCGCGAAGGCTTGGTCACGGCCATTGCCTTGCCCGGCGCAAAGCTGCCCGGCGGCATGGAGATCAAAAAGGCCAAGGTGCGCGGCCAAGTTTCGGAAGGAATGCTCTGCTCGTTCAAAGAGCTGGGCATCAGCGAGGCTGGCTCCGGCATTGTTGAGCTTGATCCCGCGCTGGCTTCCGGCCTGCCTTTGGCCGAGGCGTTGGAGCTGCGCGACACGATGATTGAGGTTGATCTCACGCCGAATCGCGCCGACTGCGCCAGCGTACTCGGCATCGCCCGCGAGGTGGCGGGTTTCAGCGGCCAGCAGGTGCGCCGTCCGGTACAGAGCCTGCCCGCGTTCGCACCGCAGACAGAGTTCAGCGTTCGCATCGTTGAGCCGGATCTGTGCCCGCGCTATGCCGCCCGCAGACTGACCGGCGTGACGGTCAAGCCCTCGCCGTGGTGGCTCCAGCGGCTGCTGCTGGCAGTCGGGATGCGTCCGATCAACAACATCGTTGATATCACCAACTTTGTCATGCTCGAATACGGCCAGCCGCTTCATGCCTTTGATTATGCGAAGATTGCAGGCAAGGCCATCGTGGTGCGGCGGCCGCAGGCAGGCGAGACGAAATTCACCACATTAGACAACACCGAACGCAGCCTTGAGCCGGACACGCTGATGATCTGCGACTCGGACAAGCCGGTGGCGGTGGCCGGAGTCATGGGCGGGCTGAATTCGGAAGTGGACGACGCGACCACGGAAATCCTGCTCGAATCCGCCTGCTTCAACCCGGTCTCTGTCCGCCGGACAGCGCGGCGGCTGAATCTGACCTCAGAAGCCTCGTACCGCTTTGAGCGCGGCGTGAACCCGGAAGGCGTGACCGAGGCTTTGGAGCGGGCAGTGCAGCTCATCTGCGAGCTGGCCGGGGCGACAGCAGCGGAAGGGATTGATCTCTATCCGGGCAAAAAAGAGCTGCTCCAGCTTGAGCTGCGGGTGAAACGGGTCAACAGTCTGCTTGGCACCGCCCTCAGCGGCGACGAGATTGCCGCCTGCCTGCACGGGATTGATTTCCCTGTGATTGAGGAAGGCGAAGTCCTCAAAGTGACCGTGCCTGCCTTCCGCATGGACATCGAGCGTGAGGTTGATCTGATTGAGGAAGTGGCCCGTTTGGTCGGCTACAACGCAATCCCGACCAGCCTGCCGGTGATTGCAATGGACTGCCCGCAGCCGGAGCCGCTGCGCCAGCTCCGCAAGAGGATTGCCGTTGCCCTTCTTGGCCTTGGCTTCTATGAGGCGGTGAATTACTCCTTTGTCGCCAAAAAGCACAGCGATCAGCTCGGCTTGGCATCGGACGATGCCCGCAGACGGCAGGTCGAGCTGCTCAATCCGCTCAACGACGAGCAGGCGGTGATGCGCACCATGCTCCTGCCCGGCCTCTTGGACAACATCCGCCGCAATCTCAGCTTTCAGCAGAACGATGTGCGGTTGTTTGAGACCGGCAAAGTCTTCACCTTCACTGCGCCCGGCCAGCAGCCGCTTGAGCGGCACCAGCTCTGCGCGGTGATCAGCGGGGGCTGTCACCCAGAAGCCAGCCCGCTCTATTTCTCCGGCCAGGAAAGTGACTTTTTCGACCTGCAAGGCGCGGCACAGGCCCTGCTGCGCGAGCTGCGCCTGACTGCGGCGGTCAGCTTTGCCACGGTGCAGGGGCAAGCCGAGCCGTACACCGAGCCGGGCTGCGCTCTTCGCTTGACAGCCAACGGGCAGCAGCTTGGCCTGATCAGCAAACTGAGCCGCGAGGCGGCACGCGCCTTCGGCATCAAGCAGGATGTCTATTTCTGCGAGATCGAGCTGGAGCCGCTTGCGCTGCTGCCTGCTGCGGCCAAGAGCTTCAGCCAGCTGAACCGCTATCCGTCAGTGCGGCGAGACATCGCCCTCTTAGTGCCGGAACAGGTTCCGGCGGGCGAGCTGCTGCAAGATATCCTTGACCACAAGCTTCAGCATGTGGTATATGCTGACATCTTCGATGTCTATTCCGGCAAGCCGATTGAGGAAGGCATGAAAAGCGTGGCCCTGACCGTCACCTACCGTTCCGCTGAAGGGACGCTTGACGATGAGACGGTCAACGGCTTTCACGAGAAAATAGTCAGCTCACTGATGTCCCGCTTTGGCGGTCGATATCGGGAGATCAAGGAAACAGCATGAACGAGCAGAAAGAAGACGCGGAAAAGGGCAATGTGACCCGCAAGGAGCTGTCGCTCTCCATCAACGAACGGCTGGGAATCTCCCAGCGCAATGCGGCCAAGATGGTGGACACCATTTTCGCGGCGATGAAAGACACATTGGTCAATGGCGAGTCGCTCAAATTAGTGCAGTTCGGCACACTGACCGTGCGTGGCAAGTCGCCTCGCCGGGGCCGCAACCCCCGCACCGGCGAGGCGATGACCATCACCAAGCGCAAAATGGTCACGTTCCGCCCCTCCAAACGCCTGCGTGAGCTGCTTAATGAGGACGAGAGCTGAGGCGGAAAAACGGTGCTGGCGGGTAAGTAGCTGTTGACAGCCTGCGCCGGAAAATGGTAGATATAACCCAGCAAAATTTCGGAACGTAGCGCAGCTTGGTAGCGCACCTGAATGGGGTTCAGGGGGCCGGAGGTTCAAATCCTCTCGTTCCGACCAGCGGAATTTTCAAGGAGTCAGCCATTGACGGGCTGACTCCTTTTTTTTGTGAGTTTTATCAACTGCGTAAATCCTATTATATAGCTGAAGCAGGATAAAATGAGACAGCGTGGATTCAAGTTCCAAGTGCAATTTTTTGGCAAGTTCCCAAGAATAGCTTTTTTGGCGTGTTGAAGCCAAGAGA
>JAABPV010000064.1 GCA_011391865.1 Desulfobulbaceae bacterium | reverse complement strand
GAACTCGCAACACGCCTCTTTATTGTTCGCTATAATCTCAAATTAAGGGCATCACTTTCTATTTAGCCACCACCAAAGATAGACGGGGGTGTTTTCCGGTCGTAGGGGCGTTTCGCGAACGCCCCTACAGGACGTGATTGCCTTACGCCGCAATCCGCTCCAAAATCCGGTAGTTCCTGCTGACCATCTGCTGCGGGTCGATTAGCAAACCGGCCTGAATCATGGCGTTGTCGTAAATCTGCTCGGCCAGCTCCTTGGCAAAATCCTGATCTTTGACGCGCAGATCAGCGACTTTCTTAATCAACCCGCTGGCCGGATTGATCTCCATGTCCTTCTTGTTGCCCATCGTCATCGGGTTGTGCTTGCCATGATTCTGGCTGGACAGAATCCGCTCCATTGTCGAGGTGATATGGCCGCCCACGCTGACAATCATGGCCGGGCTGTCAACCAAGCGGCTCGACGGTTTGACCTCCTGCACCTTGTCGCCCAGCACTTCCTTCATCCATTTGCAGAGCGAAGTCTGCACGGCCTCGGCAAGTTTTTCCTTGCCTGCGTCATCAGCCTTTTCCTGCTCAGTTTTATCCGTATTTTCCGGCAGACGAAGGTCGGCGCGGTCAGCAGAAAGCAGATTCTTCTCATCGAATGTGCCGAGATGCGACAGCACAAAGTCGTCAATCGGCTCCAAAGTGTAAATGATCTCGATATTGCGCTTTTTGAACATCTCGACATACGGGCCGTTCTCAACCGCAGCCCGGCTGGGGCCGCTGATATAGTATATCTCCTTCTGCCCTTCCTTCATCCGGCTGACATAGTCTTCCAGAGATGTCATTTTGCCAGTCTCTGTTGCCGATGACTCAAAGCGGAGCAATTTCGCCAGCTCGGCCTGGTATTCATAATCGGAGGTTGCGCCCTCTTTAATGAAGATGCCGAAGGTTTTCCAGAAGCCTTGATATTTCTCCGCGTCGTTTTTCGCCTCCTCCTCCATGAATTTGATGAAGCGTTTGGTGATGACTTTGCGGATTTTGGCGACAAGAGCATTGTCCTGGAGCGACTGGCGGGAGATGTTCAGCGGCAGGTCTTCGGAATCCACCACGCCTTTGAGAAAACGCAGCCATTCCGGCAGGATGTTCTTGCTGTGCTGATCAATCAGCACCCGGCGGCAATACAGATTCACGCCCGGATCCATCCGGCCCAAGCCGATAGATTCAAAGTTATCCTTCGGCACAAACAGAAGCGCGTTGATGGCTAACGGGCTGTCGGCAGAGAAATGATAGCGGTAGAGCGGCTCATCGTAAGCATTGCCCACGAATTTGTAGAACTCGGTGTACTCTTCCTCTTTAATTTCGCTTTTCGCCCGCGTCCAGATGGCTTCAACCGTGTTGACCTTCTTGCCTTCGACTTTAACCGGGAAGGGAATGAAAGTGGAATACTGCTGAATAATCCGCTCGATGGTGAATTTCTGGCCGTAGTCCTGCGCATCCTCCTTCAGCTCCATGACAATTTTCGTGCCGCGATGCAGGCCGTCGCAGGGGCTGATGGTGTAGCTGCCGTTGCCGTCGGAAAACCATTCGTGGCCCTGGCTGCCGTCCCAGGAGCGGCTTTGCACTTTCACCGTCTTGGCGGCCATGAACGCCGAGTAGAAGCCCACGCCGAACTTGCCGATTAGATTGACATCTTTCTTCGCGGTCTCGGCCAGCTCGGCGAGGAATTTGCCAGAGCCGGAATGAGCGATGGTACCCAAGTTGGCCTCCAGCTCTGCGGCGGTCATGCCGATGCCGGTGTCGGTGATGGTCAAAATGTGCTTTTTGTCATTGCAATCAATGCTGATTTCCAGCGGCACATGGGCATCAAATTCCGGCTTCTCAGTCAGCGAGACATGGCGGAATTTCTCCAGCGCGTCCGCAGCGTTGGAGACCAATTCGCGGACAAAAATATCCCGCTCGGTGTAGAGCGAATTGATGACAATATCGAGTACCTTTCTGGTCTCGGCCTGAAATTCCTTAGTCTGAGCCTGTGCGGTCATGATCGGCATCCTCGTTGGCAGGTGTTTTTTTATGGTCTGGACAGTATATCTGTGGTTAGATAACGGATTGTGCCGCAACAATAAGCACGATCAGGCCGCTGTCAAGACGGGCTGCATTGCCCGGACTGCAAACCGTAACTGTTTCCACCAGCCTTGCCCGCCATGAATTCATCCAAAGATGTTTTGATCATCGGAGCCGGTTTGTCCGGCCTTGCCGCCGCCACCTTCCTCAAGCACAAGCAGCCGGATATTTCTCTGTTAGTCATTGAGCGGGAAGAACAGCCCGGCGGGGCCGTGCGCTCGCATTTGGAGGAAGGCTATTTGGCTGAAGGCGGGCCGCATGGCTTCTTGGACAACTGCCTGGAAAGCCGGGTGCTGATTCACGAGGCTGGCTTGACTAATGAGGTGGAGAAGGCCCCGCTGTCGGAGTTTGTCCGCTACATTTGTTTAGACGGCAAGCTAAATCTCATCCCGCAAAGTCCGGGCAAGATCATTAAGGCACCGCTGATGTCGTGGCCCGCCAAATTCCGCGTCATGGCTGACCTCTGGAAAAAGCCTTTGCCGGATGAGCCGACCGTTGCCGAGTGGATTGAATACCGTTTCGGCAAGGCGATGCTGCCTTTTGCCGATGCCGTCTTCACCGGCACCTATGCGGGCGATATTTCTCGACTGAAAATAGAAGGCGTGATGCCCGGCCTGCGCAAATTGGAGCTGGAGCACGGCTCGGTCGTGCGCGGCGGTATCGCCAAAATGCTCGCGGCGAGAAAGGAAAAGAAGGACAAAAAGCGGAAAGGTCTGCCCGCAATGACCAGCTTCCGCACCGGCATGGCCCGCTTGCCGCAAGCAATGGCCGCCAAGCTGATTCCCAATCAGGAGATCATGTACCGCACCGCTGCCCGCAGTGTTGAACAGACCGGCAACGGCTGGCTCGTCCGTACCGGCCAGCTTGAATTGCACGCCCGCCATCTGATCATCGCTCTGCCGGTCAACCGCTGCCTTGAATTGCTGGTCGGCGCAGGTTTGCCGGAACCGCCCATGCAGTCTATCCCGGAGGCCAAGCTCGCTACCGTGGCGATGGGCTTTGCCGCTGACAAGGCCAAGGTGCCTTTTGGCTTTGGCTATCTTGCCCCGGAACAGGAACAGCGTTTCGCCCTGGGCACGCTGTTTTCCTCGCACATGTTCCCTGGCCGCGCCCCGGAAGGACATCTTCTGGTGGAAACGCTAGTCGGCGGGCGCAGACATCCAGAGCGACTGGAGCTGCCGGACGAGGAAATCGTGGCGCGGGCTTACGAAGACATCAAGCAGCTAATGGAGCTGCCCGATCCGCCAGTCTTCAGCCGGGTGCTACGGCCCCGCTGGGGCATCCCGCAGATGGAAGAGGGCTATCCAGCCCTGCTTGCTTGGCGGAACCAACTGCACGAAATGCTCGACAGCCTGCATATCTGCGGTTTTGGCTGGCAGGGCATCGGCATTAATGATATGCACAAGGAAGCGTGGAAGGTGGCGAAACGGATTTTAAGCGGCACGCAGGACGGCGGCGGCGCGGAGATTAAAGGTGTGTATTTTTGATGCGTTTCCGGGTAAAATAACTCCACCGCGACTATGAAATACGCCTACGAAGATTTAAGTGACGATCAGTTTGAAAAGCTCATCGTTATTCTGTGTCACCGGCTGCTTGGCATTTCTGTGCAGGGTTTCGCCAAAGGGCCGGACGGAGGGAGAGATGCCAAATTTGTCGGCACAGCAGAGCTGCATCCAAGCAGGTCTGCGCCTTGGAAAGGAACGACTATTATTCAGGCCAAGCATACCAACGGTTATAATCGGAATTTTTCCGAACCTGATTTTTATAGCCAAACCAACAAGACTTCAGTTCTTGTAGAAGAAATTCATCGGATCAAGAAGCTCCGTTCCAGAGGGCAGCTTGATCATTACATGCTGTTTTCCAATCGGCGTTTAGCAGGAAATGCCGAAAGCAACATAAGGGAATATATCGCAAAAGAATGCGGTATCCCGCAGGAATCTGTTTATTTATGCGGAGTGGAACAGCTTGAGATTTGGCTAAAAACATTTTCTGATGTGCCAAGGATTGCTGATCTTGATCCGATTGATTCTCCACTAATTATAAGTCCAGATGATTTATCAGAGATTATCCAAGCACTCGCTCGACAGAAGGATAACTTGATCTCTATAGCTGACGTTCCTCCTGTTCCACGTGTCAGTTATGATAGAAAAAATGAAATCAATAGAATGAGCGAAGAGTATGCGAAAGAGCAACGAAAGCGATACCTGAAAGAAACTGTGGATATTCGCACTTTCTTGGCGGCCCCTGAAAATTTTGACCTGCTGAGTATGTACGAGTCCGTTGTTGAAGAATTTCAATTCAAAATTATCGCGAAACGGAAAGACTATCAGGCGTTTGATAATGTCATGGAGCATCTCCTCGATCTACTCTTTAACCGCGATCCGATCCTGCGGCAACACGGGCATAAACGCCTAACTCGTCTTATGCTTTTCTATATGTACTGGAACTGTGATATCGGAGAGGTAGATGATGTTAAGACCGACTAAGCATTCTCATCCTGATCGGACAGTCATCAATGTGTCTCTGCTGTTGCTGAAACGTCTGAAGAAAGATCGTATCGGTGAATACGACACATTACGAAAGCATGTCAAAAAACTGGTTATCGGCGGTGATATTTTATTTCTTCCAGCATTGAATTTTCTCTATTTATTGGGATTAATTGAGTATCGCCAAAAAACAGACGCTATTGAGTATATCGGACCAAATGAAACTGTCTAAATTATATTGCAATAAGCCTGAGTTGTTCGGTCCAATAGAATTCAATTCCGGCCTGAATGTTGTTTTGGCTGAAATACGCCTTCCTAAAAACAAGAACAAGGATACGCATAATCTTGGCAAAACCACGCTTGTACATTTGCTTAACTTTATGCTTCTTGCAAAGCGGGATCCAAAATTTTTCCTATTCAAGCATAGTGATTTGTTTGATGAGTTTGTATTTTTCCTTGAAATAGAATTGTTCGACAATTTCTACATCACTGTCTGCCGCAGTGTGAAAAATGCAAGCAAAATTAGCTTCAGGAAACATGAGGTTGGTCGGCAGAACTTTACTGAGTTACCTGATACTGCGTGGAATCACGGCGAGGTGCCCTTTGCAAGGGCATTGGATATACTGGATAGCCTACTTGATTTGCGTGCATTCAACCCGTGGTCTTTCCGTAAAGGAATAGGTTACTTGCTCCGTTCTCAAGAAGATTATCGTGATGTGTTCCAGTTACGAAAATTCGCCGGAGAGCATTCTGACTGGAAACCCTTTCTTGCTCACTTGTTAGGATTCAATGCTGATCTTCTAACTTCTTATTATACGAAGGAAAAGCATATAGAAGAAAACAAAACAAATGAACGGGTTATCAAAAAGGAATTCGGAAGTTCACTCGAAGACATAAGTAAAATTGAAGGCATGCTCCTTCTAAAACAGAAAGAAATTGAAGAACAACAAGGATTTCTTGACTCATTCGACTTCCGATCTCAGGATGAAAACCGTACTAAACAGTTAGTTGATCAGATAGACGAGCGTATCGCCCTGCTTAACAATGAACGATATTCATTGCAGAAGAACAAAAAAAAGATACTCGACTCATTAAAAGAAGAACAAATATTGTTTAACCCGGATGAGGCCCAACGCCTTTTTGCGGAGGCAGGTGTGTTTTTTACAGGACAAATAAAAAAAGATTTTCAGCAATCAATCACATTTAACCGTGCCATCACTGAGGAACGTCGCGCTTATCTTCAGGAGGATATGGCAGAAATTGAGAACAAATTAAAAGAAGTTAATTCAGAGCGCAATTCTTTGGGAAAACAGCGTTCAGAGACACTTTCTTTTTTGAGCGAAACAGATGTGTTTAATAAATACAAAAAATTTTCTAATGATCTTGTAGTCCTTAAAGCCGATCTTTCCTCACTGGAACGTCAGCGTGATGCCTTGCGTCGTTTGCAGGAATTACGTGCTGAATTGCGAATTTTGAAAGAAGAGCTTGAACATTTGCAATCTGCAATTGAATCTGACGTGGAACTACAAAATTCTGATAAAAAAAGTCTGTTCTCTACGATCAGGCTTTTTTTCAATGAGATTATAGAAGAGGTGATTGACCGCAAGGCACTTTTAAATGTGGCTCCTAACCGCGAAGGGCATTTGGAGTTTAAAGCTGAAATTCTTGACGAATCTGGCAATGCAACCAGTGCTGACATGGGGAGCACCTATCGGAAACTATTATGTATGGCTTTTGATCTCGCGGTGTTGCGATCTTATCTTGATACAAAATTTCCACGTTTTGTTTATCATGACGGTGTATTTGAACAACTTGAGCCTCGAAAAAAAGAAAACCTGCTCCAGGTCATTCGCCGATATTCTGAATTAGGTATACAAATTGTAATCACCTCATTAGATTCTGAGCTTCCGCCGAAATCGGAAGGGAGAAAAAAGGTATTTGAGGATGATGAAATTATTCTGACGTTGCACGATGAAAACGAGCAGGGACGGCTCTTTAGGATGCCGAGCTGGTAGTCAATTTTTAGCTTCAAACCGCACCTACGCGGGTGACATTTCCCGGCTGAAAATAGAAGGCGTGATGCCCGGTCTGCGCCAATTGGAGCTGGTTCAGCTATAACCAGGAAATCATGTACCGCACCGCTGCCCGCAGTGTTGAACAGACCGGCAACGGCTGGCTCGTCCGCACCGGCCAGCTTGAATTGCACGCCCGGCATCTGATCATCGCTCTGCCGGTTATAGCTGAAGCAGGATAAAATGAGACAGAACTTGTGTTGATATTGTCCAATCATAACAAGATGATACCTGTTAAATATAATGTCAAGTTATCACGCTCCAGCTATAACCGCTGCCTTGAATTGCTGATCGGCGCAGGTTTGCCGGAACCGCCCATGCAGTCTATCCCAGAGGCCAAACTTGCTACCGTGGCGATGGGTTTTGCTGCTGACAAGGCGCAGGTGCCGTTCGGCTTTGGCTATCTTGCCCCGGAGCAAGAACGGCGTTTCGCCCTTGGCACGCTCTTTTCCTCGCACATGTTCCCCGGACGTGCTCCAGAAGGCCATCTCTTAGTGGAAACGCTGGTCGGCGGGCGCAGACATCCAGAGCGACTGGAGCTGCCGGACGAGGAAATCGTGGCGCGGGCTTACGAAGACATCAAGCAGCTGATGGAGCTGCCCGATCCGCCAGTCTTCAGCCGAGTGCTACGGCCCCGCTGGGGCATCCCGCAGATGGAAGAGGGCTATCCAGCCCTGCTTGCTTGGCGGAACCAACTGCACGAGATGCTCGACAGCCTGCATATCTGCGGCTTCGGCTGGCAGGGCATCGGCATTAATGATATGCACAAGGAGGCATGGAAGGTGGCGAAACGGATTTTAAGCGGCACGCAGGACGGCGGCGGCGCGGAGATTAAAGGTGTATATTTTTAGCCAAGAGTTGCAGCAAACTGACATGATCTTGAGATTCATGCCTTCCTCTGCATGTGTATGGCCATGCAAGAGGAGGCATGAATTTTTCAAGATCTTGCAATCAGCCTGCCGCCTGCTGCAAGGCCACCGCCACTGCTACTGATGCGCCGACCATCGGGTTGTTGCCCATGCCGATGAAGCCCATCATCTCCACATGCGCGGGCACGGAGGACGATCCGGCAAACTGCGCGTCGCTGTGCATCCGGCCCATCGTGTCAGTCATGCCGTAGGAAGCCGGTCCAGCGGCCATGTTGTCCGGGTGGAGCGTCCGACCTGTGCCGCCACCAGAAGCCACGGAGAAATACTTCTTACCCAGCTCAAGGCACTCCTTTTTGTAGGTGCCTGCCACTGGATGCTGGAAGCGGGTGGGATTGGTCGAATTGCCGGTGATCGACACATCCACGCCTTCGAGATGATTGATCGCCACGCCTTCGCGCACATCGTCCGCGCCGTAGCAGCGCACTTTGGCCCGCTCGCCGCTGGAGAAAGATTTTTCCAGCACGATGTTCAGGACGCTGCCTGCGTAGTCATACTGCGTTTTCACATAAGTGAAGCCGTTGATCCGCGAGATGATGTAGGCCGCGTCCTTGCCAAGGCCGTTGAGGATGACCCGCAGCGGCTCGGTGCGCACCCGGTTGGCGGACTTGGCAATGCCGATGGCACCTTCCGCAGCGGCAAAGGACTCATGCCCGGCGAGAAAGGCGAAGCACTTAGTCTCCTCACTGAGGAGCCGCGCGGCCAGATTGCCGTGGCCGATGCCTACTTTGCGGTTCTCCGCCACTGAGCCGGGAATGCAGAATGCCTGCAAGCCGATGCCCAAGGTCGAGGCGATCTCCACCGCCTTTTTCTGCCCCTTTTTCAACGCGATGGCTGCACCGGCGATGTAGGCCCAGCAGGCGTTCTCAAAGCAGATCGGCTGCACGTCCTTGACGATAGCATAAACATCCACGCCCGCATCCAAACAAAGCTGCTTGGCTTCGGCTAAATCCTTGATTCCATATTCAGCCAGCACCGCGTTGATCTTGTTGATTCGCCGTTCGTATCCTTCAAAAAGTGCCATGATCTTTACTCCTTCCGGGGATCAACAGTTTTGACGGCCTCGGCGAACCGCCCGTAGGTGCCGGTGGCCTTGGCCAGAGCCTCTGCCGGATCAACGCCCTTCTTGATCGCATCCATCATCGGCCCCAGCCGGACAAACTTGTAGCCGATGATTTCGTCGTCCTTGTCCAGCCCCAGCTCCATGATGTAGCCTTCGGCCAGCTCCAGATAGCGCGGCCCTTTCAGGCGGGTGCCGTAGGTGGTGCCAGTGACCGAGCGCAGCCCCTTGCCCAAATCCTCCAGCCCTGCGCCGATGGGCAGGCCGCCTTCAGAAAAGGCTGACTGGCTGCGGCCATAGCTGATCTGCAAAAACAGCTCGCGCATGGCCACGTTGATCGCGTCGCAGACCAGATCAGTGTTGAGAGCCTCCAGAATGGTCTTGCCCGGCAGAATCTCCGAGGCCATTGCGGCGGAATGGGTCATGCCGGTGCAGCCGATGGTCTCGACCAGAGCTTCTTCAATAACGCCGTTCTTGATGTTCAGGGTCAGCTTGCAGGCCCCCTGATTGGGAGCGCACCAGCCCACGCCGTGAGTCAGGCCGTTGATTTCGCCAATCTGCCGCACCTGATTCCATTGCCCTTCCTGGGGAATGGGCGCAGGCCCGTGGTTTGTTCCCAAGGCGATGCAGTGCATCTCTTGGACTTCGTGGGAATACTCCATAACGCTTCTCCTCAGTGAAAAAGAAAAATGACAAGCTCCGCCCATGATACCAGCCGCAGCGTCAGAATGCCAGCGCATTGAGGAACTTGCCGTTTTTTCCCGCTGCCGCAGGCCGCCGCAGTGGGCTGCGGTTGACTTTTTCCGCAGCCGCAGCTAAGGTGTCTCATTATTTCACTGCATGAGGGCCGCCGCAAAGGAGAGGGCAGTTTTGGCATAAGAGCAGCGCAAGGAGAAAAAAGTCAATGACAAACAATAGCAGCAAGCTGTCCGCGTTGGAAATTCTGCGCACCGGCCCGGTGGTGCCAGTGGTGGTGCTGGGCAATGTCGAACAGGCGGCGCCGCTGGCAAAAGCCTTGCTGAAAGGCGGCATTCGGGTGATTGAAATCACGCTGCGCAGCGGGTCCGCACTGGAAGGCATCCGCCGCATCTGCGCTGAAGTTCCTGAAATGATCGTTGGTGCTGGCACAGTGCTGAACTCGAACGACCTGCGCTCTGTGGCGCAGGCTGGCGGACAATTCGCCATCAGTCCCGGCCTGACTCCATCGCTTTTCGCCGCCGCCCACGAAGGGCCGATTCCCCTGATTCCCGGCGTGGCCACCCCTTCCGAACTGATGCTGGCTCAAGAGCGCGGCTTCACCGAGCTGAAATTTTTTCCGGCTGAGGCGGCGGGCGGGCTGCGGATGCTCAAAGCCATGCACGGGCCATTTCCAAAAATCACCTTTTGTCCGACCGGCGGCATTTCTGAGCAGAACTACAAAGACTATCTCGCGCTGCCTAACGTGGCCTGCGTGGGCGGTTCCTGGCTTGCGCCGCCTGAGCTGCTTGAGCAAGGCGACTGGAAGAGCATCACCCGTTTGGCGACGCAGCTTCAGGGCTGAAAAACGCAGCTTTTTCTTAATTGCCAACATGGTTTGCATTAATCAGCAGCTGCCGTTCTTGAGGTAGCAAAATTTGGTAGTGGCAAAACAGCAAGTGATGAGTTAGTATAGGGTGATGATACAAGAAATCATCACTCACCGATGCC
>JAABPV010000063.1 GCA_011391865.1 Desulfobulbaceae bacterium | reverse complement strand
TCTCTTGGCTTCAACACGCCAAAAAAGCTATTCTTGGGAACTTGCCAAAAAATTGCACTTGGAACTTGAATCCACGTCTATGAAAAGCTACTGGCTCCGGCGCGGCGGCGGCAAGGATTGCCTGCTCTTCCTGGCAGGCTGGGGCATGGGGCCGGAGCCGTTTCAGGATGCGGACTTTGGCTGCGCGGATGTCCTGCTGGTCTATGATTACCGCAGCATGGACGATAGCGTCTTTGCCGCGCTGCCGCAGGTGAAGCCCCTGCATCTGCTGGCTTGGTCAATGGGAGTCTGGGCGGCGGCGTGGCTGGCCGAGCACGGGCCGCGCTTTGCCGCGCTGCGTTTCAGCACGGCAACAGCGGTCGGCGGCACACTCAGGCCGATAGACGATCAGCGCGGGATTTCGCCGGAGAGTTTCGATGCAATGCTGGATGATTTTTCGCCGCTGACACTGGAGCAGTTTTACCGCTCCATGTTCGACAACAACGCGGAAGCGGAGCAGTTCCTTGCCCGCAGGCCGCAGCGGCCTTGGCAGGATCTGCGCGATGAGCTATGTTGCCTGCGCGATCTCTGCCGCAGCTCATCCGTGCCGCCGGACATCTACAACCGCCGGATCGTCACCAGCCGCGACCGGATTTTTTCGGCCCGCAATCAGCTCCGCGCCTGGGGCCGCGACCGCTGCGAAACGCTGCCCCTGCCGCATTTTCCCTTGCAGAAGCCGCTGCCTGCAAAGCAGGCTTGACAGGCAGGCGCGGCAGGCATAAAGTAGGGCGGCTGTCTATCCAAGCAACAAGCTCCGCCGCCAATTCTTTTTTATGCGACGTTTTTTTTACGATCCCGCCAATGAGGCCGCAGGGCATGTCCTGATCAGCGGCGCGGAGGCGCATCACCTCAGAACCGTGCTGCGGATGCGGCCTGGCGACACCGCCGAGCTGCTCGACGGCGTGGGCGGTGCGCTGACCGGCGAGATTGAGCGGATCAGTGCGGAAAACGTCTCCTTCCGCATCCGCATCCGCCGCGCCGAGCCAGAATGCCGCAGCCCGCTGACCTTGGTCATGGCTATGCTCCTCAAAGGCAAAAAGATGGACACGGTTGTCCAGAAAGCTGCCGAGCTGGGCGTGAGCCGCTTTGTTCCGGTCATCACCCGCTACTGCGAGCCGCAGGGCCGCGACAGCCAGCTCCTTGACCGCTGGCGGCGAATCATGCTCGAAGCCTGCAAGCAGTGCGGGCGACTGCGGTTGATGGAGATCAACCCACCAGAGCCACTGCATGGGCTGCATTTTCCGGCGGAAGGTCAGAAGATCATGCCGTGGGAAAACGAGACAGCCACTTCTTTTGCCGCCGCTGGTGTGCAGCCGGGCCAGCCGTTGATTCTGCTGATCGGCCCGGAAGGCGGCTTTCATCCAGAAGAAGTTGAGCAGGCGAGAAACTGCGGCTTCCGCATCGTCTCGCTCGGCCCGCGTGTGCTGCGGGCGGAAACCGCAGCTATCGCCGCCGCCGCGCTGGCGCAGCATCTGCTTGGCAACCTTGAACCTCCTGAACATCCAATATTTTAGTAAGCATGGCCCTAAGAAAGATCGTCACACATCCCCATCCCGTGCTGCGCGAGCAGGCGGCGAAAATCACGGAATTCAACGCCGAGCTGCGGCAGCTGGCCAAAGACATGGCCGACACCATGTATGCGTCTGAAGGCGTGGGGCTGGCCGGCAATCAGATCGGCGAGGCCCGCCAGATCGCGGTGGTTGACATCTCAGCCAGCGAGGAGGAGCGGCAGCACATTGTGCTGGTCAATCCGGTGATTTCCGAGGGCGAGGGCTGCCTGAGCGGCAAGGAGGGCTGTCTGAGTGTGCTGGAGTACGACGCGAAGGTCGAGCGCTTCAAGAAAATCCGCGTCACCGCCCAAGATGTCGAGGGTAGGCCGCTGGATTTCGTCGCCGAAGACCGTTTCGCCCGCATCATCCAGCATGAGGTGGATCACCTGCACGGCACTCTGTTTATTGACCGCATCAGTAGGCTGAAGCAGGACATGTACAAGCGGAAGCTGAAGAAGCTGCTGGAGAAGGAATAGACTCACTCCTCCGCTGCCACCGCCATTCCCAGCGAGTCCGTAGCTGCGTTACGCACTTCCTCGTTGGCATCATTCATCGCTGTTTTGATCAAGGCGACGGCTTCTGGGCCGCCGATCTGCCCCAGAGAGTAGACGGCCATGCTCCGCACCTCGCTGCTCTTGTCGGCCAAGGCTTTGCCCAAGGCCGGAACAGCCTGCTTGCCGCCAAGGTCTGCCAGCACTTCAGCGGCGGTGCGGCGAATGTCCTCGCTTGAATCGTTAATCAGCATTTCAGAAACTTGAGCAATGCCACCGCTATCCTCCACCCCGGCGAAATAGCCCAAGGCTTCCTCACGCAGCGCGGCATCAGGGTTTTTCATCAGTTTGGCAAAATATTCCGGCGAATGCTCCTCTTCTTCCGGCTCGTCGTCGACAGGCGGCGGCCCGGACGGAACCGGCGGGCGCGGCTTCGGAGCTGCGGGAGGAGGAGGAGGGGCACTGGCGGCGGAAAGCACCAAAGGCGGCGCATTGCCGGGTGCGGCGGTCTTGCTGTGCAGGACGATCTTTTCAACCTTCGGCTTTTCCTGACCTTTTTTCTCCGCGCCGTAGGTGAAGACGATGTTGAAGTCCGGCGCGATTCGCTTCAGGCCATCCTCCAAGGCAGCGCGGCTGAATTCGGCGGAAACAGGCAGCTCCGCCGGGCCGTGCACGGTGATTTTCATGCCCGCCTGCGCCGCGACTTGCCGCAGCAGCTCCTTCAAGGGCATGTTCCGTACCCGCAGGCTCAGCAGGTTGTCCTCGACAGCAACAGCAGAAGCAGCCGCCGGAACCGCGCCCGGCAGCGACGGCCCGCCCTCGGCTCCAAAGCAAGGGGCAGCGGTCATAAGCAGCAGCGCGGGCAGCGCTGTTTTCAGAACTTTGCGCACAGATTGCATCATCCGCTCCTTTTTTCCTTTGAGACATCATTTCGGTCCGGCGATCCTGCGGAGCGCATGATGCTCTCGTTTGATCAGCGTGGAATTGCCAGCCCAGTATAGCAGTCCTGTGCCGCCGCAGTCAATAAAATGCTGCTGCGGCGGCGCAGTGTCTTTACGAGCAGCGCGAATATCCGCAGTCGCGGCAGACCTCGCAGCCTTCCGAAAAAAGCAAGGTGCCGGGGCATTCTGGACAGGAGGAGGTGAAGCCTTTCTGCGTTCCGGCCATGAAGGATTTCAGCAGCCTGCCAAGCTGGGCGGGCAGGTCGAACATGTGGCCGCTGGAGCGATCCAGCTGGCGAATGATCTCCTCCATCGGAATTTGATAGCGTAGAGCCAAGGAAACCAAGCGGCATGTGGTCGTCCACATGGTGGATTTATCCTTCAGATCCAGCCGGTTGTCAAAGGGGAACTTGGCGAAGACTTCCATCGGATTTTCTGTCTCATCAAAGCAGACAATGATGTACACCGCGTTGCCGTCCGCGTCTTTGAGCCGGTAGCGCTTGGCATCCAGCACGTCGGGTAGCTCTTTTTTCTGCTCCTCGCCTTGAGTGGAAACCACGGCGGTCTGCTGCTTGGCTGCCGAAGCGGCGGTGCTGAGAACTTGGCCGTCCCGCGAGCCGTCGCGATAAACGGTCAGACCCTTGCAGCCCAGCTCAAAGCCGAGCAGATAGGACTCGCGCACATCCTCCTTGCTGGCTGACGACGGCAGGTTGATGGTCTTGCTGATCGAGGAGTCCACGCCGCTGGCCTGCAATGCGCCCTGCATTTTAATGTGCTCTTTCGGGCTGATGTCCTGCGCGGCAAGGAAGATGCGCTGCCATTTCTCCGGGATTTCCGCATGACCGAGCACTGTGCCGCTTTGCGCCACTTTTTTCATCACGGCTTCAGAAAAAAAGCCCTCGCGCTTGGCCGCAGCCTCAAAATGCTTGTTGACCATCAAAAAACGGTCGCCATCCATGACATTTTTTTCAGTGACAACAGAGAAATATGGCTCGCAACCGGAGGAGCAGTCCGCAATCATCGAGACCGTGCCAGTGGGCTGAATGGAAGTCAGGGCCGCGTTGCGCCGGGCCGAATAGCGGTTGTGCTGCGGATCCCAAGCCGGAAACGGCCCTTTCAGCCCGGCCAAGGCTATGGAGGCAGCCTCTGCTTCATCACGGATAAACTGCATGATTTTGGCTGATTCCGCTCGGCCCGCTTCGTCGCCGTAGGACAGCTCCATCTGGATGAGCATGTCGTGCATCCCCATGATCCCAAGCCCGATTTTGCGCGTCTTGCGGGTCATTTCGGCAATTTTTGGGATCGGAAAGCGGTTGCAGTCAATCACGTTGTCGAGGAAACGCACCGCTGTCCGCACTGTCTGCGCCAAACGCGGATAATCCACCGCGCCGTCCTTGACGTACTGGCCGAGGTTGATCGAGCCTAAGTTACAAGATTCATAAGGTAAAAGCCACTGCTCGCCGCAGGGGTTCGTCGCCTCGAAGTCGCCAAGCTGCGGGGTGGCGTTGGCGCGGTTGGCTGCATCAATAAACAGAACACCCGGCTCGCCGTTGTGCCAAGCCAATTCAACAATTTTATCAAAGACCTTGGCCGCGTTCATCCGGCAGACCACCTTGCGGTTGGAAGGATCGATCAGGTCGTATTCCTGATTATTTTTGGCCGCTTCCATGAACTTGTCGGTGATCGCCACCGAGAAGTTGAAGTTGGTGAATTTGCTCTGATCCTGCTTGGCACTGATGAAGTCCATAATATCAGGATGATCCACCCGCAGGATGCCCATATTGGCCCCGCGCCGCTTGCCACCCTGCTTGATGGTCTCTGTGGCCGCGTCAAACACGGCGGCAAAACTGAGCGGCCCGGAAGCCACGCCTTGCGTTGAGCGCACCGACGAATTTTTTGGCCGCAGCCGGGAGAAGGAATAGCCGGTGCCGCCGCCGGTTTTATGTACCAGTGCGCCGTTGCGGATGGATGTGAAAATGCCGTCCATTGAGTCGTCCACCGGCAGGACAAAGCAGGCCGAGAGCTGGCCGAGGTCGGTGCCCGCGTTCATCAGGCAGGGCGAGTTGGGCAAGAAATCGAGACGATAAATCAGACGGAAGAACTGCTCGCGCAGGGCCTCGTAGTCCTCCAGCCCTCGGTCGGGCGCAGCCACTGCGTCCGCCACCCGGCGACAGAGCGATTCCCAGTTCTCCAGCACATTGCCTTGGCCGTCTTTGAGGTAGTAACGGCGGGTCAAAACGGTCTCGGCGGTCTCGGTCAGGAGCTGTTTCGCGACAGTCCTTGGCATCTCTTTTCCCATCTCTTCCTTCCTTTTTGAGCAGTAAGTCGGTGCCTGTCCCTCAGGCGGCTGTGCAATCTTATAACACAACATGTTGTACAGACTCAAGCTGAAAACATGCTACCGGTTGTATTTTTGCTCAAAATAGAGAAAGCGTCTGTTTTCGCGGCGTTCAGAAATGAGGGGCTTTTGTCAACCGCTTTCCGGCAAAAAATGCCGCCTGCGGCAGACCGCGTATTCTTGCGGCGACGCAGCCTGAGACGGCTGCGAAACCTTGCCGGAGAGCAGATCTGCATCTGCGGAATCACTGCCGCCGACAGCCAAAAAGAATACGGGACGGCCTTGCCTTCCGCAGATGCAGCGGGTATACTGCACTTCGTCAGCAGTCCGGCAAGAATACTCACCAGAACAAGAGATTATGAAAAAAGTCCTCGCCTTGTCCTTGCTGCTCCTTTTGTCAGCGCAGCCAGCGGCAGCTTTCTCCCCGGCCCGGTCCGCCCGTTTTCTTGACACGTGGTCGCTGATGAACAATTGGGACGCAGGGATCAGGCCGCTGGACTTCGTCCAGACGAAGGACAAAAAGCTGGTTTTCCTACTCGGCAGCGACGGCAAGGTGCATGTCTATTCCGCTGTCGGCGAGCATCTCGGCGCCGTGCCGGTCGCAACCACAGGGCAGCCTGTGGCTATTGACATCCAAGCGCGGGGCAAGCAGCTCTACGTGGTTGACCAAAATGGCATCTGCACGATTTACAACATTTCCTTGGACACAGGTCGTGTCAGCGCGTCAGTGCGGAGCAGATGGAGGTCGGGAGTGGCGCAGCCCCTTGACATCGCCCATCTGCCGGAACGGGAGCTGGTCTTCATTCTCAGCGGAGACAGCGAAGTGTACGTTTATGCCGCCGCCGGACAGCGGATCGGCACAATCCCCGCCGGCTGGGGAACGGTCGCCATCAATCTCGTGCCCCGCAGCAGGCGGATGCTCCTGCTGCAAGAAGACGGCTCCTGCTCCGCCGTTGAGCTGCTGTTCTGAAAAAAAACACTGCCCTGTTCAGCTTGCCGGGCACGGCTCAGGGCGGTATAATGGCCGCAGACATTCCCGCTGCATTTCTCCCAACAATTATAAGGAAACGAAAAAATGAAAAAAGCTCTCGCTCTGTGCTGCCTCCTCCTGCTGCAAGGCCAAAATGTTTTTGCGCAGCCGTCTGATCCTGCGCAGCAGTCAGCAGGCAAGCCGGACACGCTCTCTTGGACCGCTCTTGAAACATGGAAGGCCGATGTCAAGCCGCGCAGCTTCGTCCAGACGCTGGACGGCAGAATGGTTTTCATTCTCGGCGAGGACAGCCAAGTGCATCTTTACTCCACTGAAGGGCAGAAGCTGGGAGTCATTCCGGCGGATCCGGGCACAGTGGCGATTGACATCGCTCCGCGCGGCGAGATGCTGTACATGATGGATCAGAACGGCTCCTACAAGGCTCTTGATGTCTCCTTCGCCAAGGATATCGACATTTCCGGAGCACCGTTCTTAGGCAAAGAGACTGCGCCAGTGGCCATTGTAGTTTTCTCCGATTTCCAATGCCCCTTCTGTAGTCGGGTGCATCCGTTGCTGGAAGAGGTGATGAAGCGCAACCCTGAAACGGTCAAGGTGATTTTCAAGCATATGCCGCTGAACATGCACCAGCAGGCCGAACCAGCAGCCAAAGCCGCCATTGCCGCGCAGGAGCAGGGCAAATTCTGGCAGATGCACGACGCGCTCTTCGCCATTTCCTCCAGCCTGAGTCCTGAGACGATTGAGAAGGCCGCTAAAGATGTCGGCTTAGACATGGAGAAATTTAAGGCGGACTTGAGCAGCCCGGCTGTGCAGGAAAAACTGAACAAGGACATGAGCGCGGCACGGCTGGCCGAGGTCAACGGCACTCCGACCATCTTCGTCAATGGCCGTCGGGTCAACGCGCCAAGCCCGGATATGATCCAGAAGATGATTGAGCAGGAACTGAACAAAAAGAAGTGAGTTCAGTGAAAAAAACGACGGCTCCCAGCGGCGAGACCGAGCAGAGCCTTGACTTCGCTGACCAAGCCGCCGCGCAGACACTCTTCGGCGAGCTGAACCGCAATCTGCACACCATTGAACAGGCCGCCGGGGTCCGCATTCATCAGCGGGGCGGTGGTCTGCGCGTTCAAGGGCGGGCGCACGCCGTGGAGCTAGCTGTTTCGGCTCTGCGGCAGCTTTATGAGCTGGCGCGGAAAGGCTATCCGGTCTTCAGCCAAGATGTGGCCTTTGGCCTGCGCATTCTTGAAGCCTCGCCCGATGCCTCGTTGGAGGAGATTTTTCTTGAGAAAGTCTGCATCACCTCCAAGAAGCGGATCATCTCGCCCAAGACCCTCAATCAGAAAAATTACATCGAGGCCATTCGCCGCAACGACATCGTTTTCGGCATTGGCCCGGCAGGCACCGGCAAGACCTATTTGGCTGTGGCGATGGCTGTGGCCGCGCTGACATCGGAGCAGGTGCAGCGCATCATTCTCACCCGGCCTGCGGTGGAAGCGGGCGAAAAGTTAGGCTTTCTGCCCGGCGATCTGGCGCAGAAGGTTGACCCGTATCTGCGCCCGCTCACCGATGCGCTCAACGACATGCTGGGCGCGGAGAAGGCGGCTGATTTGGTCGAGCGCGGCGTGGTCGAGGTTGCGCCTTTGGCCTTTATGCGCGGCAGAACCTTGAACAAAGGCTTCATCATTTTGGACGAGGCGCAGAACACCACCCGCGAGCAAATGAAGATGTTCCTCACCCGCATCGGCTTTGACTCGCAGGCGGTGATAACCGGCGACATCACTCAAGTTGATTTACCCGGCGGGCAGCCGTCCGGGCTGGTGGAGGCGCAGGCCCTGCTCCAGAATATCGAGGGCATCGCCTTCAGCCCCTTTGACAGCAGCGACGTGGTGCGTCATCCGCTGGTGCAGAAAATCATTCACGCTTACGACAGCGTCAGCCGCCGCGAGCCGCCGCGTTCCGCGTCCTGATTCCCTATGTCCATCAATTTCATCAGCGAGATTGACCCGCAGCAGTTCCAGCTCAACCAGAGCCTGCTGCGGGCGCGTCTTATCCGCCTGCTGCGCCTGCTGGAGCAGAACGGGCGCACGGTCAGTGTCGTCTTTCTCGACGACAAGGAAATGGCCCGCTACAACCAGACCTACCGCCACAAGGAGGGGCCGACCAATGTCCTCTCATTTCCGGCGGACGTGGCCGACGAGCTGGGCGACATCCTCATCTCCGTGGATACCGCGTGGCGGGAGGCGGTTGAAAAGGAAGTCCCCCTGCATCAGCACCTCACGTGGCTGATCATCCACGGCCTGCTGCACCTGCTCGGCTATGACCATGAGCTGTCCGAGGCCGAGGCGGAACGGATGCAGGACAAGGAGGCCGCGCTTTATCAGGCTGTTCAACATATTCATTCAGGAGGAAGAACCATGCCGCAGCTTGCCATCAATGTTGACCACATCGCCACCATCCGTGAGGCCAGAGGGGGCGCAGAGCCTGATCCGGTGCTGGCCGCAGGCATCTGCGAGCTGGCCGGGGCCAGAGGCATAGTTGTTCATCTGCGCGAAGACCGCCGCCACATTCAGGAACGCGATGTCCGCATCCTGCGCCAGACCGTGAAGACCCGCCTCAATCTGGAGATGGCCGCTGTCAAAGAGATTGTCGACATCGCCTTGGACGTGCGGCCCCACCTGATCACGTTGGTGCCAGAGAAGCGCAAGGAGCTGACCACTGAGGGCGGCTTGGATATCCTTGGCAACGAGAAAAAAATCAGGAAGACCGTCGATAAGATGACCGAAGCGGGCATTCCGGTCGCAATATTTATTGATCCTGACGGAGAGCAGATCAAGGCTGCCATTGATGTCGGCGCGGCCTATGTTGAGCTGCACACGGGCCGCTACGCCGACGCGAAAGACCACGGGGAGCAGGAGCGCGAATTCCGCCTGATCGAGCAGGCAGCGGAGATTGCCTATGCCGCCGGACTGCGAATCAATGCGGGCCACGGCCTCAATTATCTCAACGTGGGTCGCGTCGCCGGGCTGTCAGTGATTGAGGAACTGAGCATCGGTCACGCCGTGATTGCCCGCGCCGCCTTTGTCGGCCTTGATCAGGCCGTGCGCGAGATGCAGAACTGCATTGATCTGGCAGGGTGAAAAGCTGGCATGGTGCCCCTTGTCCAGCTTCAGCAGGTTTCTTTTTCCTATCCCGGCAGCAACCGACTGCTGCTGCATGAAGCGGATGTCAGCTTTGACCGCAGCCAGCGCATCGGTCTGATCGGCGCGAACGGCAGCGGCAAAACCACCTTGCTGCACATCATCATGGGCCTGCTGCGGCCCACGGCAGGAACACTGTTTTTCAAGGGCCGCGAGGTCAGCGGCGCGGAGGACTTCCGCCTGCTGCGGCGCAGCATCGGCATGGTTTTCCAAGATGCCGACGATCAGCTTTTTTCACCCACCGTGCTGGAGGATGTCGCCTTCGGCCCGCTCAATTTCGGCCTGAGCCAAGCCGAAGCCCTGCGCATCTCCCATCAGACCCTTGCCGATTTGGAGCTGTCCAAGTTGACTGAACGGGTTACTTGTCATCTTTCCGGCGGCGAAAAAAAGCTGGTCTCCTTGGCCACCATCCTGTCCATGCAGCCGGAGGCGATGCTGCTCGACGAGCCGACCAACAATCTTGACACCGCGACCAAAGCCCGGCTCATCGCCATTCTCAAACGGCTGGACATCGGCTACATGATCATCTCTCACGACTGGGATTTTCTTGCGGAAACCTGCGACGAGGTCTACACCCTGAACGAGGGCCGGGCCGTCCACAGCGGCACCGAATGCCTGCACAGTCACAGCCACGCCCATCCTTGGGGCGACCGTCCGCACGGGCATGACTGCTGAACAGCCTGAGCGAAAACGACGACGGCGCGGCGGCGGTCTCTGTCATTGCTGCAAAAACAGTGCGCCGTACTGCCGCAGCTGCCTCTGCGGCTTCGCCATCTGCCCTGCCTGTTTTGCCGAAAACGCATGGGGCATGAGCAACGGCCCCACGTGGATCTGCCCCGACTGCGAGCGGGTGCATCTGCTGGAGTAGCACCTGCCGCATCATCTCATTTTCCCGCCTTTTTCCCGCTGCTGACAAAATACCCCCTGCTGCAAGACAGGAATTGACCTCATCCATAGCCTTGGCTATTATGGACGGAACGGCGCGCGTGCTTTTGCGCCGCAGCAGGCAATTTGAGTTCAGCAGAAGAAGAGTCTTACTTGGCAGCAAGCAGTTTCTGCTCGGCAGCGAAGAGTTCTTGTTTGATGACACGTCGCAGTTGCTCGGCAACGAAAGGTTGTTGCTTGCTTGCAACCTTCTCTTGCCGAGCAGAAACAAGTTGCTGTTTGGCACGTGGATTCAAGTTCCAAGTGCAATTTTTTGGCGTGTTGAAGCCAAGAAGAGATTTTCGTGGCCTGTTGTTAATTTTTTCCGCGATGCAGTTGATGTCCTGCTGGCTCAACGTGTTGAAATCAG
>JAABPV010000062.1 GCA_011391865.1 Desulfobulbaceae bacterium | reverse complement strand
GAATTGAGCCATCAATGTTACCATAACTCACTCTTTTCTCAACTCAGCAAAAGTTGCACTTACAACTTGAATCCACGCTGAAATTCAACTCACTGTAATAATAATTGAACTTTAGATTTCAACTGATTGACTAATATTTAAAGAGATATTCTGTTGTTATTAAATTGATTTTTTAAATTAAATAGTAATAATTATCATTATTAAACCTTGTTGACAGGATCAATTTTTTGCCCTATCCTTAAAGTAAGGGATACTGCTTATTAACTGAGTGGGGTTCCGAACTTTCTGGTCGGCGCAAGAGGCGTTCTCCTGCGCTGGAAAGTTGAAAAATGCCACAACCGTCGCGAGGCGGTGCCGGAAAGCCACGGGTCTCTCTGAGACAGCCGGGTTGCCTGCTTCACAGATACCAGGAGGGTGTCATGAAAACAACAAAATTTTCTCAAGGAGGAACAACAGGACTACAGAAGAGGACGGCTATTCTGGCTGGGATTTTGCTTGCCGCCATGCTTGGGGCATGTCAGGTCAGAACAGAGCCGGTTGCTTCTGCGCACGCAGCACCTGTTGCTGATGAAGGCGGCTGGATCAGGAGAAGCAGTCCTGTGACAGCGGCTGAGGCGGCATCTTCAGTGCCGGAGGCCGGTTACGGCTGGCCAGGCACGGTAGATCCGGCGGCGATGGTGGCCGCCCACAACCGCTGGCGTTCTGAAGTCGGCGTGCCCGGCCTGAAATGGTCGGACAAGCTGGCGGATGTCGCTCAAGGCTGGGCGGATCACTTGGCGGGCGGCAGCTGCGCCATGTACCACAGCGGCAACGGCTACGGCGAAAACATCTATCAGGCCAGCGCACTGATGTGGTCTGATGGTCGCCGGGACTTGCAGAAAAAAACGCCGAAACAGGTTGTGGATGCGTGGGGAAGCGAGATTCAGTACTACAACTACGCTGCCAACAGCTGTAGCGGCGTGTGTGGTCACTACACTCAGGTGGTCTGGAAAGACACCAAAGAAGTGGGCTGCGCCATGGCGGTCTGCGGCAATAACGCGCAGATTTGGGTGTGCAGCTACGCATCTGCGGGCAACGTCGTCGGTCAGCGGCCATACTGACAGCAACTGAGCCGGGCTGAACGGTCCGGCCTTCCTCTCCAGCAGCACCCGCCGCCCTTGGCTCTCCACCAAGGGCGGCGGTCTTTTTCCGGCAAAATTGCTGTATCGGCTTGATGAATTGCGCCGCTGCTGGTATAGAAAAGCATGTGCCCTCTCTTTTACCGGAGCCTGAGCTTGTCCCGCATGATCTTCATCAAACGCCTTTTTCCCGCGCTTGCGGCAGTGCTGGTTAGCTCTGTCTGCGTCAACGCTGAAACCCAGCCTGACGAAATCGTCCTGCTTGCCGCCGAGTATGAAGACATCGGCGTGTATGCTGATGAAGCAGGGTCAGTTGACTCAACCGCCATGGTGGCCGCCCACAACCGCTGGCGTTCGGAGGCGGGCGTTCCTGATCTGAAATGGTCAGAGACGCTGGCGCAGTCCGCCCAGCTCTGGGCCGATAATCTGGCGGCGAACGGCTGCCGCTGCCTGGGCCACAGCAAAGGTAGCTACGGCGAGAATATCTACAAGGTCAGTTCTGTGGTTTGGTCTGATGGCCGCCGGGACATCCAGAGCAAAACCCCGCAGCAGATCACTGACGGCTGGGCCAGCGAGATCAAGGATTATCAGTATGAGACCAACAGCTGCTCCGGTGTCTGCGGCCATTACACGCAAATTGTCTGGCGGGACAGCAAGGCTGTGGGCTGCGCGGTCTCGGTCTGCCCAGACATGGGGCAGATATGGGTCTGCCATTACAGCCCGGCAGGCAATGTGAAAGGGAAGAGGCCGTACTGAAAAAGCCCGCTTGACATATTTCATCCTCTTGGTAAGATTCGCTCCTCTTCCTGCGAAGAGTTTTCAGCAATCTACTCCAGAGAGGAAAATATGACCCCATTGAAGCCCGTTGACAGAGCGTCTGCGGCAGGATTTCTGCTGGCCGCTCTCTGCCTGTCCTCTTGCGTTCAAAACACCACCACCCGCCCGTCAGCCAGCCGCACTGCCCTGCCAGAACAAGCGGAGGCCTCTGCTGCCGCAACAACATCTTTGCCCGCTTCAGCAGGCCCGGCTGATCCTGCTGCGCTGCTGAAAGCGCACAATCAATGGCGGGCCAAAGTCGGCTCGCCTGCTCTCCAGTGGTCAGAAAGATTAACCAGCATGGCCCAAGAATGGGCTGACCGACTGGCTGCTCGCATCGTCACCGGGGCAATATGCAGTATGGGGAGAACATCTACTTCGCCAGCCCGCTCATTTGGCCGAACGGGAGGACTGCTGCGCAGTCGGTGACTCCGCAGCATGTGGTGGACGAATGGGGCAAAGAGGAAAAGAATTATGACCATGCCGCAAATAGCTGCTCTGGCATCTGCGGGCACTACACTCAACTTGTCTGGAAAGATTCCAAAACAGTCGGCTGCGGCATGGCGTTTTGCGCGGACAAGACGCAGATTTGGGTCTGCAACTACTCTCCGGCAGGCAACATGGTCGGCAAGAAGCCCTACTGAATACTGAAGAAATCGCTCCGGCTTTCCAGCAAGCCGACTATGTCCGCGCTTGTGATCAGCTTGTAGGACGCGCAGGCAAGCGGGCAGAGATGCAGGAGCATTTCATCCGCAGCCAGCGCGCGCATCCGCACGCCGTCTGCGGCGCATGACACAGCGTTCCTGAGCAGCCTGCTGAAATCTTGGCTGCTGGAGGAGAGCCGCAGACGGACATCCACGCCGTCCGCTGTCTGACACAGGACAGCGGACGTTTCTGTTTCCGCAAGGGTTGAGAACCAATGCTGCCGGAGTAGGGCGCAGGCCGGGGCAATGTCCTTGTCCGCCAGCAGCAGGTCAAGGCCGCTCAGAGGCCGCAGGCCGGGTTCTGGGTACAAGGTCTGGCAGAGAGCCGCGCCGCCGTGCGCCAAGGCCGGGATGCCCTGCGTCTCCAGCAGTGCCAGCACGCGGCCCAGCATCTTGATTAGAATGAGGTTGGTCTGCCGGTGATGGACAGAGAGCAGCCGGAGCGTGCGGCGGGCAACATCCGGCAGACTGATCTTGGCAGTAGTCAGATGCCGGAGCAGCAGCGGGGCCATGTCTTCCGCTTCAGCGGCACGAATCAGCTCGTCCCACGCCGCGAAGCCTGAGCAGGCGGCGGTCAGGTCGCGCTGCTGCTGCGGATGCGGCTCAATGCGGGCGCAGAGGCGGAGAATCTGCCTGGCAGACGGCCTGTCTGCCTGCTCCGCCACAAGGGCCGCCGTCTGTCTGAAGGACGCAGGAACGTATGACCACGTGGCAATGGCAGGGTGGATGCACAGGAAGACCGGCACCCAAGCCAAGCTGCCGTGCCGCAGCTGCTGGGCAATGGCCCGATGATTGCCGTCGATGATCACCCACGGCCCGTTGGCTGCGTCCGCGCAGGCGAGAAGCAAAGCCAGCTGCGGCGCAGAGCGGAGGTCAAGCGGCCTTCTGCTGCTGTCTGGCGCAGGACGGAGAAAGGAATCCGCTCGCTGGCGTGTCTCCGGCGGCAGCAGCTCCGCATCAAGATCAGTCAGTCTGCCGCTCCGGCCTTGCGTGCAGGCAGCAAAGCCGCAGTTGAGCAGGTGCAGCCTGTCCGCGTCGTCAGGCTCGATCAGCGCCTTGCGCAGGCTGAAGGTCTCCGGCGGCGCAAGGCCGTGGCTGCCGAGCACGACGCTGGCTTTGCAGGCGCGCTCATGCCCCCGCAGCTCGGCCAGGGTTGCCGGGCCAAGAAGTATCACGGGGCAGGATGGATGATGCCGTTCTCCAGCAGCGAGTCCAGCGCAGCAGCCAGCTCATCACCAATCACCTCCTGCTGCTCAGGATACGCCGCCTCGAGCTGGGCCGCCATTTCCGCTGCGGACAAACCTCTGCCGCACATCTCCCAGACTAAAAACGCTGTCTCGTTGAGATACACGCCTTGGCCAGCCGAGACGGCGTAGAGCAGCACCTCGTCATCAAACTGCTCGGCCTTGTAGTCGGGATTGAGGGTGAATCTCTGCGTGGTGTTCATCGTCTTCGCTGTTTGAAAAAGGGGATGGTCGGTGCTGCGAGCCTTGGCCGAATGCCGCAGCATAGCAAACCTCGCCCTGTTTGCAAAAGAAAAAAGCACGGCCTGCGCAGCCGTCGGCGCAGCTAGATGAGCAGACATCGTGCATGAGAATGCAACGATGGATACTTCTCTCGATCAACGGTGCGTACTTCTCTCGATCAACGGTACGTACTTCTCTCGATCAACGATGCGTACTTCTCTCGATCAACGGCACGTACTTCTCTCGATCAACGCAACGTACTTCTCTCGATCAACGCAACGTACTTCTCTCGATCAACGCAACGTACTTCTCTCGATCAACGCAACGTACTTCTCTCGTGCAACGGCGGATTGATCGGGAGAGCTTTCAGGGAAACTGCCTCGGCAGGAGCTGCGCAGGGGCAGTCATGCAGGCGGTCTGCTCGCCTTGCTCTCTTGTGGCCGCAAATTGGGTTCCGTGGTATGCTGCTCTATCCCTTCGCGCATGATAAACAAACAACACCCGCAGCCGCGCATGAATGCACAGACGCAGCACATCCTGACTAACAGCCCCAAGCCGCTCTTTGATTCCCCGCAGCAGGTGCTCACCGACATAGTCCTGCTCTGCATCGGCAGCAGCATCTGCGCTACAGCCACCAACGGCATCCTCATTCCGCAGCATTTCGCCACCGGCGGCGTGACCGGCATCGCCCTGATTGTTCACAAGATGGTCGGCCTGGATGTCGGCCTGATCTACCTGCTGCTCAACGTGCCGCTCTTCATCCTGGCGTGGATGACAGTGGGGCGGAGGTTCTTCTTTTTCAGCATCGTCGGGACAATGACGCTGACCTTAGCCCTGACCTTTGTCAACTTCATCCACTTCAAGGTGGAAGACCCGATCCTGAACGCCTTGCTGGCCGGACTGCTGCTTGGCGGCGGCGCGGGTCTCTGCCTGCGCACCTCCGGCTCGCAGGGCGGCATGGACATCCTCTCGGTCATGCTGCTGAAGCGCTTCTCCATCAACATCGGCACCACCATCCTGACGGTGAACATCTTTGTCCTGCTGATCATTTCCGTGTACTATTCTGTTGAGGCACTGCTGCACACCATGATCGTTGTCTACGTCACCTCACAAGTGGTTAACATCGTCGTGACCGGCCTCAGTCAACGCAAGTCAGTCTTCATTATCTCACCGCAGTGGCAGGCTATTTCGGATGAGATACTCAAGGACATCCGGCGCGGCGTGACTATCCTCAAAGGCCAAGGCGGCTACAAACACAGCGAAGAGCACATCCTCTACGCGGTGATCACCTTCACAGAAATAGGCGAGCTGAAACGGATCGTCCGCAAGCACGATTCTGCCGCCTTTGTTGTCATCAGCGACACGCTGGAAGTGATGAACTACCGGATCGGCAATCAGCCGCACTGGTGAGGCGGTCAGGCGGCGAACTGGATACCGCTTGCGCGATAAGGCAACAAGCATCATATTGCATGTTCACGACTGGCTCAGTCCAATTCGACACGGCAAAGAAAGTTTTCGATGACTTGCGCCGAGGCCGCCGGTTGAGTTTGAAGCAGAAAGTGAGGCCCCTTGATCGCTGCGACAACGGTTGTAGGCTGGATGAGCGACACTTCACGAGCGCACTCTGGCGGAATGACGCTATCTTCGGTTGCTTGCAAGTAAAGGAGGGGACACTGAACGGCGGCAAGCCTGTGCCGCACATCGCTTCCGAGCACGGCGACGGCACGGTGCAGGAACACAGCTGGGTTTACTACGCGAAGAGCGTGAGCAAGTCTTCGCCGCATATCTGAAGTTGCATAAGTTCCCATGAGAGCGAAGTTCAAAAGAGGTAGAAAAAGACTCAGCGGCGGCGACCGCTTAAGCAGCCAGCGCAAGCAGGCTAATACAGGCCAAGGGTTGACTGCGAACGAACAAACCAATATGAGCGCAACTGGCTTGGCTTCCGTAGCGACAGAAATGGCAACAGGCCCGGAAAACGACTCGCCCAAGACGGCAAAGGGCTGATTGCTTGGAAGCTGAGACAGCACGAAGCGGGTCAGTTCCTCATAGCCGAGCTGCTTGTCCGGCGGATACGAGACTGTCTTCACAGGTCTGTTGCAAGATAGCTGCCGAAGCAGCGGCTCGAACAGTGACCCTGTTCCATCCATGCCCGGAAGGAGAACGATAGTCGTCATGAGGTGCCGATGCCTTCGGCACTTAGGCTTATCCAGATTAACGTGAAAACTGTCTGAACAGGCAGCGTAGGAAGCGCGGCAGCTTTTGTCAACAGGAAAGACGGGAGGAGCGCAGGCGCGGCCCGAACTGGATACCGCTTGCGAGATAATCTCGATAGTGCTTGTGAGTCAAACTCACAAGCGTTTATGAGTTCAAGTCACAAGTGCTTGTGAGATAAAGTCACAAGCACTATCCAGTCAGACTCACAAGCACTATCCAGTTTGAGTCGCAAGTGCGGTTGGGTTGGGCGGGGAAATGCGGGGCAGCGGATTACTGGGCTTGGAGCATGTGCGACGGAAAAATGCTCAACGGTGCTGACGGATACTTGGCCTGCAACCTCTTGACAAAGGTTTTGGCGGAACAGTCAGGCGTGTCATCAAGTCCTGGCTCGCAGGAGGCAGCAATACCAGCCGGCTTCCATTGCCCTTGTCTTTTATGAAGCAGCATCGAAACATCTTCATAATGGCCGCGCCCGTCACGGGACTGCGGGCGAGTGTGAATCCAAGCCCAGCCTTGATCCACCTTGAGATAAGGCACCACAAACACCACATCCAATCCAGACATCCGTTTCACCACTTCCCGCATGGCATTCAAGATAGCCTTGCGTTCAGGGCTGCCTGGCTTTGGCGTGTAGGGGCCTGCCGCAAAGGCAAACGATGACGCAGTGACTGAGATGGCGAGGAGCAATGCAGCTGTTTTGTTGTTCATGGCGGTCACCTTTCTTGTAAGAAGTCGTTGAGTGTTTGTCGGCACTGCCGCTCCGCTGGCATAAGAGCCGACGCTGCTGCTGTTTGACAGCAAAAGCAAAGCGCCGGACGCTTCCCGTCCGGCCTTGCTTTATACGTGGCCTCTACTTCGCTTCCGCCTTCAAATGCGGGAACAAGATCACATCCCGGATTGAGGGCGAATCCGTCAGCAGCATGACTAAGCGGTCTATGCCGATGCCTTCGCCTGCGGCTGAGGGCATCCCGTACTCCAAGGCACGGACAAAGTCCTCGTCCATCTCCGGGTGTATCTCTTCATCGTTGCCGCGCTCCTCAATCTGTCGGACAAAGCGTTCGCGCTGATCAATCGGGTCGTTCAGCTCGGAGAAGGAGTTGGCGATCTCCCGCCCGGTGATGAACAGCTCGAAGCGGTCGGTGATGCTGGGATCCGCCTCGTTCCTGCGTGCTAAGGGCGATATCTCCGCCGGATACGAGGTGATGAAGGTGGGGTTGATCAGCTTCTCCTCCACCAGCAGCTCGAAGAGTCCAGTGCGCGCCTTGCCCGGCCCAGAGTCCGGCTGCAAGTCCACCTTGTACCGCTTGGCCAGCTCCATCACGGCCACGTCATCCGCCACAACCGCCGCATCCAAGCCCGCTACTTCGCTCAGAGCCTCAGTCATGGACAGCCGCCGCCACGGCGGAGCAAGGTTGATCGGCGTGCCTTGGTACGTGATCTGCATCGAGCCATTTACCTGCTGGCAGATGGAAGAGATCATCTCCTCGGTGCAGTCCATCATGTCCTCGTAAGTGGCATAGGCTTGATAGAACTCCAGCATAGTGAACTCCGGGTTGTGCCGCGTGGACAGGCCCTCGTTGCGGAAGTTGCGGTTGATCTCAAACACACGCTCAAAGCCGCCCACCAGCAGCCGCTTGAGGTACAGCTCCGGGGCAATGCGCAGGTACAGCTCCATGTCCAGCGCGTTGTGGTGGGTGATAAATGGCTTGGCTGCCGCGCCGCCAGGGATAGGGTGCAGCATCGGCGTTTCCACTTCCATGAAGCCGCGATTAGCAAGGAAGACCCTGATCAAACGGATGATCTCCATGCGCTTGCGGAATGTGCTGCGCACCTCAGGGTTGACGATCAGGTCAACATAGCGCTGGCGGTAGCGGGTCTCCACGTCGGTCAGGCCGTGGAACTTCTCCGGCAGCGGTCGCAGCGACTTGCAGATCATGTGCAGCTTGGTCGCCTCGATGGACGGCTCGCCAGTCTTGGTCTTGAACGGCCTGCCCTCCACGCCCACGATGTCGCCCGCGTCCCACTTCTTAAAGTGGCCGAACTGCTCCTCGCCGAGCACGTCCAAGCGGGCGTAGATCTGGATGCGGGCTGACTCATCCTGCAACTGAAAGAAGGCTGCCTTGCCGAACTTGCGCAGCACCATCACCCGGCCCGCCAGTCGGCAGGACACGCCTTCCGGGGCGTGTGTCTCCGGCTCCAAGGCTTCAGCCTGCGGGAGAATGTCAGCAATATGCTGCGGGTGCTTGAAGTCGTTGCTGAACAGCTTCACGCCGTCATCGGCGAGGCTCTGCGCCTTTTCCCGGCGCTGCTTGAGGAGGCTATTGAGATTGTCCATGATAATGAAAGATGCAAGGCTGAGTCAGGCGCAGGCTGAAGATGCCTGCCCCGCAGTCGTTGCGGATGTGTTTTGCTTAACCAGCCGAGATGAATGCCGAACCTGACTGCCGCGCATAGTAGGGCGGATTGCCGCGTCTGTCAACCTTTTTCCAGCCGCGCTCCTGCGCATTGCTGTGCGGGAAAGGTGCCTGCCGTTTTTTGACCGCTTGACTGCGCGCAAGCCGCATTTTATGATGAGGCGTTCTGTTTGATCCGAGCAGTCAGCACAGCCAGCTGAAAGAACTGCTTGTCCGCATCACCTCAACAAGGGACTGCCCTCATGCTCAAAACGCTTCTCTCCGGCCTGACGTTGGCCGCTCTTGCTCTCCTTGCCCCGCAGGACAGCCGTGCCGCGCACGGCGTGTCCATTGACGGCAAGCTGAAATATCCTGCTGGGTTCACACAGTTTGACTACGCCTCGCCAGCGGCGAAAAAAGGCGGCAATCTGACGCTGCACGATCTGGGCAGCTTTGACAAGATGAACCCCTTCACCCTGAAAGGCACGCCGCCCTTCGGCTTGGACAGCTTCGTCTTCGAGACGCTGGCTGTGAGCAGCTTGGACGAGCCGTTCGCCGCCTATGGCCTGATTGCCAAGGACATCGAGCTGGCGGCAGACAAAAAGTCTGTCACCTACACACTGAACGAGCAGGCCAAGTTTTCTGACGGCAGCCCGATCACGGCAGAGGATGTCAAGTTTTCGCTCGATACTCTGACAAGCGACAAGGGGCACCCTGCTTACCAAATGTACTATCAGGACATCAGCGGCGCAGAGGTGCTGGAGCCGCTGAAAATCCGCTTCAATTTCGCCAAGGTCAACCGCGAGCTGCACCTGATCGCCTCGCAGATGCCGGTTCTGAGCAAGAAGTTCTACGAGCAGCACGGCTTCGGTGAAGGCAGTAAGGCGGATCCGATGCTGCCGCCCGTCGGCTCTGGGCCGTATATCGTCAAAGAGGTCAATCCGGGCAAAACCATCACCTATGCCCGCAACCCGAACTATTGGGCCGCTGACCACCCGGCACGCAAAGGCATGTTCAACTTCGACACGGTCACGGTCAAATATTTCAAGGATCAGGTTGTCGGCGTGGAGGCCTTCAAGGCGGGCGAATTTGATTTCATGTGGGTGAACGTGGCCAAGCAGTGGCAGCGCGACCTGACAGGCCGCCTTTTCGACAGCGGCAAACTGGCGCGGAAGGAGTTTCCCCATCACAACAACGCGGGGATGCAGGGCTTTCTCTGCAACACCCGGCGGCCCATGTTCAGCAGCCGCAAGGTGCGGCAGGCACTGGGCTTGGCCTTTGATTTTGAATGGGCCAACGAGGCACTCTTTTTCGGCCAATACACCCGAAACAATTCCTATTTCAGCAACTCTGATTTGACAGCCACTGGTCTGCCCAGCGAGGCCGAGCTGAAGCTGCTCAAGCCGCTGCAAGAGAAACATCCTGATGCGATGCCGCCAGAGGTCTTCACTGAGCCGTTGGCCGCGCCGAGTACCACGCCGCCGAACAGTTTGCGCGGCAATCTCAAGCAGGCGCAGCAGCTTTTGGCCGCTGATGGCTGGACGCTCCAGAACGGCGTGCTGACCAAGGACGGCCAGCCCTTCAAGTTTGAAATCCTGCTCACTGGTTCCTTCTTCGACCGGGTCATGGCCCCGTATGTGAAGAATCTGGCCAAGCTGGGCATCAAGGCTGAATACCGCACCATAGACCCGGCCCTGTACGAAGACCGGATCAAAAAATTCGATTTCGACATGGTGGTGCATGTCTATAGCCAGTCGCAGTCGCCCGGCAACGAGCAGCGCGACAACTGGGCCTCATCCTCCGCCGATCATCCGGGCGGCGGCAATCTGGCAGGCATCAAGTCGCCGGTGGTGGACAGTTTGGTGGACGCGCTGATCTACGCCGAAACGCAGGATGATCTCACCGCCGCTTGCAAGGCCCTTGACCGGGTGCTCTGGCACAACCATTACGTGGTGCCAAACTGGTACCTTGCCTATCACCGGGTGGCTTTCGCCAACAAATTCAAGATGCCGGAGACGCTGCCGCAGTATTATAACCCCTATCAGCTGCTCTGGACGTGGTGGGCGGAGGACGGGAAGTGATCCGCATCGCCCTGCCTGATCTGGCCGCCACGGCGGAGCTGGGCCGCAGATTGGGTCAGCTCGCCCGCAACGGCGACGTGATCCTGCTGCACGGCGGCCTCGGCGCGGGCAAAACCACACTGACCCAAGCCATCGCCGTCGGGCTTGAGCTGCCGCCAGAGCAGCATGTCAGCAGCCCTTCGTTCGCCCTGCTGCACGAATACAGCGGAGGTCGCCTGCCGCTCTTTCACCTCGACTTGTGGCGGCTGGCAGGCGAGGACGATGTGGAGGCCGCCGGGCTGCTTGATTACATCGGCGGCCCCGGCCTGACCGTGATAGAATGGCCGGAACGCCTCGGCAGCCTGCGGCCAGCGGCGCGGTTAGATGTTTTTCTGGAGGCGGTCAGCGAGCAGGAGAGGGTGTGCAGTCTGGAGGGCTGGGGCGAACGGGCGGAGGAGCTGCGGAATGCATTGGCAGCGCGACAGCCCTGAATTCTCTGGAAGATTCCGCTGTTTTTTGATACATTGCTCCGGTGCTCCCTGTTTCCATTCGTGGATTCAAGTTCCAAGTGCAATTTTTTGGCAAGTTCCCAAGAATAGCTTTTTTGGCGTGTTGAAGCCAAG
>JAABPV010000061.1 GCA_011391865.1 Desulfobulbaceae bacterium | reverse complement strand
TCCAAGACCTTCCGACGAAAATCTATTGAGTATGCCATACACACAGTGTAGTCATTTTATACTGCTTTGGCTATATCACTGCAAGCCAGCCGCTATCCTACATGTTGCTGCACCACTCCCTTGCATTCTGGAACATCCGCAGCCACGGCGAGACCTCCAGCCCTTGCATCTCTCTCGGCAGCCAATGGCACTGCCACAGCAGGAAGGCCCGCTCCGGGTGCGGCATCAGGGCGAGATGACGGCCATCAGGCGAGCACAGCCCGGCGAATCCGTCCGGCGAGCCGTTGGGGTTGAAGGGATAGGCTTCCGTGGCCGCGCCGCTGTCGTCGGCATAGACCAGCGGCACCAGCTGCTGGCCGATCACCTCGGCTCGCACCGCCGCGTCCGGGAAGTGCAGCAGGCCCTCGCCGTGCGCCACATGAATGCCGAAGACGAGGCCGCTCATGCCGCGCAGCATCATAGCCGGGCTGTCGGTCACGCGCACAGTTGTCCAGCGGGACTCGAAACGGCCAGAATCATTATGAACAAAGCGCGGCTGCTTCTCCGCATCCAAGCCGCGCCAAGGCACCCAGCCGAGCAGGCCGAAGAGCTGGCAGCCGTTGCAGATGCCGAGGGTGAAGGTGTCGGGCCGCTGATAGAACTCGTCGAACATGGCCCGCAGCCGCTCGTTGAAGAGGATGGTCGCGGCCCAGCCCTTGGCCGAATCCGGCACGTCGGCGTAGGAGAAGCCGCCGACCGCCGCGATGCCCCGGAAACCCTCCAGCGTCACGCGCCCGGCGAGCAGGTCTGTCATGGTGATGTCCCACGGCTCGAAGCCAGCGGCGTAGAAGGCGGAACTCATCTCGCGGTCGGAGTTGGAGCCTTCATCGCGGAGAATGGCGACCTTGGGCTTGCGCTCGGCGGTCAGCAGATGCTTGGCCGAGGGCTGCGGCGTGAAGGGCAGATGACAGGCCGGAGTGCTGCGGTCGTAGATGCTCTGCCGCTCCGCTTCCGCACAGGCGGGATTCACTTGCAGCCGCTCAAGCTGGAAGCTGGTCTCCTCCCACTCTTGGCGGAGAACGCGCATGTCCTCATCCAGCACCAGCTCGCCGTTGCAGCGGATGCTGATTTGCTTCTTCTCTGTCGTCCTGCCTATCAGCTCGCAGCTCACCTCGGCCACAGCGAGACGGTGCCTGATCTGCTCAAGCTGCTCCTGCCTGCATTCGATCACCAAGCCCAGCTCCTCGGCGAAGAGAGCGGGAATTGCTTCACCCTCAATCGCCAGCTCCAAGCCGCAGTTGCCTGCAAAGGCCATTTCCAGCACGGTGGTGATCAGGCCGCCGTCGCTGCGGTCGTGGCCGGACAAGATCAGGTCTTGGTCGATCAGCTCCTGCACCGCCGCGAACGCCTGCCGAAGCAGCACTGGGTCGTCCATGTCCGGGCTTTCGTTGCCAACGCTGCCCAGTGTTTGCGCCAGAGCTGAACCGCCTAAGCGCGCCTTGCCCGGCGCAAGATCAATGAGCAGGAGCACGGAACCCGGCTCTTTCATATCCGGCGTGACCACCTTGCGGATGTCGCTCATGGCTGCGTATGCAGAGATGACCAGCTCGCGGGGCGACTTCACCGTCTCGCTGCCCACCTTGGTCGCCATCGAGAGCGAGTCCTTGCCGCCGTCCACCGCCATGCCGGTGGCGATCATCGCATCGCGCATGGCCCGCGCCGCGTCGTTCATGGCCGCGCCCTCGCCCGCCAGCTTGGGTGCCCACATCCAGTTGGCCGAGCACTTGACCTGCTCCGGGTCGTCAATCTTGGCCCAGACCAAGTTCGTCCACGCCTCGCCCACGGCCATGCGTGCGCCTGCTGCGGGGTTGATCAGCATCTTGATGGGCTGCTCGCCAATGGCCGTGGCTATGCCGGTCAGGCCGAAATGCGACTGCGCCACCACCGCCACATCGCCGACCGTGAGCTGGAGCGGGCCGCAGCACTGCTGCTGCGCAATCAGGCCGGTGACGGAGCGGTCAACCTTGTTGGTGAGGAAGCGTTTCGAGCCGACCGAGACGAGGCGGAGGACATTGCGGAGATGATCGCGCACCGATGGGCAATGCCGTAGCCGTAGGGGCAATTCATGAATTGCCCCTACGGGCACACGCCTGTCCTCAAAGGTCTTCTGCGGGATATGCCCCAGCACCTCCTTCAGCTCCACGTCAACGGGCGTGCTGCCGTCCTGCTCATCGCTGACCACAAAGCGCAGGTCGCCGGTGACTTCGCCCAGCACCTCGCAGGCCACCTTCTCGCGCTCGCAGATGGCAAGGAACTGCTCGATATTCTCCGGGCGGATGAGCAGGCCGTTGCGCTCCTGATACTCGGCCACGTAGATTTCCAGCACCGACATGGTGGGATCACCGACCCGTATCTTCCGTATCTCAATGCGCCCGCCGGAGTGCTCGACCAGCTCCTTGAGCACGTTGGCCGGGCCGCCCGCGCCCTGGTCGTGGATGACCTCGATGAGCGTCCTGCCGCCCATCTCATTGCAGGCACGGATGACCCGGTTCATCTTCTGCTCCATCTCCGCGTCGCCGCGCTGCACCGCGTTGAAGTCCAGCTCCGCCGCGTTCTCGCCCTGAAGCATGGACGAGGCCGCGCCGCCGCCAAAGCCGACCCGATACGCTGGGCCGCCCACCTGCACGATCAGCATCCCCTGCGCGGCCTGCTCCTTCTTAATATGGCGGTCGTCAATTTGGCCGATGCCGCCGGTGAACATGATCGGCTTGAGCCAGGCCCAGCGTTCGCCGCCCTCCACGCGCAGATCAAAGGAGCGGGTGAAGCCCTGAATCAGCGGCTCACCGAACTTATTGCCGTAGTCGGACGCGCCATTGCTGGCCTCAATCTCGATGGTCAGGGCCGAGGCGAGGTTGGCCGGGCAGGGATGGTGCTGCTCCCACGGCAGCTCATAGCCGGGGATGTGCAGATTGCCGACGCAGTAGCCCACCGTGCCTGCCATGACAAAGCCGCCCTTGCCCGTGCCCTGCACGTCGCGGATGCGGCCACCAGTGCCAGTCTCTGCGCCGGGGAAGGGAGCGACACCAGTGGGGAAGTTGTGCGTCTCAGCAGTGAGCAGCGGATGATAGCGGACATCCACCGCCCGCAGGGGTGAGGGCGCACCGGGCGTAGTAGGCTGCAAGGTCGTAATATCATGCCCGGCAACCACGCTGGAGTTATCACCAAAGGCCACCAGTGAGCCTTTGGGATTGGCCTTCAGGGTCGCCTTGACCACATCGAAGAGGCTGCCGTCCTGCTCCACGCCGTCCACCACCTGCCTGCCTCGGAAGAAGCCGTGCCGCGAGTGCTCGGAGTTGGCGTTGTTGAGATCCATGATCTCGACAATGGTCGGGTTGCGCTGGTGCTTGCCGACAAAGTAGTCGTAATAGAACTGGCGGTCGCGCTCGTCCATCGAGATGCCGGGCAGATCAAGCAGCGCGTCCGGCCCCTTAGCGAGCAGGTCAACCTCGTACACCGGCTCAGGCTGGATGCCGGTCTCGAAGCTGGTCAGCGGGTACGTGTACTGGCATTCAGTCATCCGGTCATGGTGTGCGGCGATGAAGGTGGCCATGTCCTCGCCCTCTGGCACGAGATAGACGCGGGAACGCTCTGCCCGTGTCACGCAGTCCAAGCCAGTCGCCCGGCAGATGGAGACCAAGTTCGACGACCAGGCTGTGGCGAAGTTCAGGCGCGGCCCGACCTCGACCACACGCTCGCCAGTCAGCACCGGCGCAAGCGAGACCGTCTCGGCAATGAAGCCGTCCGCGAGGAGCAGGCGCAGGCGGCGCAGCTCCTCCTCAGTCAGCGGGCGGGTGGATTCGATGTTGAAGCAGTAAGCGCGGGTCGCATCAAGGCGGCGGTGCAGACGGGTGATGGGCATGGTGTGGTTCCAAGTTCTATAATGAAAGGGCCGTCCGCTCCCTCGTGCATAAAGGACAGACGGCCTGCATTCTACTCTACTGGCACGGAAAATTCTATGGCAAGAGCAGCCCTACGCCACCCGCACATCCAGCACGTCCACCAGCCTGCCGCCGTAGCTGTTGCGGATCATATCCCACAGTGCCGCGTAGTTGTTCACTGTGATTTCAATGCTGGACACAGGCGAGCCAGCATAGCCCGGCAAAATGTATTCCCCGTTCTGCGGCACGCTCACCGCCGCGCCTGCCGCGCCGCCTTCTTTCATATCCAGCAGGGAGAAGAGCATCCGCTCCTCTTGCAGATCAAGCACAGCCTGAACGCGCAGCCGCGTGTCCGCGCTGGTCAAGCCGCCGTTGATGCTGACATGCGAGAAGGCGCTGTTGTCCGTAAGGATGCCTGCCGCCGGCGGATTGGGGCTGCCGAGGCCATGCACAGTCAGTGGCGAGCGCAGCTTTCTGGCGTATGTGCCGGTGCGCAGCGTGCCGCGCTCGCTGTAGCGCGTGCTGACGGAGACGGTGTGCTCGTTGTTCCACGGCTGCGGCGGCGCAGGCAGGTCCGGCACGATGATGATCTCGCTGGCCTCGACCTTGCCGAAGCGGGTCTGCACTGCGCGTCCGCCCGCCGTGTTCTCGATCACGCAGCCTTCATCAGGACGGCTGCGGTCAAAGCCCATGTCCTCGCCAATAAGCCGGAGCAGGCCCGCCGGATTGAGCACATCGCGCAGCCCCAGCACCGTGTCCTGCGCCGTGCTGATCAGCGGCAGCTTCTTCTCCTCCGGCAGGCGTTCGGTCTTCGCATTCTGGCGGATGGCCGCAGTTAAGGTTGTCGAGGCGCGAACACGCACTTGCAGGCATTCGTCCAGCGGCGGCAGCGGGTCGTCTGGGCTGTCGAGCTTGCCGGTGAAGGAGAGCGAATAGGTGAAGGCGTTCTCCTCAGTCACCTGCTCGCCGTTGAGCAGGCTGTCGCGGATGAGCTGGTTGTGCAGGTCGATGAAGGCGCGGAACTCCTCCTCGCTGTAGTTCGGCATGACCTTGGCCATGCGGGCAGCCATGTCTGCCTTGCCCGCCACATTGCGGGGCAGGAACAGCATCCTGTACGACTGCGGGGTGGTGAGGGCGTTGACTTCAGGCCGCCATTGGATCGTTGCCATGACTTGTCTCCTGTTCTATTCAACTGTTTGAGATGACGTGCGGAAAATCTGCGACTGACTATCCTAAGGCGGACTGGCTCGGCTGTCAACAGCTTTTTTGCTGGCGGACAGGAGAGTGACCGTAGAACGGACAGGAGAGTGATCGCCAGACGATCAGGAGAGTGATCGTCGGACGGACAGGAGAGTGACCGCCGGACGATCACTCTCCTGTCCGGGAAACGGCCTGCCGGATAGCGTGATATGCAGGCGGCAGGGATTTTGTCTTTACTTTGCTGACAGCAGATATTACGCTACAGGAGCAGTCTTCTTGGCAATGCCGTGGGCGGCGCGGGCGGACATTGCCCCGGCCGCAGCGCAGAAGCGCCTCACGGCTCAAACTGTCAATCGTGCCTGATTCCTGTCCATGCTGAAGCAAGCCCCTTCCCTCACCTGCGGCATCCTCACTCTGAGCGACAAAGGCTCGCGCGGCGAGCGGCAGGACAGTTCCGGCCCGCTGCTGCGCGAGCTGCTGACCGCGCAGGGATTTGCCGTGACTGCGTATGAAATCCTCCCTGATCAGGAGGAGCTGATTGCGGCGAAGCTGGCCGCTTGGGCGGATGAGCGACGGCTGGCTCTGATCGTGACCACCGGCGGCACTGGGGTGTCACCGAGCGACAGAACGCCGGAGGCCACCCGCCGGGTGATTGAGCGGGAGATTCCCGGCCTTGGCGAGGCAATGCGGGCCGCCAGCCTGAAGAAAACGCCGCAGGCGGTCTGGTCGCGGGGCATCGCCGGGCTGCGCGGGCAGACGCTGATCATCAACCTGCCCGGCAGCGCAAAGGCGGCAAAGGAAAATCTGGAGGCCGTGCTGCCCGCGCTCGCGCACGGGATTGAAAAGATTCAAGGCAGCACGGCAGACTGCGGCGGCTGATCAGGCCAGCCCCTTGATCAGCACCTGCGCCTCGCCCGGCTTGGCAGCGGTGATTTCGCCGATCAGATAGGCCTGTTCGCCCATTGCCTGGAACTGCTGCATGACCGCATCAGCATCAGCCGCACTGACCGCCGCCATCATGCCGATGCCCATGTTGAAGGTACGGTACATCTCCGCCTCCGTAACCCGGCCTTTCTCCTGCAAGAAGGAGAAGACCGGCGGCACGGGCCAGCTGCCTTTCTCGATCACCGCTTTGCAGCTCTCCGGTAGCACACGGGGGATGTTGTCAAAGAAGCCGCCGCCAGTGACATGCACCAGCGCATTGAGCTTGTGGTTGCGCAGGACGCGGAGAACGCTGGCCACGTAGATGCGGGTCGGCTTGAGCAGCTCCTCGCCCAGCGCGCAGCCCAGCTCCGCCACTTGATCGCCCACCTTCAGCCCCAGCTCCTCGAAGACAATCTTCCGCACCAAGGAGTAGCCGTTGGAGTGTAAGCCAGACGAGGCTAGGCCGATGATCTTGTTGCCCGGTCGGACGCTGCTCTTGTCAATGATGGCGGCACGGTCGCAGATGCCAACCGTGAAGCCTGCCAGATCGTAGTCGCCTATCTGATACATGCCCGGCATCTCAGCCGTCTCACCGCCAATCAGCGAGCAGCCCGCCTGCTTGCAGCCGTCAGCGATGCCTTTGATTACGTCTGTGGCCACCTCCAAATCCAGCGCGGAGGAGGCGAAGTAGTCCAAGAAGAAGAGCGGCTTTGCCCCGCAGACGATCACGTCGTTGACGCACATCGCCACCAGATCAATGCCAATGGTGTCGTGCTTGCCGCAGAGCTGGGCGATCTTTAGCTTGGTGCCCACGCCGTCGGTGGATGCCACCAGCACCGGGTCTTTCAAGCCAGCGTTGCCGATGCTGAAGAGGCCGGAAAAGCCGCCGATGTCATCAATCACCGCTTTGCCGTGTGTCGCGCGGACAAGCTGCTTGATGCGGGAGACAAAGGCGTTGCCCTTGTCAATGTCAACCCCGGCCTCGCTGTAGCGCGGAGATGCGGGAGCGTCTGTCTGTGTCATTGTGTTTCCGCCGATGCCTGAAAGTCCATGAAAAAGCCGCAGAGCAGGGAATTGCGCGGCTGACTGCTGGCGAGATTACTTTTTTCCGCCGCTGTTTGTCAATATCTTTGCATGAGGATTGCAAGCCGCCCTGTCTTTTGGTAGGCTGCCCTCATGAAAACTTTGCTCACTCTGATCGGCCTTGTGCTGATCCTCGAAGGCGTTCCCTACATGGCCTTCCCTGAATTCATGAAGGAATGGCTGCGGCAGCTCTCGGAGTCCGAGCCGGACAGGCTGCGCTCAATGGGCCTGGCCGCGTTAGCCGCCGGACTGTGCCTCTGCTGGTTCGCCCAGCGCAGCGGGCTGTTTGAGTAGCCGGAAGAGATTCCTCATAGCGCGGCGGCAGCGCATTGCCGCAAACGATCCGATGCGCCGGACAACGAGGCGAGGATATGCAAAAAACAGCGAAACGCGAAATGATCGGCTTTGAGGGCAAGGTGCTCTTGGACACCCTGCGCCGCCTGCACCGCCGCAGCGCGACGGAAAACATCCTCCGGCTGGTGCTGAAGACCCACCCGGCGGATCTGGCTTGGGTCTTCCGCTCGCTGACTCCGGCGGAGCGCAAGTTCATCTTCGAGATTGTCGCGGGCACCGAGCTGGTGGCCGAGTTCTTCAGCGAGCTGGACGATTCCATCCTGCTGGAGCTGGTGGCGGATCTCACCCCGGTCTATCTGGCCGAGGTGGTGGGCAAGATGGCCCCGGACGACGCAGCAGACTTGCTGGCGGCGATCCCAGACGAGCTGGCCGCCGCTGTCCAAACTTGCATGAAGGGCGACGACCGCGACGAGGTGGAGGAGCTGCTCAAGTACGACCCCTCCACCGCAGGCGGGATCATGTCGCCGGACTTCATGTATCTGGATGAGGAACTGACCGTGGAGGAGGCGATCCGACGGGTGCAGAAGCGGAGCGAGGACAAGGAGATGGTCTTCTATCTCTACATCACCTACGGCGACGGCCAGCTTGCTGGCGTGCTTTCCCTGCGCGAGCTGCTCCTGCATCCCGCCCACCGCCAGCTCAAGAACATCATGAACGCCAGCGTGATCTCCGTGACCACCGACACCAGCCAGAGTGAGGTGGCGCACATAGTCTCGCAATACAACCTGCTGGCTGTTCCGGTTGTGGATGCCTCGTACAAGCTGGTGGGCATTGTCACCGTGGACGACGTGATTGATGTCATCCGCGAGGAGGCTACCGAGGATTTCCTGCAAATGGCGGGCGCGGGCAAGGACAATGAAATCCTGCTCAAGCCCCTGCACCAGAAGATCATGCTCCGCGCCCCGTGGCTCTTTGCCTCCTGGGTTGGCGGCGTGGCGGCGATGTTCATCATCAACAGCTTTGGCAAGGAATTGCAGCAGGTGCTGGCGCTGGCCTCCTTCATGCCAATCATCGCGGGCATGGGCGGCAACATCGCCACCCAGTCCAGCACGATCATTGTCCGGGGCATGGCCACAGGCCGGGTGAGCATCGCTCAGTTCGCCCAGATCGTGAGCCGCGAGGGCGTGGTGGGCGTGGTGCTCGGCCTGCTCTTCGGCGCGCTGCTCGGCCTGACCGCCTCCTTTCAGTACAGCAGCCCAGCCTATCTCGGCGCAGTGGTCGGCATCTCGGTCTGCGCGGTGATGATCATGGCCGCGAGCCTCGGCACCGCCGTGCCCATCCTGCTCAAACGCTTTCAGGTGGACGCGGCCATCGCCACTGGCCCGTTCATCACCACCTCCATCGACGTGCTCGGCATCACCCTGTATTTCTCGGTGGCCAAATACCTGCTTCATCTCTGATCAATCATGCGCTTTTTACGCGGCATCAGTCCCAGCGGCCTGCTGCTGGCCTTGGCTGTCCTGTATCTGGCTTGGCACACCTTCCGTCCCGCCGAGGTCGGGCGGCTCGACCGCACCGCCGCATCCCGCCCGGTCACACCACGGAGCGATCTTGGCGCGGATGAGCAAAATACCATCGAGGTTTTCAAGACCGCTTCGCCCTCGGTGGTCTTCATCACCTCCATTGAGGTGCGGCGCGGCCTGTTCAGCCTCAACATCTACGAGATCCCGCAGGGCACCGGGTCCGGCTTCATCTGGGACCAGCAGGGCCGGATTGTCACCAATTACCATGTGATCTCCGATGCCAGCCGGATAGAGGTCACGCTGGCTGATCATTCGACGTGGAAGGCGGCACTGATCGGCGCGGCTCCTGACCGCGACCTAGCGGTGCTGCAAGTCGCCGCGCCTGCGGAGAAGCTGCGCCCGATCATGGTCGGCGAGTCCGAAAATTTGCAGGTCGGCCAGAAGGTCTTCGCCATCGGCAACCCCTTCGGCCTTGATCAGACCCTGACCACCGGCGTGGTCAGTGCCTTGGGCCGGGAGATCAAGTCCGTAACCAACCGCACCATCCACAACGTCATTCAGACCGACGCAGCCATCAATCCCGGCAACTCCGGCGGCCCACTCTTAGACAGCGCGGCCCGGCTGATCGGCGTGAACACGGCCATCTACAGCCCGTCCGGCGGCAGCTCCGGGGTGGGCTTCGCTGTGCCTGTCCACGAGGTCAACCGGGTGGTGCCGCAGATCATCCGCCACGGCAGACTGGTGCGGCCCGGCCTCGGCATCAGCGTCGTCAATCAGCGGGTGGTCGAGGAGCTGGGTTTGCAGGGTGTGCTGGTGCTGAAGGCCGAGCCTGGCTCCTCGGCGGAGAAAGCGGGCCTGCGCGGCACCAGCCAAGTGCGCGGCGGCCTGATCCTCGGCGACCTCATCGTCGCGGTCAACGGCAGGCCGGTGGCGGACTGGAACCAGCTCCGCGACGAACTGGAGAAACATCAGGCCGGAGAGGCCGTCACCCTGACCCTGCTCCGCGATGAGCGGCAGGTGGAAGTGACTGTGACGCTGGAGGCGATCTGACGCAAGCCAGCGGCGGCCACCTCTGCCTGCCTTCGCCTTTCCCCTTCTTGACTTTCTGCCACATTGTGTGATTTAATTAAGCTATACATAGCTCAAGCTGGCCGACTTCAAGAAGGGGAAAGTTATGAAAAGTGCACAAATACATTCTTGGTGGGCTGCCGCGATTGTTTTGCTGCTGGCCTTGACTGCCTGCGTCAGCCAAGCGTGGGCGGCAGCAGATGGTGTCGCCAAAGTTGCCGCTGGAAATAGCCACACTGTTATCCTGAAGACAGACGGCACCCTCTGGGCTTGGGGAGGGAACCCCTACGGCCAGGTGGGCGATGGGACAACAGTGAACAAAACCAGCCCGGTGCAGATCGGCATAGCGACTGACTGGCAGGCTGTGGCTGGTGGACAGGATCACACCGTCGCGCTGAAGCAGGACGGCACGCTCTGGGCTTGGGGAAAGAACCAATCCGGCCAGCTTGGCGACGGGACAACGACACAGAGAAACAGCCCTGTGCAGATCGGCACGGCCACTTGGCTGGCAGTGGCAGCTGGATACGTGCACACTGTCGCTGTGAAGCAGGACGGCACGCTCTGGGCTTGGGGAAATAATGGGGGCGGCCAAGTCGGCGACGGGACAACGACACAGAGAAACAGCCCGGTGCAGATCGGCACGGCCACTTGGTTGGCAGTGACGGCAGGGGCATATTACACTGTCGCTGTGAAGCAGGACGGCACGCTCTGGGCTTGGGGATCCAACAACTATAGCCAGCTTGGCGACGGGACAACGACACAAAGAAACAGCCCTGTGCAGATCGGCACCGCCACTTGGCAGACTGTGGCAGCTGGGGATTATCATGCCGTCGCGCTGAAGCAGGACGGCACCCGCTGGGTTTGGGGACAGAATCTCTCTGGCCAGCTAGGCGACGGGACAACAATAAACAAGAGCAGTCCTGTGCAGATCGGCACAGTCACTTGGCAGACTGTGGCAGCTGGATACGCGCAAACCATCGCTGTGAAGCAGGACGGTACGCTCTGGGCTTGGGGACTGAACAACTACGGCCAGCTGGGCGACGGGACAACAACAAACAAGAGCAGTCCTGTGCAGATCGGCACAGCCACTTGGCAGGCTGTGGCCTCAGGGACGTTTCACACCGTCGCTTTGAAGCAGGACGGCACGCTCTGGGCTTGGGGAAATAATGGGGGCGGCCAAGTCGGCGACGGGACGACGATACAGAGAAACAGCCCGGTGCAGATCCTTCCTCCCATAGTGCCAACAACTTGGCTGGTCACACCATCGGCAGGTGCAAACGGCAGCATCAGCCCAAGTGTCCCGCAGACGGTGGAGCACGGCGCAGCAACTTCGTTCACTGTCACGCCAGATGAAGGCTACTCCATCGCCGCAGTGACGGGCTGCAATGGCAGCCTGAACGGCAATACCTACACCACCGGAGCAATAACGGCTGACTGCACAGTGACCGCATTCTTCCGGGAAACCGACAGCGACGGCGACGGCATCGACGATGCTTGGGAGGAATACTGGTTCGGCGATCTGACCACGGCCAGCGCGTCCAGCGATTACGACAAGGACGGCTACAGCGACCTGCAAGAATATCTGAACGCGCTCGCTGGGGAAACCGACTCGGCAGGCGCTCCCTACAATCCCAAGGTGAAGAACGCGCCCGGCGGCACAGGCTACCAAAATCCAATGGCGTGGCTGCCCGCCGTCAAGCTGCTGCTGAAGCAGTAATCACCATCGCAAGCAAGGGGCGGCCTCACGGGCCGCCCTTTTCTTTCCGAACGCACAACAGAGGCCGCAAGGAATGCCCCATTCCTCGCTGGCAACGGCCCATTTCACTC
>JAABPV010000060.1 GCA_011391865.1 Desulfobulbaceae bacterium | reverse complement strand
ATGAACTCGCAACACGCCTCTTTATTGTTCGCTATAATCTCAAATTAAGGGCATCACTTTCTATTTAGCCACCACCCTTTTTTGTTGAACCAGCCGGAGCTTGGCCGGCCCTGCCCTGTTCCGGGCAAATTCTCTTTTTTCAGCACATTTTTATGGACAGCGGCGCGTTTTCCACATACCCTGTGCGTGAATGCCAGCCTCAAATTCCCGGAGCGCAATTCCAGCAGACTGTTTCAAAAAAGAATTTTTTTCTGGTATACTATAAAATAGCATGAAGCGGAGGACAGCCGGAGGCAGAACAGGGCCGCAGGGCGGGCGCAACACAGGGCGGATGTGAACAAATGAAGAAAACGACTGCAAAAGTTCTAATTGTCGATGATGAGCCAGCGCACAGGTACATGCTGTGCTCCGTCCTGACTCAGTGGGGCTGGCTCTGCGTGGAGGCGGACGACGGGGCGACGGCGGTGGACGAGGTGCGCGGCGGGCCGTTTGATCTGGTGCTGATGGATCTCAGTATGAGCCGGATGAACGGATTGGAGGCTCTGCGGAAAATTCGGGCCATCAACCCGGCCATTCCAGTGGTGATGCTGACCGCAAACTCCTATGTTGAGACGGCAGTTGAGGCGATCAAGCTCGGTGCGCACGACTACCTGACCAAGCCGATTGATTTAGAGCGCTTGCGCAAGACGGCGGAAATCGCCATGAGCCATCTGCTGCCTGCCGACGAGCAGGAGCCGCACGGCGGCAGGCCGTTTGACGCGGACGGCAGGATCATCGGCTCCTCTCCGCCCATGAAAGCCCTCTGGGACATGATTGTCCAAGTCGCGCCCACCGAGGCCACAGTGCTGATCAGCGGCGAGTCTGGCACCGGCAAGGAGCTGGTGGTCGCCGCCCTGCACTACCGCAGCCTGCGTAAGAACGGCCCGTTTGTGAAAGTGAACTGCGCCGCGCTGGCCGAAAACCTGCTCGAATCCGAGCTGTTCGGCCATGAGAAAGGGGCCTTCACCGGCGCGGACCGGCGACGCGAAGGCTGCTTTGTGCAGGCCCAGCATGGCACCCTCTTTCTCGACGAGATCGGCGAGACTACCCCGTCCATGCAGGCCAAGCTCCTCCGCGTGCTGCAAGAGCATGAGGTGCAGCGCGTCGGCGGCCAAGAGGTGCTTAGGGTCGATGTCCGCATCGTCACCGCCACCAACCGTGATTTGGAAACTGAGGTGCAGGAAGGTCGCTTCCGCGAGGATCTGTACTACCGCTTGAACGTGGTCACGCTTGACGTGCCCTCGCTGCAAGAACGCATCGGCGACATCCCCTTGCTCACCGATTATTTCATCCGCCGCTGCGCCAAGCGGAACAAACGCAAAGTCAAAGGCATCACCCCTGAGTGCATGGACGTGCTCAGCCGCTATCCGTGGCCGGGCAATGTGCGCGAGCTGGAAAACGCTGTCGAGCGCGGCGTGATTCTGATGAAAGGCGAATACTTGGATGTGGACGGCCTGCCCTTGGCGGTCCAGCGCTGGATGAGTCTGAATCTGAAGGAAGACGCGCCGCCGCCGCAAGGATCTCTCAAGGAGACCGAGCGGCAGGCCATCGTCCGCACCCTTGCGGAGACCGAGGGCAACCGGAGTGAGGCCGCCCGCCGCCTCGCCATCAGCCGCAAGACCCTGCTCAACAAGATGAAGAAGTACGGGATAGAAAGCCCTCTCTCCTAAGCTGCGGCTTCTCCGTCGCGCCCCAGATTGAAAATTTCCTCCACCAAGCGGTTGACGGCCAGCTCCGGCTGTGGTAATCACTTGTGCCTGCGTACAAAAAAGACGCACACCTTCCTTCTGAAACGCGCAGCTGAATAGGAGAGAGAAGTCCATGCGAACCAATATTGTCCATGCCGGCGCAGGCGAACTCACCTACGAGATTCGCAACATCGTCAATGTCGGCAACCAGCTTCAGGCCTTGGGCGTGAAGGTGAACTGGGAGAACATCGGCGACCCCATCGCCAAGGGCGAGCAGATACCCGGCTGGATGAAGGACATCGTCGCGGCGGCGGCCCAAGAGGACGCGAGCTACGGCTACTCGCCGACCAGAGGCGTGCTGGCCACGCGGGAGTTCATCGCCGCGCAGACCAACGCCCTTGGCGGGGCGCAGATCACGGCGGAGGATATCCTCTTCTTCAATGGCCTCGGCGACGCGATCTCCAAGGTTTTCGGCTTCCTTCGGCCCACAGCGCGGGTGATTGTGCCCACCCCCAGCTACACCACGCATTCGTCTGCCGAGGCCGCTCATGCAGGCGACAGTCCGCTGACCTACATCCTTGATCCGAACCACAATTGGTACCCGGACTTGGATGATCTGGAAAGCCATGTCAAATACAACCCGGCGATTGCGGGCATTTTAGTCATCAACCCGGACAACCCGACCGGCGCGGTCTATCCTGAGAGCATCCTGCGGGCGATAGTGGACATCGCCGACCGCTACGATCTTTTCTTAGTCTGCGACGAGGTCTATCAGAACATGGTCTATAACGGTACGAAAGCAGTACCACTGGCCACGGTGATAGGCAAACGGGTGCCTGCTATCTGCCTGCGCGGCGTGTCGAAGGAGATGCCGTGGCCGGGCGGGCGCTGCGGCTGGATGGAGGTTTACAACGGCCACCACGACTGCATGTTCGAGAAATACACCAAGTCCATCCTCAACGCCAAAATGATGGAGGTCTGCTCCACCACTTTGCCGCAGCTCGTCCTGCCCAAGGTGGTGACGCACCCAGAGTATCCGAAGTACCTCAGCGAGCGCATCCGCCGCTACGAGCGGTACTCGAACATCGCCTACGATATCCTCAAGGGGCTGAAAGGCGTGTTAGTCAACCGTACTAACGGCGCGTTCTACATGAGCGTGGTCTTTGAGCACGGCCTGCTCAATCACAAGCAGAGCCTGCCCATCGCCAGCGACGCAGTGCGCGAGACCGTGGAAAAGATGGTCAATGGTCCCGGCGTGGAGCCGGACAAGCGTTTTGTCTATTACCTGCTCGGTTCCACCGGCATCTGCGTGGTGCCGCTCACTTCCTTCGCTACCGCCTTGCAGGGCTTCCGCATCACACTGCTGGAGCGCGACGAGGAAACCTTCACCCGCATCTTCCGCACCATCGCCGAGACCATCCGGCAGTACACCGCCTCAGCCTGATTCGTGCCGCGCCTCAGGAACGGAGTTCTCCGTTCCTGAGGCCGCCGCCCTGCCTTCCCTCCTGCCTCAGCTCATCCAAAAGCGGGGAAAAAACCGCCCTGTTCTGTCCATGTAGCCGCGATACCGCTCGGCAAATTTTTCAAGCATCATCACCTCCTCATACCGGACTATCAGGTGCCAGAGCGGATGGAGCGCGGCGGCGGCGATGAGCAGCAGCCAAGAGTTAAGAAACAGGGCGGCGGCGGGAAAGATGAAGGTGATGTAGGCGGCGTAGATGGGATGGCGGAACCAGCGGAACGGCCCGCCGGTGCACAGCTCCTCGTTTCTCCACCAGCTCCGCAAGGTGCGTGCGCCCCAGGCGAGCAGGCAGAGTCCTGCCGCTGCCAGTGCGCCTGCGGCGATTTGCAGCGGCAGGGCGTGCTCCAGCATGGCCGTGCCGCCGAGCCGCCGGTCTGCAAAAAAGGCCGCTGTCAGCAAGCTGAAGCTGATCATCATGCCGATTGGCCCGATGCCAAAGAATTTTTTCAAGCTGCTGCCCAGCATGAAGACGGCCTCCCTGCATTTTTTCTGCGGAAAACAAGATGCGGCAAGCATACCAGCAGCAGCCCGCTTTGACAATCATTCGCACGGGCTGACGCGCCGTTCCCGGCCGCCTTGACATCCCCCTGCCCTGTGCTTACTGTTGCCGCAAAGAATTGCAGGATCATGACATGAAAACCGCTCAGAACAGGGAGAAGATACGTGGCTGACGAGACCAAGAACGAGATGACGGAAGAGGTGCCGCTCCAGCATGAGGCCGGGCAGTCGGCAGAGACTGGCGGCGAGGCTGCCGCAGAGGCGGCGGCGGAGACTGCCCCTTCCGCTGAGGAGCTGCTGACCAAGGAGCTGGAGGAGACCCGCGCCAAGCTGGATCAGGTGACGCGCTTTGCTGCCGAGGCGGAGAACTCGCGCAAGCGGATGGAGCGCGACAAGGAGAAGCTACTCAAGTACGCGGGCGAGAACATTCTGCGCGATCTGCTCAATACAGCGGACAATCTTGAGCGGGCCATTGAGCAGGGCAAGGTCGAAGGCGGCGAGGCCGAGCAGAAGCTGGCCGCGCTGCTGGCAGGCGTGGAGCTGACCAAGAAGGGCCTCGACACCATGCTGGAACGCTGCGGAGTCACGCCGGTTTCCGCAGTTGGCCAGCCTTTTAACCCTGACCAGATGGATGCCCTGACGATGGAGGCAAGCACGGAGATTCCGAACAACCACGTGGTGAAAGAGTTTGCCAAGGGCTACTCCTTCAAAGACAAGGTGCTGCGCCACGCGCAGGTGGTGGTGTCCAGCGGCCCGGCGAAAGCAGAATAGCCTGCCCGGAATTCTTGCTGCCGCTGAACAAGTCCCCTTGACAGCGGTATTTTCATGCACATTGTAGAGAGCGGCAGGCAGCTTTGAAGTCGCCCCCCTCGCGGGGGCGTGGATTGAAACAAACAGACGACAACATATTGAAGGAGATATATCATGGCTAAAATCATCGGCATTGACCTCGGCACCACCAACTCGTGCGTGGCGATCATGGAAGGCGGCGACCCCAAGGTGATCGAGAACAGCGAAGGCAACCGCACCACCCCGTCCATCGTTGCCTTTCCCGACAGCGGCGAGCGGCTGGTCGGTCAGATTGCCAAGCGGCAGGCCGTCACCAACCCCACCCGCACCCTCTTTGCCATCAAGCGGCTGATCGGGCGCAAGTTCTCTGATCCAGAGGTGAAAAAGTCCATTCAGCTCAGTCCGTTTGCCATTGTTGAAGGCCCGAACGGCGACGCGATGGTTAATGTCGAAGGCAAGAACTACTCGGCGGCTGAAATCTCGGCGATGATTCTTGGTAAGATGAAGAAGACGGCGGAGGAGTATCTGGGCGAGCCTGTGACTGAAGCGGTTGTCACCGTGCCGGCCTATTTCAACGATGCCCAGCGCCAAGCGACCAAGGACGCAGGCAAGATCGCGGGCCTCAACGTGCAGCGAATCATCAACGAGCCGACTGCCGCCGCGCTCGCCTACGGCTTGGACAAGAAGGGTGAAGAGACGGTTGCGGTCTTTGACCTCGGCGGCGGCACCTTTGACGTGTCCATCTTGGAGATCGGCGACGGCGTGTTTGAGGTCAAATCGACCAACGGCGACACCTTCCTCGGCGGTGAAGACTTTGACATGCGCATTGTCAACTGGCTGGCTGATGAGTTCAAGCGCGACAGCGGCATTGACCTGCGCACGGACAAGATGGCCTTGCAGCGGCTGAAGGAAGAGGCGGAGAAGGCGAAGAAAGAGCTGTCCTCCTCCTTGGAGACCGACATCAATCTGCCCTTCATCACCGCTGACGCAACCGGCCCCAAGCATCTCAACATCAAGATGTCCCGCGCCAAGCTGGAAGCCTTGGTTGCTGATCTGATTGATCGTTGCGAAGGGCCTTGCCGCACCGCGCTCAAGGATGCCGGACTCGATCCGTCCAAGATTGATGAAGTGATTCTGGTTGGCGGCATGACCAGAATGCCGAAAGTGCAGGAGAAGGTAAAGGCGATCTTCGGCAAAGAGCCGCACAAGGGCGTGAACCCGGACGAAGTGGTTGCGGTCGGTGCGGCGATTCAGGGCGGCGTGCTCAAGGGTGATGTGAAGGACGTGCTGCTGCTCGATGTCACCCCGCTGTCCTTGGGCATCGAGACCCTCGGCGGCGTGATGACTAAGCTGATCGAGAAGAACACCACGGTGCCGACCAAGAAGAGCCAGGTCTTCTCCACCGCTGCTGACAGCCAGCCTGCGGTGTCCATCCACGTGCTTCAGGGTGAGCGGGAGATGGCGACCAACAACAAGACCATTGGCCGCTTCGAGTTGAATGACATCCCGCCTGCGCCGCGCGGGGTGCCGCAGATCGAAGTTACCTTTGACCTTGACGCGAACGGCATCCTGCACGTGTCCGCCAAAGACTTGGGCACGAACAAGGAGCAGTCGATTCGCATCACCGCCTCTTCCGGCCTGACCGAGGCTGAGATTGAGAAGATGAAGAAGGACGCGGAGCTGCACGCCGACGAGGACAAGAAGCGCAAGGCCGTGATCGAGGCCCGCAACCATGCGGATTCGATGGTCCACATGGCCGAGAAGAGCCTGAAGGATTTGGGCGACAAGGTAGATGCCTCGACCAAGGGCAACGTGGAGAATGAGATCAGCAAAGTGAAGAAGGCGATGGAGAGCGAGGACGCGGAGGCAATCAAGGCCGCCACTGAGTCGCTGACTCAAGCCTCGCACAAGCTGGCCGAGCTGATGTACGCGCAGGCTTCGCAGGGCGGCGCGCCCGGTGCTGACGCTGGCGCGGCAGGCGGCAAGAAGGGTAAGGATGATGACGATGTGGTGGATGCGGATTTTGAGGAAGTGAAGTAATTCCGCAAGCGCATTCCGTGGCCATACGCAGGTTGAGGCGAGAGATTTTCTCACTTCAATCTGCGTATTTTTTTATCCACGCGGCCTAATGGGTTCCTGCAACGTTGAAGGAAGACTGTATGAGTCTTAGTGAAAACAATTTATTGGCAAAAGTGGGTATAGACGCAACTGTTTTGCTGTCCACAGCTACTGGACTTTTATATCTCGCTGGATTCTATCGCCATGTTGGGTATCTTCAGAAATGGGGAGTTGAATCTGACCTTTTAGCGAATGATATTTATAGCACCTTGTCCTCTGGATACCTTCTCTTGTCCTCCACCATAATGCAGCTAAGTATAATAGCAATTGGTAGTGGAATTATTGCAGTGATATATATTCCTATATTAACTGAAGCATTAAGGAGCAGAATTGCTGACAAGGTAGCGAACTGGTGGCACAGGAAAGATAAAGATGAGAAGAAAGAAAAGTTGGAGGATGAACCACCGAAATTATCGATAAATATTATGGCCGTTGTATTCAAACTAATTGCCATCTCCTTGTTTTTATTTATCGTGTTGTATGCTTTCAATAGATTGCTCATCTTCTCTTATGAGAAAGGCGAAAAACACGCAGTCGAAGAATACAAACAGTATTCCCAAAGCAATGCACAAGGTGATCAGAAAAGCCTGTTCAGCAAGCTACAAACATACTGCATTGATGGGGCGCAGCGAAACGCGCTCCTGCTTGCTACAGACAGAAGCACCTACGCCTTGTATTTCCCCAAAACAAAGACGGCACAAGAGAGCGTGGAGATAATCGCCTCTTCACGAATCACCTGCATCAAGGCAACGAAAAATACGACTCCATAGCACGCTGTTTTCCATCCGCGCAGAACAAGCAAAAGGGAGGGCAGAGCAATCTGCACTCCCTTTGTGTTTTTTTGGCGAAGTGCCTGCTCAAGGCGAGGGCACGCCCGCTCCTTTCCATGCCGCCAGCCATTCCTTGCGGCGGTAGAGACAGTACACGGCTATGTACACGTCAAAGGCGATGCAGAGGGAGCCGTAGCCTACAGGGACGGAAATAATCTCCCAAGCATGGCCGGCAAAGTGCATGTTCCATTCATGCGCGACATCCCACACGCAATGCAGGGCATATCCTGCGGCCATGACTGCTGGTTCTTTGAGGCCGATGAGGCCGAGAACGGCAAAGAAGGCCACTGCGGTCAGCTCAGTTCCGGTCGTCTTCAGATCGCCGAAATAGGCGATGAACGGCAGATAGAATGAAGCCATCACGCCAAGGAATATGGCGTAGAATATATGCTCAACCTTTGCTGACACATAGTTCTTCGTTACATGCGCTGATCCGAAAGCGATTGCCGCGCCAAAAGAAAGGTAGAGCATGGAAATTGCCAGAAGACCTATCACGTTCAGTGCGCTGTCCATATCTTCTCTCCTTTTTTCTCTTCCGTCTTCATCGAACAGCAGGATGCTGTGTCCACAAAGAGCAGTTCTTTGTCAGCAGCAGGCTGCTTATAGCTGATGTTCGCACAAGATTTTCTGCGCGTCAAGGAGTATTTTTCGGTCGGCGGACGCGCTTTTTTGGCTCTGCCTGACGCGGCGTGAAGCGGCCTTGCTCCTTTTGACCGCCTTCAGCTCCCTCACCCGCCGCGCCCAAACTTTGTCGAGCGACACTTCCAAAATTCCTCGCTCGACGTTTTCAAAGAGACTCGAGCGAGTCTCCCTCTTTCCCTCGCTCGAGTCTCTTGCTTACTCTCGCTCGACACTCTTCAATTGCCTCGCCCGACACGTTGCGCCAGCCTCCTGCGTTGGCCTTGAACCCGACAGCTGGCTGCGGCATATCCTCTTAGCGTGTCTCTACTGAGAAGGATTCTCATTCTCTTTTGAGAGGTACTCTCGTACATCGTGCCTCTTCTCATTGCACAAGCAAGAGCACTGCTGAATTTATCTTGACAATCATGCAGCGCGCATGGTATCTTCCGCCGAAGCCTTCAGCGGACAAGCAGTCAGCCGCTTGTCCGGCCCCTTCCTTTCTTCTGCGCAGGAGAACAGTCATGCCGACGATTCAATGGCGGCCCGCCGTCAACGCCCTCACCGTTCCCCAGTCCTACAAAATGCTCTTTGTGCCGCGCAACATAGTCGGCTACAGCGAGCTGGCCGCTGAAATTGCAGCGGAAAATCCGAACTGGAACGCGGAGCTGGTCGAGGCGGTGCTGCGGGCGGAGCGCAAGGCGATTCAGCGGCATCTGATCAACGGCAACCAAATCACGCTGGAGGATGCTTTCAGCTATCGTATTTCTTTTGTTGGCAAATTAGACGCGCCAGATACTCCGCTGCCTAACCGCGACGACTTGATCCAGGTCAATATCCACGCTTCGGTGCCGTTCATGCGCGAGCTGCGTCATGCGGCCCAGCTCGAACGCCTCCCGCCTGAGCAGAAGCAACCGCTGATCGCCGCTGCCGAAGACATCAAGCTCAAGCTGAAGGATGTGCTCAACCCCAAGGGCGTGCTGAAACTGACCGGCACTAATCTCTTTTTTGAAGAAGGCGAGGAAGGCTGCGGCTGCGTCATTGAGGGCACTCAAAGTGGGCGGGCTGTGCAGGCCCAGTTTGCCGTGATTGCTAACGCTTCCGTGTTGCTGGTGCCGGAAATCCCGGCGCAGGCGCATCCGTGGAACAATGAATATACAGTCGCCATTAGCACCCAGTACACCGAGCACGGGACGGTGCGCAGCGGCATCTACGGGCGGAAACTGCGCTCGCCGCTGACTCTGACCAATTTCGGCCATCCCATCGGCATCCTCACTGGCAGCGCGGATGCGCCGTATGTGAGCGTGACCGGCGGCAGCATGAGCGCGGACGAAACCCTGCGGATTCAGGCGGTCTTGGATATCCACGCGGGCCATCTGCTCTTCAGCCTGCTCGACATGGAGGAAGGCGGGAAAGCAGGCCCGGTCGTGACTGTGACGGCCAACGGGACGCTCACCGTGCAGGGCTTTGCTGGCTCGGCGGTCAGCAGCTTGGAGATTCGGGTGAATGATTTTGCCGCCTTGGTGAAGATGGCGAGGAATGTGTATTCGAGCAGGGTGGTTGATGTGCTGGAGGTGAGGCTGACGTAGGGAAACAAACAAGGTACAGGCAGTAACAGAGCTTCACCCTCGCAAGGTAAATAAACTACCCTGCTCTCTTAACCTCAAAGGAGCCATTAAATGGGCAATTGCAAAGAGAAGAAACAGCATTCAGACTGCTGTGGCAAGGAGCTTAATCCTGAGCAGTGCAAAGGACTGATTGGCCGACTGCTGCGGGTCTATACAACAGGAGACATGCTCACGATGGACTATAACGCAAATAGGGTAAATATCGAGATGAACGAGGACAGGATAATCGTTAGCATCACCTTTGGCTGAGGTATAAATCGTGACGGTAAAGAGGGAATCATTGCTATCTCTTTATTTGTGTTGTATCCGTTCCTAACGGAAGAGAGCGTTGTTGTCGCAATGTTTTCAGCAAGAGGCGAATTCAGGGCAGTTTGAACATCTAATCAAATGGAGTTTGAATATGAATGTCAGGGAACTCAGGAGCATACTGAAAACAGAAAACGCCCGCTGGACAATCCCGGCAAACATTGCCGACGATATTCAGCTTGAGGTGCTTTCAAAGCGATTTGCACTCGGTGCTTTGCAGCCGACAGCAGGTACGCCGACGGCGCGGATGCCGAAAATACGCAGGATAGACACAAACTTTGCACCTTGGCTGCCTAACACCCTGCGCATCAGGCGACCATTCATTCCTATCCTTCCAAAGTCGTGGGACTGGCGGAACGTGCATGGAAGCAACTGGGTTTCTCCTCCTAAAGATCAAGGAAACTGCGGCTCCTGTGTTGCCTTTGGCGTTATAGCCGCACTGGAATCTCACCAGCGTATTGAGAAGAGTAACGCTAGGCTGACTATAGATGAGTCTGAGGCAAACTTGTTTTTTGTCAATGAACGGCAGTGCAATTTTGGTGATCCAAGATATGGATGGTTTGTTCAGTCCGCACTTGACTATTTGGTTAACCAAGGGTCTTGCCCTGAAATGAGTTATCCATACCAGCCCGTCAATCAGAATGCAGAATTAGTCGAAGGCACCTTACGCACATTGAAGATTCACGGATATGATTCAACCACCAATGTCACCCTGATGAAGCGGTGGCTTTGCGAGGAAGGGCCGCTGATTGCATGTTACACGGTATATGAAGACTTTTATTGGTATTGGAATCTAGGCGCGAATGACGTGTACACGTATTCCACGGGCAACGTTAATGGCAGACACTGCGTCACTGTGATCGGCTATGATGATGCCCAGTCATGCTGGATATGCAAGAATAGCTGGGGGGCAAACGGAAAGGACGGATGCTTCCGCATAGGGTACGGGCAGTGCGGCATTGATGATCGAATGTACCTGATTCAAGACGTGCAAGACATTCTCACTCTCGACGAGATTGGATACAATCCGCGCACCTTGAGAATCGTGGATGAGGGCGCAAGAGGCTGGCTGCTCACCGATGGCCGCAGCCGCATGAAGATGTTTGACAATAGGGAAGATGCGCGCAACGGCATGGCTGTCGCCCGCAGGTACACGCGGCAGGGATTCGTAGGTCGCGACAATCCAAGAACAAACCGCCGTGATTATATTACGGAGTACTGGGCTGGAAACAGCGGCCTACCGTGGGAGCCGCTCACCAAAGTTGACTGCATTCCTTACAATCCCAACAACGTTGTTGCTGAAGACATTGATGCTGATGGCTGGAGCATCAAGGAGGGAAACCACTATATGCTGCGTGCTGATGACCTCAATGATGCGCTGGCCATCTTGCGCATTGTGGAACGTTATACTAAGCTGTGTTTCATTGGCAGGAGCAACAGCCGTCCTAATAGAAAGAATTACATCATGACGTATTGGGAGTAATTTCTACCTGTTTCCGAATACTGAAGGGGAGAACAGAACCGCCTGTTCTCCTTTTTTATGGCGAAGCAAGCACAAACAAGGAGCAGTCTATCCGCATCACCGCTTCATCGGGCCTGACCGAGGCGGAGATCGAGAAGATGAAGAAGGACGCGGAGCTGCACGCGGACGAGGACAAGAAGCGCAAGGCCGTGATTGAGGCCCGCAATCATGCGGATTCGATGATGCATATGGCCGAGAAGAGCCTGAAGGACTTGGGCGACAAGGTGGATGCCTCGACCAAGGGCAACTGATTCAGAGTTTTCATGACCGCCCCATAATTTTTTTCCAGATGACGTTTGAAGATTCTGTCAGCCTTGGCAATTCCCATCCTGCCATTTCTTCAGCTTCTCCTTCCGCCCGGCATACGCAAGAAACTTCTCCGTGAACAGCAGGGCCGGGGCAACAATGCAATAGCGGACGAGGGTGCGCAGCATGGATTCCTTTGCGATGGCCCGCGCCAATGGCGGAGAAAAGCGTACATACAACGCGATGAAAGCGCGGCCCAAGCTGCTTGCTGAAAGATATTCATCCCGGAAGAAGCAGAGCATCTGCACCTTTGAGGAGTCTTCGCCGTAGAGGGCGGTTGCTATAAAACATTTATTATAGCCAAAGCAGTATAAAATGACTACACTGTGTGTATGGCATACTCAATAGATTTTCGTCGGAAGGTCTTGGA
>JAABPV010000059.1 GCA_011391865.1 Desulfobulbaceae bacterium | reverse complement strand
CATGAACTCGCAACACGCCTCTTTATTGTTCGCTATAATCTCAAATTAAGGGCATCACTTTCTATTTAGCCACCACCGAGAATTTAACCCGGCAGAAGGTGCTGCATGTCGTGGTGCCAAGCTGCGCACTGCGCATGAAGGCGGTTGAGCTGGCCAGAACAGGGAACAAGAAAAGCGGCTGGCCGGAGCTTTCAGATTGCCTGTATCATGCTTTGGCGATTCTGCATGACGGTGTTTTCGTGACCAATGACAGGCGGCATTTCGCCAAGGTGAAACAGTTTGGCCACATCATGCTGCTTGAGGAGTACGGTTGAAAAGCCTTTACATCGCTGGCAGGGCCACATGCCGCAGCAGATGCTCCAGTATCTTCAGGCGGCGTTTTTTGCTCCATGAGCAAAAAAGTGGGGGCAGGATGTGTGGCGGAGAGGCAGGAAAGAAAAATGAGCCAGCATAGACCTTGCGCTAACTCGAAACAACTGGAGCCGATAACCAGACTTGAACTGGTGACCTACTGATTACGAATCAGTTGCTCTACCAACTGAGCTATATCGGCCTGTTCGCTTGCGTTGCTGCCGCTGTTCCGGCAATCTGAACTTTATTATGTAGCAGGTTCGTGCTATACTGTCAAGTTCATGAGAACAATTTTTCTGCTGCCGACCGCTTTCCTGCTGATTTTCCTCAATAGCTGCCGCGAAGAAAAACAGCCTGCTCCAGTGCCGCCTGCCAAACCGCAGGATGCGGCGACCATTCCGGCAGCTCCGCCGCCGCCCGGCTGCCGGGGCTGCCATGCGGAGATTCAATTGGACACGCCGCATGATTTCGCCTGCACGGACTGTCATCAGGGCGACAACAGCGCGAACAATCGTCAGCTTGCCCACCAAGGACTGAACGCAAAGCCTGCCGCGCCGGAGAGCATGGCCGCTGTCTGCGGCAGATGCCACGCGCAGCAGGCGGAAGGCTGCGCCCAACGCGGGCATTTCAGCCTGCGCAACGAGGTCAATCTGATCCGCAGTCAGTTCGGCTTGGAGCCGGTCAACAGCCTGCGCGAGCTGCCGGAGCCGAACAGCCCGCCGCAGAGCAAGGAGGATTTGGTGAATGACCTGCTCCGCCGCCGCTGCCTGCGCTGTCATCCGGGCGCGGCAGGCGACAGCTACCCGCAGACGCAGCGCGGCACAGGCTGCGCCGCCTGCCATCTGCGCAAGACTGAGGGCAAATTGGACAGCCACGCCTTCAGCCTGCCCGGCGAGCGGCAGTGCCTGAGCTGCCATTACGGCAATCGCGTCGGCAGTGATTTCGCCGGAATGCACGAGCATGATCTTGGCAGCGATTTCCGTGCGCCGCAAGTCACCAAGGCTCCTTATCTGCGTCCTTACGGTGTGGAGCAGCATGATCTTACTCAAGACATTCACCGCCAGCGCGGCCTGACTTGTTTTGACTGTCACAGTGGCTTGGAGCTGTCCGGCAGACAGGCGGCGGTGAGCTGCAAAGACTGCCACGATCCGCAGCCGGGCCAAATCCCGCCGCTGAAAAATCTGCGGAGCGAAGGCGGCCAGCTCATCCTGACCGGCAAAGCCAGCGGCAAAGAGCATCCTGTTCCCCGGCTTCAGCATCCCGCCCATGCAAAATACGGCGGCAAGGTTGCCTGCCAAGTCTGCCACGCCCAATGGAGTTTTAACGATCAGGGTACGCACCTGCTGCTCACCTACTCATCTGACACAAATCCGTGGAACTCGCTGACAGTGCAGAGCAATTCAGAGGCAGAGGCGTTTCTTGCCGACAGCGAAGATGAGCCAGCCATGAGCGACACTTTGAGCGGAGAGAGGAAACCGGGCGTGTGGCTGCAAAGCTATGGTCTCCGCCGCTGGGAGAATATGATCATCCGGCAGGACAAAGACGGCATTGTCAAAGTCTTCCGGCCCATTCTCGACCTGCATCTCTCTGCTGTCGATGAAAACGGCGAGGTGATTGCTGACTTTGACAACATCTCCGGAAACAGTGACGGCCTGCTGCCCTACACGCCGCACACTACCGGCCCGGCAGGACTGTTTTACGAGCAGCGTTTCCTCCGTCTGCTCCTTCCGCAGGACTGAATGCCCTTTGCCGCGCCGGGTTGACGGCCCGGCTGCGGCGCGGTATGCTGTTCCTATGACCCTGCAACTGCTGATCATCTTTTCCGCCACATTGCGCCTATGACCACCTTCCGCTGGTTCAAATACGCCGTCATTGTCGGCTGGCTACTCCTCCTGCTTCTACTGGCGCGGCGGGATTTCTTCATCGCCGCGCTGGACGGAAGCGAGCAGGCTGTCCTAATTGAGGCCAAATATCAGCAATATTACGGCGTGCATCTCCACACCAAACGTATCGGCTGGGTAATGGAGGACGTGCGTCCGGTGGACGGCGGCTACCGCATCCGCCAGCAGGCATCGCTGAAGCTGAAGGTGATCAACAGTGTGCAGCCGGTGGACATGGATCTGCATGCGGAGTTAGACAGCGGGATGCGGCTGAAGAGCTTTCAGTTCACCTTCAGCTCGCCTTTTTACAGCACCAAGGCTGAAGGAAAGACCGAAGGCCGCGCCGTGCATTTCACATTGGACACAGGCCGGACGGTGATCAAGGACACAGTCACCCTGCCGGACGTGCCCCTGCTGCCGCTCAACCAGCGCGGCTATCTGCTCGCCAAAATGAGCAAGGCAGGCGAGAAGCTGAAGGCACCTTTTTTTGACCCCTTCTCGTTGGCCAAGCGCGAGTCGGTTATCACTTACAAGGGGCCAGACAAAGAGTTGATCGGCGGGCGTGTTTACAATCTGCATGAGTTCACTGAGTCCTATTCCGGCATGACCACGAAGTTCTGGCTCGATGAGCAGGGCAAGATCATCAAGGAGGAGTCTCCTGCTGGTTTTGTCTTTGAGGCTGAGCCAAAATTCAAGGCGATGAACATCGAAGCGGGCGGCGACGAGCTGCTGGCGGCGGTGGCGGTGCAGCATTCAGGCGAACTGCCGCCGGAAGACAGCGCGGCAGCAGTCTATCAGCTCCGTTTTCCCGCCGAAGCTGAGGTGGAGCTGAACGGCGGGCGGCAGCAGTTTGCCGACGGCAGGCTGACAGTGCGCAAGGAGGCGTTCCCGCCGCAGGCCGACGGCCCGGAAGACTGCGGCGCAAATGCGGCCTATCTGCGCGGCAGCCGCTATGTGCAGGCCGAGGATAAAAAAATCATCGCCAAGGCCAAGGAGATTGTCGGCGATGCAACCGATCCCGTCCAGCAGGTCAGGTTGCTGACCGACTGGGTTTATGCGAACATTGAGAAACGGCCCGTGATCGGCCTGCCTGACGCGCTGACCACGCTGGACAGCCGCCTTGGCGACTGCAACGAGCACGCGGCCCTCTTCACCGCCCTCAGCCGCAGCCTCGGCATCTCGACCGCCATCGCCGCAGGCGTGACCTTGCAGAAAAACGCCTTTTATTACCACGCTTGGAACGAGGTCTGCATCCAAGGGCAGTGGATCAGCTTGGACACCACGACCAAGCAGCTCCCGGCAGACATTTACCATCTCCGCTTCACCCGCGCCGACGTGGAAGGGCAGATCGCCATAGGTGGATTGCTCGGCAAGCTGGAGATTGAGGCGGTGAAGGAGGGCAAATGAGCGGAAGATTTTCATGCATTGAAATCTGCGCAGGCGCAGGCGGGCAGGCACTTGGCTTGGAACGGGCCGGATTTGAGCCGCTGGCTCTGGTGGAGATTGACAGTGCCTGCTGCAAGACGCTGCGGACCAACCGTCCGCAGTGGCAGGTGATCGAGGGCGATGTGAAGGAGTTTGACGGCAGGCCGTATCGCGGCGTTGATCTGCTCGCAGGCGGCGTGCCTTGTCCGCCGTTCTCCAAGGCGGGCAGGCAGCTTGGCAGCGATGACGAGCGCGACCTCTTCCCGGAAGCCTTGCGTCTGGTGGATGAAATCAGGCCCAAAGCAGTGATGCTGGAGAATGTGCGCGGCTTTTTGGACGCGGTCTTTGAGGACTACCGCCTGCATTTGAAACGCCAGCTGGAGCGGATGGGCTACGCCGCCGAGTGGCGGCTGCTCAACGCTTCGGATTACGGCGTGTCGCAGCTCCGTCCGCGTGTGGTGATTGTCGCTCTGCGGAATAATTTGTCTGCGGCGATGTCTTGGCCGCTGCCTGCAAGCAAGCCGCCGCTGACGGTTGGCCGGCTGCTGCACGATCAGATGGCCAGCAAGGGCTGGATTGGCGCAACGCAATGGGCGCAGCAGGCGGACGACATCGCGCCGACCATTGTTGGCGGCTCGAAAAAGCACGGCGGCGCGGATTTGGGGCCGACACGGGCAAAGAAGGCATGGGCCGCCTTGGGCGTTGACGGCAAGGGCGTGGCGGATGCGCCGCCGGAACGGGAATTTGTCGGAATGCCGAGGCTGACCGTGCCGATGGTGGCGCGGATTCAAGGCTTTCCTGATGCGTGGCAGTTTGTCGGCAAAAAGACTCCGGCCTACCGTCAGATTGGCAACGCCTTCCCGCCGCCGGTCGCTCATGCGGCGGCAGCGGCGGTCTGCCGGGCCTTGACGCAAAGAAAGATATTCGCTTTCGCGGCATGAGGAGGGCTTTCATGGCAAAAGATGCAGGAGTACGGACAAAGCTGAGACAGCATTTTCTCGCCAATCTCGGTAGGATTATGACTTCTGATGAGCTGCGTGAGGTCGCAGGCGGCATAACAGAATGGGCACGGCGAGTGCGGGAGCTGAGGACTGAGGAAGGCTATCAGATTCAAACGCATAATGACCGCAGCGATCTGAAGCCGGGACAATATATCCTGACTGACCCAAAGCCGCAGCCTGCGTTTGAGCGAGCAATCTCCAAAGAGACCAGAGCGTTTGTGTTGGACAGAAACGGTTTCACCTGCCAGATGTGCGGTGCAGTGGCCGGTGAGCTGCATCCGTATGATCAGACGCGAAAGACCCGGCTGCATATCGGTCATATAGTTGACAAGTCGCAAGGCGGCACTGATGATCCTGCAAATCTGCGGGCCTTATGTTCCGTGCGCAATGAAGGCGCATCGAATCTCACGCTGGAACGCCCCTCGGCGCAGAAGCTGCTCATCCAAGTCCGGCGGGCCAAGGGCGGCGATCAGGTCGAGCTGCTGAAGTGGCTTATTCAGAAGTTCCCGAAACAGGCTCAAGAACTGCTTGAAGCCGCCAATCTCCAGGCAACAAACAACACAGCAGCCTGAAGAAATAAATGCGTGAAATCCTCCCTATCACCACGAGGAAGAGAAGGACGCAGGCCGACAATACGGCATTCACGATTGACAATGAGGCATTGCAGGCCCGCAACGAGGCGGCGCTGATCGGCAATGACTCGTTGTCAATCGCCAACAAGGCAGATGCGGTTTGCAGCGGGACATTGTAAACTGACAACAAGGCATTGCTGATTGACAACGCCCCATGTTCGGTCTACATTGTGGCATTGTCAGTCTGCAACGCCACGTTGCAGACCGCACCTGAGGCATTGTTGATCTGCAATGAGAGGCGTTGCAGGTCTGAAAAAGGGCAGGAACACCAACCAAGGAGGTCATGATGGCAAACTTTCCCCGCCGTGAGGCAGACATCAAAGCATTGGCCCAAAACATCATCGCCGGGCTGCACAACAATCCAGATTTTCCCGCTCCGCCGGTCAGCGGGAACGAGCTGAAACAATTGCTGGACGAATTCAACGCCTTGGAGGATGCCCAGCTCGCGGCTCAGGCAGCGGCGCAGCAGGCCACCGAAGCCAAACAGGCCAAGTTGGACTAGCTGACTACGGCGATGAAAAAAGACCTGCATTATGCGGAAGATGCGGTCGACGGCAATGATGCCAAATTGGCCGCGCTGGGCTGGGGCGGCACGGCATCTCCGACCGCGCTTCAGGTGCCGGGCCAGCCCCGTTCGCTGGAGACGGCCAAAGAGGGGCCAGGCTGGCTGCTCTTGGACTGGAAAAAGCCGGTCGACGGCGGCAAGACGGCCTTTTACCGGATTGAGCGGCGCAAACTGGCCGACGGGAGCTGGACAATGGTCGGCACGGCCTTGGAATCTGAAGCAACTTTGACCGACCAGGAGCGCGGCAAGGAATTTGAATACCGGGTCATCGCGGTCAACAAGGCGGGCGAGAGCGGGCCGAGCAACACGGTGATGGCGGTGCTGTGAAGTGGAGATAGCAGGGTCTGAAGGAGACCCTGCTACAGGTTGACAAATAAAATTTTATAGAAATAATGGGGAAACTATGAGAAGTATAAAAGTAATATCCTGCATCCAAATAATAGGGGGAATAATAGGTATACTGTTATGTGCAATATTTTTATGGATGCGTAATTTTTCAATCATCAATACATTGCTAACCCTTGCTGTTGGGCTTATGTACGCAATTTCCATATATTATGGAGTTCAACTCAAAAAGAACAGACATTCTGGTTGGTTATTTTCCAGCGTATGGTTTGCGGCTCAAATTCCAATTATTTCATCGGAGTGGATAAAATATTTTTTTTCATCTGGGGCCTATATAAAAATGATATTTGGACCAGCTTTTGAGATTAATTTTGATATTACGCCGCTTGTAAGTAACTTCTACTTGGAAATAGGAAGAGATAGTGGTTTTTCATTCAGCATAAATTCTATAGGTGTTTATTTTTCTGGAATTAACCTGTTAGGGCTTGCTTCATTTTTTTTCCTTTGGCGCGCCAAAGGAAAGCTACATGTTGCTTCAGAAGGAAATATTGCCGACATAGCAGAGTAAAATGAGACTGATAGGCTCTATCACCAACCTCCGTCACTACCTTGACATCCTCCGCCGGGAAAACGAACTTCTCGTCATTGACGCTGAAGTTGATCCCTGCCTTGAAATCGCGGAAATCCACCGCCGGGTGATTGCTGCGGGCGGCCCGGCCTTGCTTTTCACCAAGGTCAAAGGCTCGACTTTCTCGGTTGTCACCAACCTTTTCGGCACCAACCGGCGGCTGGAGCTGGCCTTTGGCCGTAGGCCGCTGGATTTTGTCCGCGACTTAGTGCGTTTGGCGGAAGAAATCATGCCGCCGACGCTCGGCAAGCTCTGGCAGTCCCGCTCCGTCGGCCTGCAAGCCCTCAAGGTTGGCCTGAAAAACGTCAGCCGCGAAGACGCGCCGGTGCTGGAGCGGATGCAGCAGCCCGCCCGCCTCAGCAGCCTGCCCATGCTCACCTCGTGGCACAGCGACGGCGGGGCCTTCGTCACCCTGCCGCTGGTCTACACCGAACACCCGGACGGGCGCGGCCACAATCTCGGCATGTACCGCATCCACCGCCACGACGAAACCAGCACCGGCGTGCATTGGCAGATTCACAAGGGCGGCGGCTACCACTACTTTGAGGCCGAGCAGCGCGGCCAGAGCCTGCCCATGACGCTGTTCATCGGCGGGCCGCCCGCCCTGATGCTGGCCGCCATCGCGCCGCTGCCGGAAAACATCCCGGAGCTGATGCTGGCCTCGCTGCTTCAGGGCAGCAGACTGGCGATGGCGGCTGATCCGCTCGGCGGGCATCGCCTTGTTGCAGAAGCGGAATTTGCGGTGAAAGGCATCGTGCCGCCCAAGCTGCGGCGACCGGAAGGCCCCTTCGGCGACCACTACGGCTACAACTCGCTGGCGCACGATTATCCGGTTTTCCAGACCACGCATCTGTATCATCGCAAGGACGCGATTTATCCAGCCACAGTGGTCGGCCATCCCAAGCAGGAAGATTATTTCATCGGCGATTTCTTGCAGGATTTGCTCTCGCCGATCTTTCCGCTGGCCTTAAACGGCGTGCAGCAGCTCAAGACTTTTGGCGAGACCGGCTTTCACTGCTTGGCGGCGGCCAAGGTTTACAACCGCTATCCCCGCGAGGCGTTCGCCGCCGGGCTGCGCATTCTCGGCGAAGGCCAACTTTCCTTAACTAAATTCCTGATCATCACCGATGGCAGCTTGGATGTTGCCGATTTCCCAAAACTCTGGCAGCATGTGCTGGAGCGCGTCTCGTGGGAGCGGGATTTGTTCATCTTTGCTAATGTTTCGCAGGACACGCTGGATTACACCGGCCCGTCAGTGAACAAAGGCTCCAAGGCCATGCTGCTGGGCTTGGGCGAGCAGAGGGGCGAGCTGCCGAGGGAGTTCAACGGCAGCCTGCCGCCGGATTGCGGCCCGGCCAAGGTTTTCCTGCCCGGAACGCTGGCAGTGCAAGGCGAGAGCTATGCCGCCAAACCGAAATTGGGCGAGCTGCTGGCGAACTGGCCGGGCTTGGCTGATTGGCCTGTGTTGGTGCTGGTGGATTCTGCCGCCGCCGCGACGGAGAACTTGCAGGAATTTCTCTGGACGTTCTTCACCCGCTTTGAACCGGCGGCAGACATTCACGCCAATCAGCAGCAAGTGCGCCGCTTCCATGTCGGCCTGACTCCGCCTGTCGTCTTTGACTGCCGGATGAAACCGTGGTATACCGAAGTGCTGGAGGTTGATCCGGCGACCAAGGCACTCGTGGACAGCAAGTTTGATAAGATTATTCCGGCGAAGTGGAGGCAATGACGGCAGTTCTGCTGATCATCTCTGCATCAGCTGCCTTGCTCTTCTGGCTGATTGCATTTCCGCAATACATCCTCTGTGCCGTCAACCTCTTCTCTTTCTGAAACAAATGGAGCGGCTGCAAAAAATTATCGCCAGCGCGGGCATCTGCTCGCGCCGGGCCGCCGAGCAGCTCATCGCCGCTGGCCGGGTCACGGTGGACGGCCAGATTGTCACCGAGCTGGGCTGCAAAGCCGACCCGGCGCAATCGGCCATCGCCGTTGACGGCAAAGCACTGCGGCTGGAGGAGGAAAAGGTCTATCTCCTGCTCAACAAGCCGCGCGGCTACGTCACCACGCTGTCCGATCCGCAGGGCCGCCCGATTGTCAGCGAGCTGCTGCCGCCGGAGGTCAAAACACGGCTATTTCCAGTGGGCCGCCTTGACCTCGACAGCGAGGGCGCGTTGCTGATGACCAACGACGGCGAGCTGGCCAACAAAATTCTGCATCCGAAATTCGAGGTGAAGAAGACCTACGAGGCCACAGTGCGCTATCTGCCGAGCGAAGAAAACCTGCGGCGGCTGGAGCAGGGCCTGCTTATCGATGGGCAGATGACTTGGCCCGCGCAGACCAAGGTGCTGCGGCAGGAGAAAGGCTGCGCCGTAATTGAAATAGTCATCCACGAGGGCAAGAAACGGCAGGTGCGGAAGATGTTTCAGGCGGTTGGTCACCCAGTGCTGCGGCTGAAACGGACTGCCTACGGCAGCCTGCGGCTGGGCGATTTGGGGTCGGGGAAGTGCCGCTTTTTAGGGAAAACTGATCTTGAAAAGATTTTTCTCTTTGCTAAATCCAAAAGCCCTTTACAATCAGAACGATAACTGCTTTAATACTATTGATAACGATCTTTGCCCAGACAGTTGCAGACGGGCAGACACCAACAGATCAACGCTGGGACGGCCTGCGGGCTTGTTGCCGGAAAACGGAGAGAGAGCTGACAGATGAATAAATCAGAATTGATTGAAACCTTGGCGGAAAAAGTCAATCTGCCAGTACGCGAGACCGCCTCAGTGGCCAAAACCATCATTGACACCATGAGCGAAGCTTTGGTCAAGGGTGATTCGATTGAAATCCGTGGTTTTGGCAGCTTCACGGTCAAGAAGTACGATTCGTACACTGGCCGCAACCCGAAATCCGGCGAAAAGATCGACGTGGCTCCGAAAAAGCTGCCGTTCTTCAAGGTCGGCAAAGACCTGCGCGAGCGGGTGGACGAGGCGGCGCGGAAAGCAGGCGGTAAATAAGGCCGCCTTGGCTAAGGGCGGAACTCAGCTAATGATTCCGCCCACCAAGTCGTAGATATGTGCCTCGTCGATGCGGACTCTGACAATGTCGCCGGGGCTTGCCTCCCCCTCGTTGATATAGACGCAGCCGTCAATTTCAGGTGCTTGGAAGCGGGTGCGGCCTTCCAGCAGCAGTTCCGTTTCTTGGCTTACGCCCTCCACCAGCACGTCCTCCTCCCGCCCGACCAGCCGCCGCAGCCGCTGCTGGCTGATTGCCGCCTGCAATTCCATTACCCGCGCAAAACGTTCCTGTTTCACCTCATCCGGCACTTTGGGCTGGAACTCCGCTGCTGGTGCGCCTTCCTCGTCTTCATGGGGAAAAACGCCGACATGATCTAACTGCCAGCTTTGCAGACAGTCGAGCAATTCCGCCACGTCTTCTTCCGTTTCGCCGGGAAAGCCGACCATCAAGGTGGTGCGCAGGGCGCAGTCCGGCACTCGTCTGCTGATCCGGGCGACGAGCCGGTCCAGCTCCTTGCGCCCGTAGCGGCGGTTCATCCGTTGCAGCACCGAGCTGCTGACATGCTGAAAAGGGATGTCGAGATAGGGCAGGATGCGCGACTGCTCCGCCATTAAATCCAGCAGCTCGTCGGTGACTGAGGCAGGATAGAGATAGAGCAGACGCAGCCAAGGAATTTCGGTTTCTTGCAGTAGCTGGCGGAGCAGGGCGGCTAAACTGCTGCTCAGATCGCTGCCGTAGGCGGTCAAATCTTGGGCGATGAGGGATAGCTCCTTCACCCCGGCCTGCTCCAAGGCGCGGGCCTCGGTGACGAGATCGGCAGCGGAACGGCTGCGCAGCTTGCCCCGGATGGCCGGAATCATGCAGTAGGTGCAGCGGTTGTCGCAGCCCTCTGTGATCTTCAGCCAGCTACGGAAGGGCGGCGTGGACAGGCGACGCGGCATCGCGCTGCTGATCAGGCCGCATGAGGGCTGATGCAGAATCAGCCTGCTGCCTGCGCCGCCCGCCAGCTCGCTGATCAGCTCCGGCAGCCGCTGCTGGTCGTCAATGCCGACAAACAAATCCACCTCCAGCAGCTCGTCCTGCAAATCCTTGCCGTAGCGCTGAACAAGGCAGCCGGTCACTACTAGCTTTTTATTTGAATCCGTCTGCTTATATTCGACCAAGCGGAGGATTTCGTCCACAGCCTCCTCGACCGCCGGGCGGATAAAGCCGCAGGTGTTGACCAACAACAGCTCGGCTTCCGCCGGGTTTTCCACGGCCCGCCAGCCGCTGAGTTCGAGAGCACCGAGCATCAGCTCGGAATCAACTAAGTTTTTCGCGCAGCCGAGGCTGGTGAGGTGGAGTGTTTTCATGGCGGGATGCGTGCCGTCTGACTGGCGTTTTTAAAAAGGAAAACCGCTGCCCCGGACTTGCCCGGAGCGGCGGCTGGCTTGTTCGCTGGTGGAGGTGCCGGGAGTTGAACCCGGGTCCGAAAATACTCCCCTCTCGTCTCTACATGCTTAGTTCCAAGCTCAATCCCGCCTTCAACTCTCGCTTGGAACAGAGGATTGCTGAAGGCCGATCTGCCTTATCTTGTCACTGGGCCGCAGATGCTCCCCCGATGACCAGCCCGAAGAGTCGACGCTTTACTCCGGCCTTACGGGCGCGGACCGGGAAAGCGGCAAAGCAGGTTATTAAGCTGCTACTGCGTAGTTATAATCGTCTGCGATTATATTTAAATTCCGCCTTTTTTACGAGCTGACAGAACGCTCGGCATGCAACGATGAGCTTGCGTATCCCCGTCGAAGCCGTTTCACCCCCAGATATTATTCTTTGTTACGCAGCATCCGCTGCACTTCACGGGCACTCTGCTGTTCTTTCAGAGCCTCCCGCTTGTCGTAGAGTTTTTTGCCACGGGCAAGGCCCAATTCCACTTTTGCCTTGCCATTGTCTATAAAATATACCTTCAGCGGGATAAGCGCAACCCCTTTTTCATTCAGCTTGCCGATCAGCTTGCGAATTTCCTGCCGGTGCAGGAGCAGCTTGCGGGCGCGCAGCGGGTCGGCGGCAGATGAGGTGCAGAAGACGTAGGGCGAAATGTGCATGTTGTACAAGAACACCTCGCCGTTTCTGATCCCGGCGTAGCCGTCCTTGAGATTGGCCTTGCCGACCCGGAGCGACTTCACCTCCGGTCCGCTGAGGATGATCCCGGCCTCCATCGTTTTGTCGATGTGATAGTCGTGATAGGCTTTTTTGTTGCTGGCGACGATCTTCATGGCTGTTCCTTTTGTGTTGTGCGGAGCGAGAGCAGGCCGTCTTTCGCAAGCCCGGCGGCGACAGCGAAATCAAAGCGGTTCAAGCGCAGACAGAGATCAAAATCTGTGCTCGGACTCCACGGCTTGTCCGGGGCAAAAAAGCGGGCAGAGCAGGGCGAAGCCTTCAGGCGCGGCAGAATGGAATCTTCAGCAAAATCCCTTCCCAGCAGCAGGCTTTCCAAATATTCGGCGCAGAGGTCGTCTTCATCTGTAGGCGTTTCCGCCTGCCAGCCCATCCTGACCAAGGTCACGACCTTAGGCTTTCTGCTGAGGATATGCCGGACTGTAGCTATAGCATTGACAAACGCGCCCGTCAGCACCTCGTCCGCCTGCACGGCATTAACCACGCCCTGCGTGCCGGAATGAGTAGTTTGAATGATATCTTTTCCGTGCAGATCGACATGAAGCAGCTCGGTCGGCGAATTACCGAAATCGAAGCCGTCTAATTTCCTGCCGCCGCGCTCGCCGATCAGCACAGAACCGGCAAGCCGTTCTTTCAACGCCAAGGCTTCCTCAATGCTACTGACCGGCACGAGCCGCCGCGCTCCGGCATTCAGGCAATAGCAGGCGGTGGAAAAGGCGCGGAAGACATCAATGATGATCGCGATTCCTTCCGCCTCACGCGCTCCGGCGATAAAATCTGTTGTGATAATTTTCATAATATGTCTGTCAATCCAACGTTTGCGTCTTGCAAAGCTTTGCCTTCTTAATCATCTGGATAATTTTTGCCGCAGACTCTTGGCGATTTGCGCTAAAACCGCCAAGAGGGTAAAATCGACAGAAGGAATGCGCACCAAGAAAATCTAATGGTGGTTAAATAGAAAGTGATGCCCTTAATTTGAGATTATAGCGAACAATAAAGAGGCGTGTTGCGAGTTCATGAAAATAAGCTGTTTTGGAAAACGACAATGTTTTCCGAG
>JAABPV010000058.1 GCA_011391865.1 Desulfobulbaceae bacterium | reverse complement strand
CGTATGCGCAGGGGCATGTTTTCCGCATGAGGGAGGGGCGGTTCGCGAACCGCCCTTACTGTGCCTTGAGCTTGGCGGTATTCATCCTTCTTAGGATGACCAATCTCATCCCCGCCCCCAGAGCGGATCCCGACCGAAACGTCCGGTCCACCATTCCTCATCCGAGGCGTGCCGGGCGATTTCCTCTTCCGTGAAGGAGTAGCGGTAGTGGTTGCAATAGAGCATGATCACCTTGTAGGCAGCAGTGATGCTGCGCGTCATCTCGTTGCATTGCGCCGGATCGCCGCCGCTGATGTCCGGGTGCCACTGCCGGATGAGCTGCCGGTAGCTGGCCTTGATTTCCGCCAGCGTCGCCCGCTCCGGCAGGCCGAGCAGCACCGCAGCTTCGGCGATCTCTTGGCTGCCGCTCATGGCTTTCCCGCCCGGATGACCGCAAAGAGTCCTTGGCCGTGTCCGGCCCGTACTGGCTCCTCCGCGCTGACAGCAGCCAAATCCTGCCCGAACAGTGTCTGGCAGGAGCTGAACCTGGCAAAGCCCGCCTCTGCCAGCAGGGCGGCAGTTTCTTCGGCAGTGCGGAAGACGGCCTGCCGATAAAAGGGGCTGGTCGCCTTGGCCGCCTCATACCTCTGCCCCAGCGGGCTACTGCGGTCGAGGATGGCGACAACCAGCTGGCCGCCCGGCTCCAGCACCCGCCATGCCTCGCGGAACGCCTGCCGCGCGTCGCTGAAGAAACAGACCGCTGTCACCATCAGCAGGCAGTCGGCAGCAGCATCGCGCAGAGGCAGGGCCTCGGCCCTGCCTCTGACAACTGTCAGCCCCCGCTGCGCAGCAATGGCGGCCATTGCCGCGCATGGCTCCACGCCGGTGCGGATGCCCAGAGGCGCAGCAAAGCGGCCTGTGCCTGCGCCTATCTCCACCGCCCGCCGCGCCGCTGCTGGCAGAAGGGCGCGCACCGCCCGCAGCTCCGCCGCATAGACCAGAGGCTTGTCCTGAAACCAGCGGTCATAGCGGCTGGCCTGCTCAATGCTCTGCGGCCAGCGATTGTTGGTGAAGTGGTTGGTCATGGCCGTCACATCTCTGCAAACGGATTGACGATGGTCATGCTGCCGTCAATCACCTGCCCATGCTGCATGTCCTCTGAGTAGAGCGTGTCGCAGCCAGCCAGCAGTGCTGCCGCGACAATCAGGGAATCCCAGTTGGAGAAGCGATAGCGGAGGGCAATGTCTGCGCTGCGGCGGATGGTGGCCTCGTCAAGCGGGCGCACATCTGTCCGGCGCATGAGAGCATCTGCAAAGGCGTATGCCTGTTCCGGCGTGAAGGCAAAGCGGCGCAGACAGACATTTACCGCCTCATTGACCACCTGCGCACTGATGACAGGCCGCAGGGCGAGAATGCTCCGCGCCGCCTCCTTCTTGCCGCTGTCCTTGCCGATGCTGTACAGGACGATGTTGGTGTCAGCGAAGCGCAGGCCGGTCATAGCAGGCGTTCCGGTCAAAGGCTCCGTCATATACCGCACCGAACTGGTCAAACTCGCTCATGTCGGCGGCTTCCTGGTGCCGCACCTTGGTTCGGCGCAGCTTCTCCCGCAGGAAGCCAATGAAGTCAAGCACGCTCTTGGCCTCGTCTTCAGGAAGCTCCCTGCTCTGCTGGTAAATTCGCTCTGCGGTCGTCATGATGCCTCTACTCCTTCAAGATAAACTGACGTATCTTCTTGCGGTCGCGCTTGTCAGGCCGTCCTTCTGGCCGGGCCATCGGGCCGCCAATCTGCTTGCGCAGCTCGCGGGCGGCCTCACGCTTGGTTTGCGAGTCCTCAGTCTCGGCGTAGAGCAGAGCAGCTTCCTTGGCCGGGCCACGCCGCTCGCTCAGGGCCAGCACGTCGATCTCAAACAGCTCTTCGCCGCGCCTGATCTGGAGCTGATTGCCAACCTGCACGTTGCGCGACGGCTTGACCCGGCTGCCACCGACCTGCACATGGCCGCCGCTCACTGCTGCCGAGGCCAAGGCGCGGGTCTTGAAGAAGCGGGCCGCCCAGAGCCACTTGTCGATGCGGACAACGCTCTCCTGCTGCTGGTCGTGGTTCATGTCCGTATGAGATGGAGGAGTAATGCAAGACCTGCCCAGCCTGCGGCGCACAAGAAGCGTCTGCGCGGCAGCCGCCGCTGTTGACAGGGAAGACCCCGCACTTTATGGTGAGAATGCAGAACGCACATCCACCATATCCGCAAAATCAGAGCCGGTCAAGACGGAGCTGCCGCTTCCGCCGCTTTTCCGCCGGGCAGGAGAAACTGCATGAAGACAAACGAGAAGATGCCTGAGCTGCTGGCCCCGGCAGGCAGCCGGGAGAAGCTGATCACCGCGATCCATTACGGCGCAGATGCCGTCTATCTGGGCGGAGCAAATTGGAGCTTGCGGGCGCAGGCGGGCAATTTCGACCGCGCCGGGCTGCGCGAGGCAGTCAGCCTTGCCCATCAGCACGGGGTGAAGGTCTATGTGACCGTGAATATCTTTGCCCACAACCGCGACCTCAACGGCTTTGAGGACTACCTGCTCTTCCTGCGCGAGGCAGGCGCGGACGCGCTGATCGTCGCCGATCCGGGCATTCTGCTGCTCTGCCGGGAGACCGTGCCGGACATGCCGCTGCATCTCTCCACCCAAGCCAACGTGACCAACAAGGCCAGCGTCCGCTTCTGGGCGGCGCAGGGCGTGCGCCGGATCAATCTCGCCCGCGAGCTGGGCCTGGAGGAGATACGGACTATCCGCCAGGCTGTGCCGGACATCGCGCTGGAGGTCTTTGTCCACGGCGCGCTCTGCATCTCCTATTCAGGCCGCTGTCTGCTCTCCAGCTATCTCACAGGCCGCAACGCCAACCTCGGCGACTGCGCCCATCCCTGCCGCTACTCCTACCGCCTGCTGGAGGAGAAGCGGCCCGGCCAGTATTTCCCGGTGGTGGAGGACAAGCGCGGCACCTACATCTTCAACTCCCGCGATCTCTGCCTGCTCCTCCGCCTGCCGGAGCTGGCCGCCGCCGGGATTGATTCGGTCAAGATTGAGGGCCGGATGAAGTCGGTCGGCTATGTGGGCGCGGCGGTCAGAATATATCGGGCCGCGCTGGATTATATTGCAGCGCAGAGAGAGGCGGGCGCGGCCTGGGAGGAGATCATTCTGCCGCCCGCTTTTGCCGAGGAGGCGGCCAAGGTCGGCACACGAGGCCAGACGGAAAACTTTTTTACTGCCGCCCCTTCATCTGCGGCCATGCTTTATGATAGAATGAGGGAGATTCAGCCATTCGCCCCGGTCGGCATCGTGCGCGGTGCCGAGCCGCTGCTGCTCGAAACCCGCAACGTCTTGGAGACCGGCGATCAGATTGAATACTTGGGCCGGAAGCTGGAGCCGACAGTCTGCACCGTGCTGTCCATGACCGCCGCCGACGGGACTGCGGTGCGGCGGGCCAATCCGGGCAATCTGATCCTGCTGACTGTGGAGCCTCCGCTCGACGGCGGCGCGGAGGTCAACGCCCTGTTCCGCAAGCGGTCTGATCAGCAGACTTAGAATGAACAATCCTCAACACGACGAGCCATGACACGATTCCTTGACGCGCCCTTCCTTCCTGAGGCCGACTATGTTGAGTTCCTCAATAGCTGCGCCTGCCACATCGACAGCGTCCATTTCAGCCTGCCGGGAGAGCGGCGGATGGACAGCCGGGCGCATTCGCAGGCTGTTGAGAGCGTGGACGCGTTGGCCGAGCTGCTGGGCCAGCTTGCTGTTGAGAAAAAATATGCCCTGCTCAACAGCCGCTTCTACGGCCCTGCCTTTCTCACCGACCGCGAGCAGATGGGCGGTTTGGTCGCCGCGCTGACGAAATGCGTTGAGCGGCAGGTGATCAGCGGCATCATTTACTGCGATCATTACCTGCTGCAAGCCCTGTCCGATGCCGCGCCGGACTTGGCAGCCGAGCTGGAGGCGGTGCCCGGCCTCAACACCATGCTCGACTCGCAGGGCAAGATTGACGCGCACTTAGCCTACATCAGCGAGACCAGCTTCCGTGCGCCGACGCGGATCGTGCTGGACCGCTCCCTCAACCGCAGCCTCGGTAAGCTGGCCGAGACCGGCCGCTGGTGCCGTGAGGGCCTGCCTGACCTGAAGCTGGAGCTGGTCGGCAATGAGGGCTGCCTGCCCTACTGTCCTTACCGCGCCTCGCATGACGCGTACATCGCCTTAGACAATCTGGAGGGCAAGTCATGCAGTTCTGCGATCAACAACGCCTTGGGCTGCCGCCAGCTACTGAAAAAGCAGCCCTACCGGATCCTTCAGTCACCTTTCATCCGCCCGGAAGATGTTGATTCCTATCTCTACGATGTTGACATCATCAAGATCAGCGGCAGGAATTTGGACAGCGCAGCCCTGCGGCAGATCATCAACGCCTACATCTCCCGGAGCTGGAAGGGCAACCTGCTGGATCTGCTCGACTCCTCGCACTGGCTGGCCTCGGAGCTGCATGTGGACAACAGCTCGCTTTCCTTTGATTTCGCCAACATGCTTTCAGTCTGCAACAACCGTTGCGAGACCTGCCGCTTCTGCATGGAGCTGTTCAACTCCATCTCTCATCCCTTGCGGCATGCCGCCGCGAAGAACTGAGGGAGCACGATGCAGTCTTTTGAGGAGCTACTGGAAATTTCCGCGAAAATTCACGGCCATCTCTGCGCCGGGCAGGTGATTGGGGTACGGATGGCCCTGCTCGGCCTGCGCCTGATCGGCATTAACGACCCTAAAGGCGCGGACCGGAAGAAACTCTACGTGATCGTGGAGATCGACCGCTGCGCCACAGACGCGATTCAGTCCGTGACCGGATGCAGCCTTGGCAAGCGCTCGCTGCGCTGGATGGATTTCGGCATTATGGCCGCCACTTTTGTTAACTTCGCGACCGGCAAGGCGGTTCGGGTCACAGCGCGGGAGGAGGCCCGCGAGCTGTCCGCCAAATACTGCCCGGAGTTGGCAGACAAATACAAGCGGCAGCTTGAAGCCTACCGGCTCATGCCGGAGGAGGAGCTGTTCACGACGCAGGAGGTGAGGGTCAGCATCCCGGAATGCGACATGCCGGGCCGTCCGCTGCGCCGGGTGCAGTGCGACCAATGCGGCGATCATGTTCAAGACTGCCGCGAGGTGGAGCGGGACGCGAAAACGCTCTGTCGGGCCTGCGCCGGTCAGAGATACTACGAACTCATTTAAAAAGGAAAATATGATGTCATTCCAAACATTCCGCTTCTCAGCGTGTCTCATGTTCTTCGCCTTGGCCGTCCTTCCGCCCGGCGCGGCGGCCCAAAAGCCGCAGAAGGCACTGCCTGCCGTGCAGCAAGCGGCGCAGCAGATATTGCAAGACGGCATTTACAAAGTCACGCTTTCTACCCCGGACGGCCACAATGGTGTTGGCATCGTCGTCATCTCCGGCGGCGCGGTGAACGGTGGCGATCCGGCTTACACCTATCAAGGCCGGGTGGATGCTGAAGGCGACAAGCTGAACGCGGTCATTGATGTGGTACGCTATGATCCGAAAGAAGTCTCCATTTTTGGGCCGCTGGACAATTTCCAGCTGCACTTCACCGGCACCTTGCAGCAGGACGGCAAAGCCTTCAACGCGTCCGGCGAGGCTACTCCTGACCCGAAAAAAATACGCCTTAACCTTTCCGGCGAACGGCTCAGAGAGCTGCGCTGACACAGATCAGCCTTTCCGGCGGCGCAGACGCAGTTTTTCCGTGTCCGCGCAGAACTGGCGCAGCGTTTCCAGCAGGCAGCCGCGCAGTTCTTCGCGGCTGCGGCGGAAGCTGGTCAGCAGGCCGCCTATGGCTGCCGCCATTTTTTCCGTTTTTGCGCCTTCAGTCTCCAGCGCGGCCAGATGGCGTGTCAGTGTTTCCTCCTGCACTGCCAAGTCGTTGTTCAGACCGAGCATGTCCTGCAAGTGCTTGAGTGGGGTGATCAGCCGCTCCACGTCTTTTTCCGCATACAGAGAGCGGAAAAACTCCAAGGCGTAGCGCAGTTTTTTGCTATGAATCCGCATCCGGTGCAGGTCTTGGTCTGAGGACTGGCTGTCAATGGCCCGTCCGGCCTCAAGCAGGCGGGCAAACTGCCTGCGGATGATTTTGCCCGCCGCTGCGCCGATGCACCTGCCGCTGCCTTCGGCATCCTCCTGCCCCAGATATTCCTCCCAAGCCTGTAGCATCTCCTGCTGCTGCGGCGCGGCCAGCCAGACGGCCAGCTCCTCCTGCTGTGCCACCGCCCGTTTTGCTGTCAGCTCGGCAAAGAGGCTGTCCAGACCGTCATGCAGCATCTCCGGCAGCCGCGCTCTGCTCTCCGCCGCCGCCAGCAGCTGCACATCCAAATCCCGCACCACGCCGCTCATCTGACCCAGCTCTTTGAAAGCCGCGCTGAAGCGGCTGCGTGTCTCCGGCTCCAGCGCATCGCCCAGCAGAGCGAAAACTGAACGGACACGCCGCGCCGTTACTCTGAAATCATGCAAAAATTCGATGTCAATATCTTCAGCAACGCCTTGCTCGTTCTGCCGCAGCGTGGCCAGCAGGCGGCGGCAGATGCGCTTGGCCGCAGTCCGGCTGTCCATGTCCGGTTCCAGCTCGATAGAAAAACTGGCGCTGTAGTCCGCCGGAGTCCGGCCTGCCGCCGCAAGTGCCGCTTCAAGCCGCTGCCGGGCTGCCTCATGCTGCGTCGCACCAAATTTTTCCAGCATCCGGCGGAGCTTCCTGCTGCCGCCGCGCAGCTCTGCAAAGCAGCATTTCGGCCCGGCATCGGCCAAAAGGACAACTGCGGCATTTTTTTCTTTCTTGGCAAGCAAATGCAGAACTGTGACCGTGCCGGACAACTCGGCCTGCGGCAGCAGCGCGCGGTGCTGGAGCATGTCAGCCAGCTTCTGCCGGAATTCCGACTCCGGCAAATCCCGCCAGAAGCGGGGCGGCGCATCGTGGCAGGGCAGGGCGGCGACAGCTGGCCTGCCGGAAAAATCGGTCAAATGGAGGAGACCGTCCTCGATACAGCAGATAAGGCCGTGCTGCCAGAGCCGCCAGTCAAAGCTGTCGAAAAAGACTGTCCGGGAGGGACGAGATGGCAGCCCGTTAAGGCGGCAGGATACTTCCAGACAGATTTTTATTTCCTCCAGAAGGCCAGTCTCCGGCAGGGGTAGAAAAAAATACGGCGAGAGTTTATTTTTTTTCATAGTACCTATATAGGAGTTACGCAGTTCGACCGCCAACCCGTTGATTGTAATAGTGGAACTTCTTATTTTAACTGCGTAACTCATAGTACCTATAGCTGGAGCGTGATAACTTGATTGCACATTCTGCGGGCAAGCGCATCAGCCCAGCCGCTCAAAATAACGCCCCACCTGCTGCGGGTGGTGAGCGTCGGACCCGGGGATCAGGGCGATGCCTATATCAGCGGCTTGGCGGATGATGGCAGGGGCAGGGTAGGGCAGGGGGCGGACGGCGTAGCCGGAGGTGTTCACCTCCAAGGCGATGCCCTTGCCGCGCATCAGCTCCAGCAGCTGGCTGATCTGCTCGTGATGGCGGGCGTTCAGACGGATGCCCGGCAGGTGGCGCAGGGCTGCGTCAAGGTGGCAGAGCTTATCGCAGGGGATCACGGCGCAGGCTTCGATCAGGCTGGCGAAATAGGCATCCAGCACCTTGTCCGCGCCAACTGCGCTCAGGGCATCAATGTGCTCCTGCCTGCTGCTCAGCATGTTGAGATGACGGCTGCCGTCAAAGTAGAAATGGCAGGACAAGCCCCGGTGCTCGAAGGGGAAGCGGGCCAGTACGGCCAGCAGCTCGTCCGCCGCCAGCGCGTTCCAGCCGATCTCCACGCCCAGCCGTACCTCGATTTGTCCGGCATATTGCTTCTTCAGCCGGAAGCCTTCTTCAAAGTACTGACAGAACAGCTCCTCGGTCAGCCATATCTGCTGCTCGTAGATCAGGCCGCACTCCAGATGCTCCAAAAACGTCATGGAGCGCAAGCCGTTGGCAACGGCGGCTTGGACATACTCCTCCATTTCGCCGGAAGCGTGATTGCAGAGCTTGGTGTGGATGTGGTGGTCGCCGCTGAGATCCAAGGGAGGATAGCTGAAGGAGGAGAACAAACGGGCCTCAGCAGCGACGGAAGGGCAGGGGGGACGGCATCAGGCATTTCCCTTGGGGAAGAAATGCAGCACGCCGTCAATCTCTGAGGTGTCGCAGATATCACCGAACTCCATGTCGAAGTTAAACAGCTCGGACATATCGTTCATTTCCATTGAAAAAGCCGGGCCGTCAGGCAGGTGGTAGATCAAGGTCTCAACCTTGCTGAAATCTATCGGGCGGGCAAAGATTTTTTTCATCATATATGATTGGTGTTGGCTATGAAACAGGTTCAGGACGCTCATGTCCACCCGACAACATGCCGCTGATAACAGTATAATTTCCTTTTTCTGAAAAAGCAAGCCGCAGCTTGTCGCCGCCAAGCCGGAAAAGGAAACGGGGCCGTCGGCCAAGTTTCGTTTGACAGTGCCCGGTCTGATGGTAATATGCTGCGGACAAGCCAAGATAAAACAGGCGGAGCGGCGGCTCCCCGACAACCAACCAGCAAGGACGATACCAACCATGAGCGACAGCAAAGGCGGCGGGATGAAGAGGGATTTCATGCAGGCGACAGACAAGAACCCCTCCTGCATCATGCCGGAGAAATTGACCCTTGATTCGCCCCTCAAATTTGAATGCCATCCAGGTGTCAGCTGCTTCACCGCCTGCTGCCACAACATCACAATAGTGCTCACTCCCTACGACATTCTGACTCTGCGGCGGCGGCTGAATCTGTCGGCGCATGAGTTCATCACCCAATACACTGAGCCTATTTATCTGGAGAAGACCGACATGCCCGGCGTGCAGCTCAAGCTGACCGGGGAGAAGCAGGGCTGCCCCTTTGTCACCCAAGAAGGCTGCACGGTCTACGCTGACCGGCCCACGGCCTGCCGCTACTATCCGGTGGGCATGGCCGATTTCCATGGAGCTGGCCAAGAGGGCGGCGAGGAGAAATTCTTCTTTCTTGTCAAGGAGCCGCACTGCAAGGGCTTTGACGAGCTGAAGCAATGGACCATCCGCGAATGGCGGGCGGATCAGGGCGTGGATGTCCGCGACGAGATGAACAAGGAATGGCTGCGCTTGGTGATGCGGCGCAAGTCCTTCAGCTTGCAGGCCAGCCTGTCTGAGTCAGCCCAGCGGATGTTCTTCATGGCCACCACTGATTTGGATCATTTCCGCCGCTTTGTTTTTGAAAGCTCCTTCCTTCAGACCTACGAGATCGACCCTGAAATTGTTGAGCGGATCAGGCATGACGACGAAGCCTTGATGCATTTTTCCTTCAAATACTTGGCCAACACGCTTTTTGGCGCGGAGGGCATGAGCATCAACAAGGAGAAGATCAAGGAAAAGGTCAAGGTCATGCAGCAGGAGCAGGAGAAAAATCTCCGACAGATAGAAGAAGAGTACAAGCAGCTCAAGGCTGAGCGGGAAGCGCAGCGGCAGAAAGCGGAGGCGCGGAAGCAGTCCTGAAGCAAATCCTGACAGTCTGACGGGGAAGCCTTTTGACGAGGTTTCCCCGTTTTTGCCCTTCGGCTCCGCTCTGGGAGAACCAAGCACCCTGAGCGGAGCCGAAGGGAGCAATCAGCTTCAGCTATATCTTGCAGACTATCGGGTAGATCCTGCAAGCCACGCAGAAGCGGAAAGCGGCCTCCATCAGGGCGCAGGCGGCGAACATCAGGCCGATGATCCAGATGGCGGCATGTTGATCCAAAATCCAAGCAGCGGTGAGGAGGAAGCAGAAAAAGAAACCGATCCGGGCGGCAAAAATTTTGGGCGCGGCATCAACAAAAACCGGCTTGAGCTGCATCAACGAGTTGATTTTTTTGCTGATCATGACGAAAAGGCTGTATTTCGGCTGCCAGAAGCCGCGAATGCAGAAATCAGCCGCCACGATGAGGATGATCCATTTCCACGGACTGAAGAGGAAGAGCAGAAGTAGAAAAACGGCCTGCGCGGCATTGATTCGGGCAAGATTTTCGTCAATTTTTTGAAGAGATATTGGACACATTGCGTTCATTGCGACCTCCTTTCGGTGATGGGGAAATACGGATTGTTTTCCGGTGAAGAAAAAAACTGCTGCAACCGCCGCTATTGGTAACGCTGTCTGGCCGGAAGGTCAAGAAGAAAATGTGGATAACGGGCAAAAAAGGGCACGGGAGCAAGAGGTGCGCTCCCCTGTTGTGCGGATGCGGCTATTTTTTGCCGCCGGAGAAAACCGGATCCAAGGAAGCGGATGCCGTCTTGGCAAAGCCGATGCTTTCTTCCGTCATGAATGCGAGGTTGAGAAGAGCCAGACGTAAAGAATACAGTTTGTCTGTCCCGCTGAGACGTTTGTTCAGCACAGTCTGTTTATACACCCTGACAACCTCAGCAATTGCGCCTTTGCTGACATTGGTCAAGTCAACATAGAGCATGTCGGCAACAGCATCGCCTTTTTTCAGACTGCTGATCGGCTGATACATGGTGATGATGTATGGGCCTGGACCTTGGAAAGTGGATTTTGATTTCGCATCCAAGGCCGCAAGAATGTTTCTTGAGAATTTATAATCAGGAGTTATATGCCGAACCGTCGGTATTTAAAGCCGGAATCAAAAATATATTCAACTCATCAGGACTGAGAATTTTTGATTCCGCCATTCCCTCGGCAGACGCTGTCGAGCCTTGGATGAAGTTCACCAGCTCTATGTATTTATCCCCGCCGTTTCTTCCGGTCAGCACGTAGGAATAAGTTGCATAGTTTTTGGGTTCGTCACTAAAGCTGGCTAAATATTTCCATACATGAGCGGATGGGAGAGAACTCATCTGGAGCTTATTATCCTGATAATTCCCCGGAGGCTGAAAAGAATATTCGGTCTTCTCCTCGACGATCACTTCTCCACCGCCCTCAACAACCGAGCTGCCCTCTTCAACAATAACTTCCTGTCCAGCCATGTCGACGGAGCCGCCGTCGTCAACCTGCTGCTCCGGCTTGCTGCCATCGACAACCGGTTTGCTGCTGTCGGGCGGAGAGCAGACGCAGGCGGCGGAGAAAAGAAGCAGGAAAAGACCGCTGGCGAGGTAACTGACTGTTGTTCTGATGTTCATTTGTTTTTTATGCCTCGTTTAAAGGAGTTTGTTGCAAATAGGCAACGTTATCAATCAAGCGTTAATCGTTTTCATTCGTCTCTCCGTCTTGTTTCTTTTTTCGGCCTGTGATTTTTGAATAAATGAAATCCGTTGCGAACGCTAAACATAGACCAATTCCTGCAATCACCGTGGTGAGAGAGCTTATCTCAACCTCAGGATAGGCTAACTTGAACAGACCTGCGACAGCTGCGATATGCAGCACGATAACGACAGGAAATCGCAGCAGCTTTCGGTTGGCAAACATCATTGCGGACGCGCTTGTTCAGGTTTATCGGACAACTAAGCTAAGCTGAGTTAACGATACTGTGCGGTACGTGAGGAGGTCAAGGATTTTTTCGTGGCACATCTAATGTCGCATAATATATATTATGATAAGTTTTTGCCGCTAAAAATGGCCGCCGCATGAACCTCCACCCGGCTCACGCCCCGGTAGCTGCTCTCCTTCAGCCGGAAGGCCAAATCGACCGCCCCTGCTGCCGCCGCTGCCTCGAACTGAGCGGCCATAAAGAAGCCGATGCCTTTAACCAAGCCGCCGTTGAGCGGCACGGCAAAGCGCAGATGCTCGCGTAGCGTGTTGACCTCGCGCAGGCGGATGTTGCGCAGGAGGAAAACCGGCTCCGGGTTGCCTTGGCCGAACGGCTCCAGCAGCTGTAGACTGCTCGCCAGTTCGCGGAAGTCCATCTGCTCGTCCAGTACTGCATCAATCCTGAGGTCTGCCTTGGGTAGCCCGCCGCCCAAGGCGCGAACGGCCTCAGCAAAGGCAGCGCGGAACTGAGCCAAATCCTCGTTCCGCACAGTTAGGCCTGCGGCCATCGCGTGACCGCCGAAATGGACGATCCACGCCCGGCACTGCTCCAGCACCTGATGCAGGTTCAGGCCCGGCACGGATCTGCCTGATCCCTTGAGCATTCCTTCTTGACCGCTATCGCCGGTGAAGACCAGCGTAGGCAGATGAAAGCGGTCAATCATCCGGGAGGCGATGATGCCGATCACGCCGGGATGCCAGTCCGGGCCTTGCAGGACAAGACTCCCCTGCCCTGCTGCAACCTGCTGTTCTGCCTGCTGAAGCGCAGCTTCCAGCACCTCGGCTTCCAGCTCGCGGCGAAGGATGTTCGCCGCCTCCAGCTCCTCAGCCAGCACCGCCGCCGCGCCCATGTCCTGCGTTAGCAACAGATCAGCGGCCAGCTGCGGATTGCCCAAGCGTCCGGCGGCATTGATGCGCGGCCCCAGCTGATAGGCCACATTCTCCGCAGAAACACTGTCTTCCCGCAGTCCGGCCCGCTCGCAGAGCGCGGCGATGCCCGGTCTGCCACGTCCGCTGATGACCTCCAGCCCGGCACGGACAAGCACCCGGTTCACCCCGGTCAGCGGCATCACGTCAGCAATGGTGCCCAAGGCGGCGAGGTCGAGTGAATCACGTAGATTCGGCATCTTGTCCTGCGTCCACCAGCCCTTTTCGACCAGCTTTCTCCGCAGGGCAACGAGGAGGAAGAAGGCCACCCCAACGCCGGCCAGCTTGCCGTTGGCAAAGGCACAGCCTGCCTGCTTAGGATTCACCACCGCGTCAGCCAAGGGGAAATTAGCCGCGTCGGCAGGCGGCTCATGGTGATCAGTGATGATGACCGTGAAGCCCAAGTCCTTGGCGCGGCGCACCTCCTTCGGCGTGGAGATGCCGCAGTCCACCGTGATCAGCAGCGCGGGCATGGCTACCTGCGCCGCCAACACTGCCACGGATTTCATGGTCAGGCCGTACTCGTCGGTCAGGCGGTTGGGGAGATGACAGATCGGCTCAAGGCCGGTTTTACGCAGAAAATCAGCCAGCAGCACAGTGGCGGTGATGCCGTCCACATCGTAGTCGCCGTGAATGACGATCTGCCGCCGCTGAACAACGGCCTCGGCGAGCAGCTCCGCCGCCTTGTCCAGCCCCTTCATCGCGCTGGGCGCAGGCAGGTCAGCGAGCTGCGGCTGGAGGAACCGTTGGGCCGTCTCAGCCGAGGTGAAGCCGCGTCGGAAAAGGATTTCGGCAATGACGGGCGGCAGTTGCAGATCAGCGGCCAGCTGCTGGCAGCAGACGGCTTCGGCCTGTTCTAAGTCAGGGGGCAGAATCACGTTGGGTGTCCTCTACAAAAAGATCAGACATCTTGCGCAAGAAAAGCGAGTCAGCAGGCTGGTCGGCTCCGTATCAGCATGGTGGTACGCAGGGAGTCAGCATGGTGATACGCCGGGAGTCACCATGCTGATACGCCGGGAGTCACCATGCTGATACGCCGGGAGTCACCATGCTGATACACACAACCCTGCTCTTATAGCCGTAGCACAATAAATTGACTATAAGCATGGTTGCTGAAAAATCTCATCTGTCGAACAGCCAAGTTTTCT
>JAABPV010000057.1 GCA_011391865.1 Desulfobulbaceae bacterium | reverse complement strand
TCCAAGACCTTCCGACGAAAATCTATTGAGTATGCCATACACACAGTGTAGTCATTTTATACTGCTTTGGCTATAAGCAGTGTTTTCCGTTGACAGGCCCTTGACGGCGCGGGTAAAGAGGAATGCTGGATATTCCTGATATGGGCGAAAAGTCAAGCTGCTGGGCGGGAGGAGCGGGCGAAGATGGCTGATGAGAAGAAGTCGTCTTGGGAGATATTTGCCATCGTTGTCACGGCAATAGCTGCTGTTTTTGGTGGTCTCAGCGGTGTTGCCGCCTTGATTGTCGCGCTGAACGGCAACGGCAAGGAAGGCGCGGCGAAATCAGAGACAGCTCCGTCAGCTCAAGCTGCTTCGGCAGCGCAGCCATCGTCCACCGATGATGCGGCGCGACGGGCCAAAGCGGAAGCCGAGATTGCCAAGGCTGAAGCGGAACAGGCGAAAACGGAGGCAGCAGAAGCAAAAGCGCGGGCCGCTGAACTGGAGCGGAAGCTGGCTGAGATAGCCTCTGCTGAGATGAAAGCCGAAGAAGAGGCAACAGAGCCGAAACAGGGCGACATCACGGTTGACGACTTCACCGGCATGAAGCTGGCCTACGTGCCAAGCGGCTGCTTTATGATGGGTTCATCCCGTAGAGGACAAAGATCGTGGGAAAGACAAAGGCCCGGTGCATAAAGTCTGTGTGGACAGCTTCTGGATGGGGCAGCATGAAGTCACCCAAGGGCAATGGGAGAAGATCATGGATGTCAATCCCTCCGCGTTCCAAAAGGGTGGCAACTATCCGGTAGAGAATGTCTCTTGGGAGAATGCGCGGGAATTCATCACGAAGCTGAACAGCCGCACTGGCAAAAACTACCGCTTGCCTACTGAGGCGGAATGGGAATACGCCTGCCGGGCGAACAGTCCCGGCGAATACTGTGGCGGCGATGATCTGAATGCATTGGTTTGGTACCGAGAAAACAGCGGCAACACCACTCATGCGGTTGGAGGAAAGAAGGCCAACGCCTTTGGCCTCTATGACATGAGCGGCAATGTCTGGGAGTGGTGTGCCGACTGGTATGACAGCGGCTATTACGCCTCCAGCCCCAAGGACAATCCACAGGGGTCTGATCAAGGCTGGCTCCGGGTTCTTCGCGGCGGCAACTATTTCCGCTTCCCGCGATACTGCTGCGCTGTCTCTCGGGGCAACTACTCGCCGGGGTCTCGATACAACTTCGTCGGCTTCCGCCTTGCTCTCCCCGTTCAGCAGCAGTAGGGACACGGCATGCCGTGTCCCTACATGACCGCAATCACCCCTGCCAGAAGATGAGCCGAGGAACTATGTGCGGCTAACGATACACTCCTCTGAGTGATTCCAGCAAAAGAAGCAAAGCGGGCACATCATCTTGGATGATGCTCCACAGCATGTCGTTATCTATGCCAAGATAGCCATGAATCACCCGGTTGCGGGTGGCAATGGCAATGATCATCCGCCAAGGTATCTCAGGATGAGCCGCCCGAACCTCATCAGGGATATGTGTTGCCGCCTCTCCGATCAGTTCCAGATTACGGACAGTCGCATCATAGTTCAATCCGCTGGCAACGAATCGTTCCTGACTCAGTCCATCGGTGTAGGCGATCACCTTTTGGGCGAAATCTATCATGTCATCGAGATAAAAACGCCACTCCCGCACAGATCGTTCAGACATGCAAGCCTTCTTGTTCTATGCGGGGCCGCAGTTCAGGGCGCAGGGCCTTGTCAGTCACCAAATCCACCGGGCAGCCCAGCATGTCTTCCAAGTAGAACTGCACTCCAAAATACCGTGTTGAAGTGGCAGGCCCGTCAAAGGCGACCAAGATATCCACATCGCTGCTGCTGCCCGCTACATCACGCGCTGTTGAACCAAACAACATCAGCCGCGTGATGCCGAAACGAGCCTCCAAATCCGGCTTGCATTGAGCCAGCAGTTGCATGGCGTGATGCCGCGTCATTCTATCTCTCCCAAAACGGCGACATCGCCCTTAGCCCGGCAATAATCCCCGGCATCTTCGCCAGCACAAAGTTCACCTCGTCCTCAGTATTATATATAGAGAGACTGAAGCGGATCGAGCCATGCGCGGCAGTGAAGGGCACGCCCATTGCCCGCAGCACATGCGACGGCTCCAGCGAGCCGGAGGTGCAGGCCGAGCCGGACGAGGCGCAGATATTGTGCCGGTTCATGTGCAGGAGGATGGCCTCGCCTTCCACGTACTCGAAGCTGATGTTGCTGGTGTTGGGCAGGCGCAGCTCGGCGTGGCCGTTGAGGATGGCTTTCGGCACGGCAGCCAGCAGACCCTGCTCCAGCTTGTCCCGCAGAGCGCGCACCCGTGTGTTCTCCTCAGCCATCATCTGGCCTGCCAGCTCGCAGGCTTTGCCTAAGCCAACAATGGAGGCCACGTTCTCAGTGCCGCCACGCCGTCCCTTCTCCTGATGCCCGCCATGCAGGAAGGTGACAAAGGGGGTCTTCTTCCGCACATAGAGCACGCCGATGCCCTTGGGCGCGTGCAGCTTGTGGCCGGAGAGCGAGAGAAAATCAATCTGGTTCTTCTTCATGTTGATCGGCACCTTGCCCACTGCCTGCACTGCGTCGCTGTGGAAGAGAATGCCGCGCTCTTTCGCCATTACTGCCATCTCTTCGACGGGGAAGAGCACGCCGGTCTCGTTGTTCGCCCACATGGCTGAGACCACGGCAGTGTCATCAGCAAGAGCCGCTTTGTAGCTGTCGAGATTAAGGGTGCCGTCGGATTCCACGCCCAGACGGGTGATGCGGTGCTTATGTCCCAAGAGCGTGTCGAGATTCTCGCAGAGGCTCTTCACCGCTGGATGCTCAACCTTAGTCTTGATCACGTGCCGCTTCTCCGGGAAGGTCTGCAAGGCAGAAAGGATGGCGGTGGAGTCGCTCTCCGTGCCGCAGCTGGTGAAGATGATCTCGCTTGGCTCTGCGCCGAGCAGCTCCGCCACTTGCGCACGCGCCGTCTCCACTGCCCGCCCAACCTGGCCGCCAAAGGTGTGCATTGAGGAGGGATTGCCGTAATACTCTGTCAGATAAGGCAGCATCGCCTCCAGCACTTCCGGGGCTATCCGGGTGGTGGCGTTGTTGTCCATGTAAACTACCTTGCCAGTGCAGTCCATTATCGTGCCTCCTCGACAATCAGGGTTTCCGCCACTTGCTCGCGCAGCTTCTTCTCCACATAATCCTTGAGCGTGGTCAGCGAGGACTGGCAGCGCGAGCAAGCACCGCGCAGCGAGACGGTCACAATATCGCCGTCCACATCTATCAGCTCAATGCCGCCGCCGTCCTTCTTCAGGGTCGGCAGTATCTCCCGCTCAATCACGTCCTCAATCTTCTTGATCTTCTGGAGCGTGGTCAGCCGCTGCGCTGTGGGCTTGGTGGCCTTCTCTGCCGCCATTGCCTGCACGGTCTGCTGAAGCAGCTCGCGCAGTCTGTCCTCACACTTGCCGCAGCCGCCGCCCGCTTTGGTGAAGTTGGTGATGTCCTCGACCGAGCGCAGGTTCGACTCACGGATAGCCCGGATGATCTCCAGATCAGTCACGCCGAAGCACTCGCAGACCACGTTGCCCTGCGCCATTGGCAGGATTACACCCCGGTAATCAGCAATGGCTGCCTCTAACGCCTCGCGGCCCATGACCGAGCAGTGCATCTTCTCTTTGGGCAGGCCGCCGAGCGCATCAGCAATCTGCTGGTTGGTGAGCTTGGCCGCGTCCTCAATCGACATGCCCTTGATGATCTCAGTCAGCACTGACGACGAAGCAATGGCCGAAGCGCAGCCAAAGGTCTTGAACTTCGCATCGGTGATGATGCCCAGCTCATCCACCTGAATGGTCAGCTTGAGCGCATCGCCGCAAGCCAGCGAGCCGACCTCGCCCGTGCCGCTCGGCTTGTCTAATTCGCCCACGTTTTTCGGGTTGATGAAATGCTCCTGCACTTTGTCCGTATATTCCCACATGATATCTGTCCTTGTTCTTGTATGATTAAGCCGCCTTGTGCAGCGAACTCTTCCCAACACTGCCTGTCCGTTTCTTCGGCTCCTGCTCTGCTCATCCGTATGAGCCTGCTCATACGCTCCGTGTCAGCATGCTGATACCCGTCGAGTCAGCCTGCTCATACTCTGCGTATCAGCCTGCTGACACGCTCGGAGTCAGCCTGCTCATACCGGCTGCCGCAGCATGTTCAGCGCGCAAAGAGCAGGTGGGGCCGAAATGACACTGCAATCTGGCGCAGCCTGCGCGGCCAGCAGCGGCACCAGCAGCGGCAAGATTACCCCAAAACAGCGGCTCCTGCACGGGTTAAGGTTGACAGACGGGCAATTTTTTAGCATAGTCTTTATTGAGGAGTAAAAGCCGCCCGGCATCTGGCCGGACGAATGAATTCTACTTGCAAATCGCGGGTTCAGGGAGACTGACAATATGGGACAGGCGCATGATGAGAAATTGATCCTTTGGTTTGATGAAATCGGCATTGAGGATGTGCCGCTGGTCGGCGGCAAGAACGCCTCGCTTGGCGAGATGTATCAGCATCTTACTGGCAAGGGAGTGGCTGTCCCGCATGGTTTCGCTATTACCGCTTACGCCTACCGCTACCTGCTGAAAGAGGCGGGCATTGAGGCGGAAATCCGCCAGGTGCTCTCTGATCTGGACACCGAGGACATGGCCAACCTCGCCGAGCGCGGAGCCAAGTGCCGCGACATCATCCGCAACGCCCCGTTCCCGCCCCTGCTGCGCGACGAGATCATCGCCGCCTACAAGAAGATGGAGGAAGAATATGGCCCGAACGTGGATGTGGCCGTGCGCTCCTCTGCCACTGCCGAAGACCTGCCTGATGCCTCGTTCGCCGGTCAGCAAGAGACCTATCTGAATATCCACGGCTACGACAACATCATTCAGAACTGCCGCAAGTGCTTCGCCTCGCTCTTCACCAACCGGGCGATCTCCTATCGGCAGCATCAAGGCTTTGGTCAGTTTGATGTCTATCTCTCCATCACCGTGCAGAAGATGGTGCGCTCTGACTCCTCGTGCTCCGGTGTCCTCTTCTCCATCGACACCGAGTCTGGCTTCAAGGATGCGGTGTTCATCACCGGTGCCTGGGGCTTGGGCGAGAACGTGGTGCAGGGCGCGGTCAACCCGGACGAGTATTATGTCTTCAAGCCAACCCTGAAGCAGGGCAAGCGGCCTATTGTTGGCAAGAAAGTCGGGTCGAAAGAGATCAAGATGATCTACGACAACGACCCTTCTACGTCAGAGCCAGTGCGGAACATCCCGACCACACCAGCCGAGCGCAATGCCTATGTCATTAACGATGACGAGATTCTTCAGCTCGCCAGCTGGGCCTGCATCATTGAGGATCATTACAAGAAGGGCATGGACATTGAATGGGCCAAGGACGGCGATGGTGTGAACGTCGGCACTGGCAAGCTGTTCATCGTCCAAGCCCGGCCTGAGACCGTGCATTCGCAGGCCAACAAAGGCATGATGGAGACCTACAAGCTGCTGGAGAAAGGCAATGTCATCGCCAAAGGCTTGGCAGTCGGCAGCAAGATCGGTCAAGGCGTTGCGCATTGCATCGCGGATGCCAAAGACATCGGCACCTTCCGCAAAGGCGAGGTGCTGGTGACGGACATGACCGATCCCGACTGGGAGCCGATCATGAAGATTGCTTCGGCGATCATCACCAACCGGGGCGGCCGCACCTGCCATGCCGCGATCATCTCCCGCGAGCTTGGCATACCCTGCGTTATTGGCACCGGCGACGGCTCTGAGCGGATCAAGACCGGCCAGGCTATCACTGCTTCCTGCGCGGAAGGCGAGACCGGCAATGTCTATGAAGGTCTGCTCAAGTTTGAAGTGCAGAAGACCGACCTCGGCAGCCTGCCCGCGACCAAGACCAAGATCATGATGAACTTGGCTATCCCGGAGAAAGCCTTCACCGAATGCCAGATTCCTAACGACGGCGTAGGTCTTGCCCGCGAGGAGTTCATCATCAACTCGCACATCGGCCTGCATCCGCTCGCGCTCTACAACTACGAGGAACTGAAAGCCTCCAGCGACCCGGAGAAGCAGGAGATCGTCCGCCAGATTGATGCCAAGACTGGTGCGTACAGCGACAAGCGGCAGTTCTTCATCGACAAGGTGGCTGAGGGCGTGGGCCGGATTGCGGCTGGTTTCTATCCCAAGGACGTGATTGTCCGTCTCTCTGACTTCAAGAGCAACGAGTATGCCAACCTCGTCGGCGGTCATCTCTATGAGCCGAACGAAGAGAACCCGATGATCGGCTGGCGCGGCGCATCACGCTACTACGATCCGAAATACCGTCCGGCCTTTGAGCTGGAGTGCCAAGGTCTGCTCAAGGCCCGCAATGACATGGGTCTGACCAACATCAAGCTGATGGTGCCTTTTTGCCGCACACCAGAGGAAGGCAAGAAGGTTATTCAGGTGATGCGCGAATGCGGCTTAGTGCAGGGCGAGAACGGCCTTGAGCTGTACGTGATGTGCGAGATTCCGAGCAACGTCATTTGCGCGGATGCCTTTGCTGACATCTTTGATGGCTTCTCCATCGGCTCGAATGACCTGACTCAGCTGACGTATGGTCTTGACCGCGATTCCGGCATCCTGACCGGTATTGCCGACGAGCGGCACGACGCGGTGAAGGAGATGATCCGCATGGTGATCAAGACCGCCAAGCGGCGCGGGCGCAAGATCGGCATCTGCGGCCAAGGGCCGTCCGATTTCCCGGACTTCGCCACCTTCCTTGTCGAGCTGGGCATTGATTCCATGTCGCTGATCCCGGACACTGCCATCAAGACCAGGATGGCAGTGCATGAGAAGGAGAAGGAACTGGGGATTGCGCCGAAGTAAGGGGAGATTGTAGCGAAGGATGAGAAAGGGCGGGCCGCGATTGCAGGTTCCGCCCTTTTTGCTTCTACTGGCAGCAGTTTTTTCTTGCAATCATGTTTTCAAGAAGTATGCTCTGCGCATCCATGCAGCAATATTGCTGCAAATAAAATAGTTCCCTTTCAGGAGGAAGCCATGCCAAGCTATACCAATGATCCAGTAACGGTTTCTGTAGCTCAAGGAACTGCTGTAAGCGGCGCAAGCAAAACTGGCGAAGGGATTCACGGGGAGAGTCAAAACGAAAACTGTGCAGCGGTGGCAGGAATCAATAGCGCAGGTGGAGGAGTTTACGGCGAGAGCCACGGGAAAGGCCCTGGCGTATTTGGCAAAAGCCAAGGCGGGGAAGGCGTACACGGAGAGAGTCAATACGAAAATTGTGCAGCAGTGGCGGGAATCAACAGCGCAGGTGCGGGAGTTTATGGAGAAAGTCACGGCAACGGTGCTGGTGTTGTTGGCGTTTCTAATGGCGCGGGTGCAGGCTTATATGCTGAATGCCGAGGAAAAGGTCCCGGCATGTTCGGCAAGAGTCAGAACTGGGAAGGAGTGCATGGCGAGACACAAAGCAATGTTGCCGCAGCAGTTGCCGGAATTCAGCTCAACTCTAACAGCACTGGCGCAGGCGTATATGCTGAATCTAATGGTGCTGGTGCAGGCTTGTATGCTGACAGCCGAGGCAAAGGCCCCGGCGTGTTCAGCAAGAGTCAGAACTGGGAAGGAGTGCATGGCGAGACACAAAGCAATGTTGCCGCAGCAGTTGCCGGAATCCAGCTCAATCCTAATGGCACTGGCGCAGGAATCTACGGCGAAAGTCGAGGTAAAGGCCCGGCAGGTTTCTTCAAAGGGGATGTTGAAGTAACAGGTTCTCTTACTGTTCAAGGAATCAACATCGGCGGACTCGCAGGACGTTTACAGGCAGTGGAAGCACTTGTGAGGCATGTTCAAACAATAGAAAACAGACTTGACACGCTTCAGCAGCAAGTGAACGCACTTCAACAGCAGCTAGCTGCACTCACACAGAAGGAGACCGCAGACTACAATGACGCACTAAAGGGAATCCTGGTGTTAGCGCAACGCTTGACAGCACTTGGTGGCTGACAGCCGATAGTAACGTAGGTTGGGGAGAGCGAAGCAATCCCCAGCCTGCTTCTGCCCTACATCGCCCTCAGTCCGAATCTCCGCTCTTTTTCTTCGGCTTCTTCCTGTCGCTTGCCCGCGTGCCGCCGACCATCTCATATTCAGAGGAGTCCGGGCCGCACACCGCCTTGACCGCAAGCCGCACTTGGACGATGAAATCGCTCAACGTCCCGGCCTGATCGCCCTTGGAATTGATTAAGCGCGTCCGATCCGCATTCACCGAGTCGATCTCGCTGACCACTGTTTCCAGCCCAGTGATCTTCGCTCCCATCGCTGCCGCCGAAATCCCGTCGGGCAGCGTCGCGCTGATCTTTTCCAGAGCCTTTTTGATTTCTCCCGCTTCCTGAAGCAGCTTGGGTATGCTTCCTCCGATCATCACAGCCTCCTTGCGTTGATTGTTTACGCTCTTTCGTCAAAAGGAACGGCCCGCTTTCCGCAGCAAGACATAGATTCTTTGCTGCGCCGCCTTCTTTTCACAAAAGAACCGCTCCTCGTTTAAACAGAAAGGCTTCTTTTCTTAAATGGCAGCCTGCTTGTTTAGAAAGTATAACCTCTTTTGCTAAGAGAGATGCTTCTCGAAAGAAAAGGAAACGTCCTCTCAACGAGAGAGCCTATCCTTTTCAAGGAGGTACTACTTCTCTCGTTAAACGGAGCCGCGCATTCGTCTCGCAGCCCTGTCCGCTTTTCCCCGTTGACCTGAATCTTGCCTTCAGCCCGGTTTAACTCTCTTTTTCGCTGCTGTCAAGAGGCTTTTTTCATTGGTCAAAAAATAGTTGCGGATTTCTGCGTTCTGAGGTAGCTTTGTAACTGGAAACTACCAATCGAGAAGCAGAAAGAGGGACAGCCGCCAAAGAAGAAAACGCCATGACTTCGCTTGATGCCGTCAAACGCTGCCTGACCGGACAGAAATCCCTGCTGAAAAACAAATACCATATCAGCAAAGTCGGGATATTTGGATCTTATGTTCGAGGAGAGCAGCGCAACGAAAGCGATGTGGATGTCCTGATTGACTACGATGAAGCACCAAGCCTTATCGCGCTGATCGAAATTGAAAACATGTTGAGCGATCTGCTTGGCATGAAGGTTGATCTTGTCACCAGCAAAGGCTTGAAACCGCAGCTCCGGCAGCATATCCTTAATGAGGTCGTCTATCTGTGAGCGTGCGGCGTGCTTCTCTCTTTCTTGCCGATATAATTGAAGCGATCAATGCGGTTGAACGCTTTACTGCGGGAATGAATTTCGAGCAGTTCTATCATGACGAAAAGACCATCCGCGCTGTTGAGCGGGAGCTTGAAATCATCGGCGAGGCAGTCAAGAAGATTCCAGAACACATTGTCAAAGCGCATCCCTCAGTTCCTTGGCGGGCAATCGCTGGAATGAGAGACCGCCTGATTCATCATTACTGGGACACGGAAGCGGCAATCCTTTGGAGTACGATTGAAGAATCACTGCCGGAGCTGAAGGTAGAAATAGCACAGATTATAGCAACATCAAGCTGATGGTGCCGTTCTGCCGCACACCGGAAGAGGGCAAGAAGGTCATTCAGGTGATGCGCGAATGCGGTTTGGTGCAGGGCGAGAACGGCCTTGAGCTGTACGTGATGTGCGAGATTCCGAGCAATGTCATCTGCGCTGATGCCTTTGCTGACATCTTTGACGGCTTCTCCATCGGCTCCAACGACCTGACTCAGCTGACGTATGGCCTTGACCGCGATTCCGGTATCCTGACCGGCATTGCGGATGAGCGTCATGAGGCGGTGAAGGAAATGATTCGCATGGTGATCAAGACCGCCAAGCGGCGCGGGCGTAAGATCGGCATCTGCGGCCAAGGGCCATCTGACTTCCCGGACTTCGCCACCTTCCTTGTCGAGCTGGGCATTGACTCCATGTCCCTGATCCCGGACACTGCCATCAAGACCCGGATGGCAGTGCATGAGAAGGAGAAAGAGCTGGGGATTGCGCCGAAGTAAGGGGCGGCAGTAGCAAAGGATGGGAAAGGGCGGGCCGCGATTGCAGGTTACGCCCTTTTTGCTGTGTGCAAGAACAACAACTGTGCGGAGTTTTCTTGATGTCCAGACGGGACGCGCTGCATTATTCCTTGCGCCGGGCCATTGAGAAAGATGGCTGGACGGTGACTGATGATCCTTTGGTGCTTGTTCTCAGGCAGACGCTGCTGAAAGCTGACTTGGGCGCGGAGAAATTCTTTGCGGCAGAGAAACAAGGCCGCAAGATTGCAGTTGAGATTAAAGAGTTTGATTCCGCTTCAGCAATAAGCGAGCTGGAGAAGACCATCGGCCAGCTTCAGCTCTATCAATGGGCCTTGGAGGAACAGGAGCCGGAGCGTCAATTGTTCTTGGCCGTGAGTCAGGATGTGTATCGCAAGCATTTTGGCAAGCAGATATTTCAACTGGCAATTCAGCGGAATAAAATCAATTTGATAGTTTACGATTCAATGCAGGAGGAGGTGCTTCAATGGCTGCGTCAGTAGATTATGTCGCCATTCTCAAGAAGACGTTGCACGATGCGGTGCGTGTGCAGCCGCGTCTGCAACAGATCAGGCTGTATCCGGTCTGCGATGCGGAGACAGGGCATTTCTTGGTTTTAGCGACAGGATGGGACAAGCAAAGCTGGGTTGATGCGGTGCTGTTTCATGCCCGTTTGGTTGATGAAAAGGTTGTTATTGAAGAGGACAACTTTGAGGAGGGGCTGACAGCCTCGCTTGTGGCGGCAGGAATCAGGAATGAAGATATTTTAGTATCTTCTCAGCAGAAGAGTGATGAACGATGATTGATTACGAAGGATTCAGGAAGGTTGGGAAATTCACACTGAACAGCGGCGTGGAAGTTTTCGGCGAACTATCCCTAAATGGAATGGCGACAACCCTTAAACTGTATTCAGACTCACTTCTCATACATCCTACCGATCCTTTAAAACAATACAATTACTCATCAGATATTTTCGGAATATTATATGATGATATTGGAGTCGTTTATGATCAGTCAAAAGTTTCTCTTATAAAATGTATCAATACTGGTTCTACAGGTTCTGATCCTGTGCATAAGCCAAATGATAAATATTTTTGTGAGATATTTTTTCCGTATATTATACTCTTTGGTAATCAACATATCCTCTCTTCTGATCGGATAATTTCTGGGATAAATTTTACTACTGACGATGCTCAGGATATTTTTTATGAGCCATATGCCTTCGGTAGTATTAATTCATCTACCGTAGAGGAGGCAAAAGCTAAGTTTGATCAATTGATAGAACAAGACGCTCTCATTCTTGGCGGTTTTGAAAGAAAAAGAATTAAAGCTAAAGCAGAAATACTTCCTTATTTGTTTTATTACAATGGAAACAAAGAATTGCTTACTGTAGATACAGTATTCGGGAAGATATTCATTAAAAGATGGATAACAGGTGGCCCAAGCAAGAAAGGTATACATATTGATAGCAATATAAATATATATGTAACATTCAACGAAAATAAAAGTACTAAGGAGGCAATAGAAACATTACGATACCTCATGGTGTTTTTTGATATTATAGCTGGAAGGAAACAGTCTGTGCTTAAATTTAAAGTTATCGTCAATGATTATCATTTTGATGTCTATTTATGCGATGAACAAAGGAGGCAGTTTGAAAACACTCAGAATGTGAATCAATTATCAAACCTGCCAATACAGGCGACTGAGAAGTCGGATGAATTTAGCCAGATATTGCAATCTTGGGTCGAGCGGCACGAAGAATGGAGAAACGCTAGATTCCGTTTTTCGACTTCATTTGATCATCAAAATAGCTATAATAATGATCGTCTTATTGCCGCAGCTAACATGTTTGATATCCTGCCTGTATCAGCCTGCCCCCAGACAGATACACTCTCATCTGATCTTGAAGAAGCGCGTTGCAATGCACGTAAAATGTTCAATAAACTGCCTGTTAGCCCAGAACGTGACAGCATATTAAATGCGCTGGGACGGATAGGAAAACCATCTCTGAAAAGAAAAATTAGATACCGAGCCAAGTTGATAACTGATCTTGTCGGTGAACATTTTCCAGAAATTGAGTTAGTGCTCGATCAGGCTGTTGACTGTCGAAACTACTATGTCCACGGAACAGAAACTAAGATTGATTATAGTAAGAATACTGGTCAAATTGTATTCTTTACTGATACGCTTGAGTTTGTCTTTGCAGTTTCTGATTTGATTGAATCAGGATGGAATATTACTGCTTGGATGAACAACTATCCTGCCTGTTCTTCTCATCCGTTTGGGAGATATATCTATAGTTATCGTGAGAGACTTGAGGCGTTGAAGAAATTATTGGCTAAAAAGGTTTGATGGATGGTGAAAATGAAGACAACGCTTCAACACTCTGTTCAAATCAACAGCAGTTACGCTGAACTGCTGCCTTCTTTCAACGATGACCTCCAGTCAGCAGTTGATGCCGCGCTGCAACGCTATCTGATTGATGAAATTGCCGTCAAGATTACAGGTCTGAAGAAGAAAGAAAAGTCGTTTCGGCTGAAATACGGCTGCGATTACAAAATCTTTTCCCAGCGCACAGCGGAGGATGAGGAGTACATCAATCAGATCGAGAGCAGTATCAGCAAACTCTGGGAGTCTGATTTAGCTGATTGGGAATTCTGCGAGAAAGGGATAAATGATTGGACGAAAAAATTGCAGAGTATTTTGCTGCTGTCATAACAACAGCGGCAGGTATCTTTGAAAATTGTGCGTATGAGCAGGACTGCACACCAGAACGGGCAACTTTGCAGCTTCATGGCGAATACGGTTCCTGCAAGATTCTCATCACCGAGCTGTTCAGCGACAAGCTGCGCAAATACCGCTATTACGTTTTGCAAGGAAACCGCGTGGAGGCAGGCTTTGATAATGCTCCTGATCCACGGGCCATCCGCATGAAATACGGCAAGATCGGCAAAGAACATGCAGGTGAAAACATCCCGCATCTTCATTTGGAGGATAAAACTGAAATGGTGCTGACTGAAGAAATGATGTTTTCTGATTTCGTTGACTGGTTGCAGAAAAATCGTTTGTAGGCCAAATAACAAAGAAAGGACGGGGGAAGTTCAACAAGCTCAGGAGCATCAGGATAATTCCTCAACATTTCCCCCGCCTCTCATCCCCCTCAGTCCGTCTCCCCGCTCTTCTTCTTCCGCTTCTTCCTGTCGCTTGCCCGCGTGCCGCCGACCATCTCGTATTCAGAGGAGTCCGGGCCACACACCGCCTTGACCGCAAGGCGCACTTGGACGATGAAATCGCTCAACGTCTCAGCCTGATCGCCCTTGGAATTGATTAAGCGCGTCCGATCCGCATTCACCGAGTCAATCTCGCTGACCACTGTTTCCAGCCCAGTGATCTTCGCGGCCATGTCCGCCGCCGAAATCCCGGCGGGCAGCGTCGCGCTGATCTTTTCCAGAGCCTTTTTGATTTCTCCCGCTTCCTGAAGCAGCTTGGGTATGCTTCCTCCGATCATCACAGCCTCCTTGCGTTGATTGTTTACGCTCTTTCGTCAAAGGGAACGGCCCTCTTCCCGCAGCAAGGCATAAATTCTTTGCTGTGCCGCCTTCTTTTGACGAAAGAACCACTTCTCGTTTAAATAGTATCTATCTTTTTCTTAAATAGAAGCCTGCTTTTTTAAAAAAAGCATCCTCTCTTGCCAAGAGAGATGCTTCTCACGAGAAAAGACAACGTCTTCTTGAAAAATGCAGCTCTTCTTTCGTTCAGAGGAGCCGCGCATTCCTTCCGCAGCCCTGTCCATTTTTCCCCGCTGACCTGAACTTTGCCTTCCACCCGGTTTACAGCCAAAGCAGTATAAAATGACTACACTGTGCGTATGGCATACTCAATAGATTTTCGTCGGAAGGTTTTGGAGATCA
>JAABPV010000056.1 GCA_011391865.1 Desulfobulbaceae bacterium | reverse complement strand
GATCTCCAAAACCTTCCGACGAAAATCTATTGAGTATGCCATACGCACAGTGTAGTCATTTTATACTGCTTTGGCTACATAATCCTCCTCCGCTCATTCACAAGGCAAAACGGCTCTTACTTGCGGAGACTGACTACAGCGGAACCGTCAGCAGCCCTCAATGTGAGCGTTCCAGGGTTGACGCTGTAGCTGGCCGCAGATTGCAAGTGCCGCCAGAAAACGCTGTTCCTGCGCCATGATGCCCTCTGGCTCATTGCAGAGCATGCGGGTGGCGGAAAGTGCGCTAATGCTGACAGTCTCCCCGGAAACCGATGCGGCATAGCTGCTGAAATAACGGTTGCACCCTGCGGTGCCAGAGACTTTGCCGTCATTGCCAAAGGAAACCGTGATTGAAGAACCGCTGACAAGACTTTACCCTTCAATTGATGTCGCCTGCCATGCTGTCCCGGCCAGCTCTTGGCTTTGAGGGATGAAAACTGCCGTTTTGCCGTCAGGTGCCTTCAGCGTCAGCTTGTTTCCAGCGATGCTGTATTTGTCCGCTTTATTCAAAAAAGCCATGTAGGCTCCTTCCTGCGCCATGATTTCATCCGGCATGCAAAGCACCGCTGTTCGGTACATTTTCTCAGCACCAAATTTGCCGTCGGCGGTTCCTGTATAGTCACCAGAATATGAGTTGCAGCCTGCGGAACCAGAGATGCGGCTGCCTTCGACCCGTAACGATGTGGTGGTTATGGTGATTACAGGCTGTCCATTGAGGTTTTCCAGCAGCCAAGTTGTGCCCTCCAAAGATGCTGGCGTATTTGTGCCGCCGCCGTTGTTTCCAGTGCCGACAGATCCGCACGCAGCAGCCAGAATCAAGACGGCACATCCTGCCAGCATCTGCATCAATTTGTTTCGCAAAGCCATTTTTCTTCTCCTGATGATGGATTATGGGACAGACATCCCGCAGGCGCGGGCGAACTCACATTCTGCTGAAAATCACCGCCGGATTGCCGTCCGCGTCATAAAGTGTCAGGGTGCGGTCGTCCAAAAGATAAGAGACAGCGGTGTAGAGCGCGGCCATGAAGCCGCCCTCCTGCTCCATGATCTCCGGGGACGGGCATTGCTTCGCGCCCACTTCGGTCATTTCGAACCTGAACGCCTTGCTTTCGGGCGAGCCGGTGAAAACAGCCGCATAGCTGTTGCAGCCCGCCGAACCGCTGAGCAGGCCGTCGGCAGTGAAAATGGCTGTCAGCGTCCGGCCTTTGCTGAGGACTTCACTTAGGCCGCCCTGCCCGTTGCCATAGCTGACGGCTCGCCAGATCGTGCCTTTCAGCTCTTGGTTCTGCGGCTTGAAAACCGCCGTGGTGCCGCCGTCCGCATCCTTGAGAATCAGCCTGCCTTCGCCCAAGGTGAAGGCGGCCGCTGCCCGCAGCGTCTCCATGAACAGCCGCTCCTGCTCCATGCGCTCCGGCGGGCCGCATTGCCGGTTCGTTGTCGCCAGCTGGCCGATGCGGATTTTCTCCTTGTCCTCCTCGGTGTACGGCCCGGAATAGGTGTTGCAGCCTGATGTGCCGCTGATTTTATCGCCGGTGAAGCTCAGCGTCAGCGCGGTGCCCGTTTTTGGCTGCTGGCCGCGCAGCGAGACGAGCTGCCAGCTGGAGCCGCGCAGGGCCGAGCTGGTCTGCGTTTCAGCCGCAGGCGGCGGCTTGACCGGCGGCGCAGTTTTTTCTTTTTTGGAGGAGCAGCCGCTCAAGGTCAGAGCGGCGGACAGAGCCAGCGCAGCCAGCAGATTCCAAAGCATGATGAAGAAGGAAGGTTAGAACCAGAAAAAGTCGCCGCCGCGCCAAGCCGACATGCCGCCCTGTCCAGCCGGAATGAAAGCCGCAGGCGCATTGGCCGCGCCGCTGTGAAAGCCCTGCTCCATGCTCCGCCGCACCGCCTCAGACCGCTCGGCGAAAAGCCTCTTCTGAATGGCTTGAATGCGCTCGACCAGATTGTCCGGCTGATTGTGCCAGAGCGGCGCGCCGGTGGTCAAGTCGCGCAGATGCAGCTCAAGGAAATTGCGCGAGCAGTTGGTGACTGTCGCGGCAAGAATGTTGTTCTCGGTCAGGCCGGTGGCGAAGCGCGCGCCGGAGACAATGAGCTGATCGCCTTGCTTGAAAGCGAACTGGTCGGGATGGTTGTCCGCGTACCACTGCGGGCAGACATGGATCAAATATTGGTTGGCGAACATGTCCTTGGCGAAGAGATGCAGGCCTATGCCGCCGCTGCTGGGATTTTGCAAGGTGTTGACGCTGTCCACCCAGACCATGACCCGCAGCAGAGAAAAAGGGTCGTATCTGGCCATCATCATGTCCATCTGCGCCGCTGCGGGCGGCGGGCCGAAAAGCAGGGCGGCGAGGAAGAGCAGGAAGATGCGCGGCATGGGCAAGGTATGGTCAGAAATTTTTGGGGCACGATGTGGGTTATACAAAATTCGCCGGAAAAAACAAGCCGGAAGACAGCGCGGCCCGGCGTAAAAAAGCGGCGGTCGGCGATTCAGTCGGGGTTCTGTTGACAAGGCGGCGGCAATCTTCTATAAATGCAGGATGCGTGAACACTCAGGCTGCTGAGAGGCTGCCCGGTCTTTTTTCTATTTTCCACATTTTTTCAAAGGAGACATGCCGATGAAGATCAGAAGCATTCCCGCCGCCCTGCTGCTCGCCCTACTGCTAACCAGTCCTGCGGCGGCGCAGCAGAAAGCAGTCAAAGGCAAGGTGCTGGAAACCATGTCCGGGGCTGGCTACACCTATCTGCTGGTTGAGGAAGGGCAGGAGAAAACGTGGGTGGCGGTGCCGGAAAGCAAGGTTGAGGTCGGCCAAACTGTGGCCGCGCAGCCGGGCATGGTGATGAAGGGCTTCGAGTCGCAGGCCTTGAAGAGGACATTTGACGCAGTTGTCTTTTCGCCGGGCTTAGTTGATGATGCCGCCGCCGCTTCCGCTATTGAAGGCGGCACGCCGAGGCTGGCCGCCCAGCCCGACGCGCCGGTGGATGACGCGACCTTGGCGGCCATGTCCGGCGGCTCGACCAAGGCGGTGGTTCCGGCCAAAGACGAGCTTAAAGTCGAAAAAGCTGAGGGCGAGACTGGTCGCACTGTGGAGCAATGCTTCAGCGAGAGAGAGCAGCTCAATGGCAAGACCGTGCTGGTGCGCGGCAAGGTGGTCAAGTTCACCCCGCAGATCATGGGCAAGAACTGGATTCATCTTCAGGACGGCAGCGGCGATCCGACAAAGAACACCCATGATCTGGTCGTCACCACTGCGGAGAAGGCGGACAAGGACGCTGTGGTCGTCATCGAAGGCGTGCTCAGCAAGGACAAGGACTTCGGCGCGGGCTACCGCTACGAGGCAATCATCGAGGATGCCAAGATCATCAGCAAATAGCCGTCCGTCCAGCCCGCCGATGATCAATCCGGCCCGGCTTGGCTTTGATTTTGACGGGGTCATAGCTGACACCGCAGAGGCTTTTCTCCGCATCGCTTGCAAGGACTACGGCCTCTGCGGCTTCCGGCTGGAGCATATCACCCGCTTTGAAGTTGAGCATTGTCTTGACATCCCCGCCGAGCTGGCGGCGGAAATCTTCACCAAAATCCTCCGCGATTCCATCGGCGTGGGCCTGAAGCCCATGCCCGGCGCGCTGGAGGTGCTCACCGAGCTGGCCGAGCAGGGCGGCGTGACGGTGATCACCGCCCGCCCGCTGCTGAAGCCGGTGCTTGACTGGTTCGCAGAGCACCTGCCGCCTGCCGTCACTGCCTCTGTCCGGGTGCTGGCCATGGGCGACCACGACGACAAGCCTCGTCATATACTGGCCCACGGGCTGGACAGCTTTGTTGACGACCGGGCTGAAACCTGCCAGCAGCTCCATGCGGCAGGCATTCAACCCTTGGTTTTCCGCCAGCCGTGGAATAGGGATTGCCGTCATCTGCCCGCAGTTAGCTCATGGCAGGAAATCCGTTCTCTCTGCCTTCAGAAAGGAGTTTGACATGCGATGCAGTAGCTGCGGTCACGAGATGCCCGCTCACCGCAATCCTGTGCCGACCGTTGATATCATCATCGAGCTGGATCAGGGCATAGTCCTGATTGAGCGAAAGAACCTGCCGCATGGCTGGGCCTTGCCTGGTGGCTTCGTTGATTACGGCGAGAGCTTCGAGCAGGCAGCAGTGCGCGAGGCCAAGGAAGAAACCGGTCTCGATGTGACGCTGATTCGCCAATTTCACACCTACTCCCGCCCTGATCGCGACACGCGGTTGCACACTGCCTCCACCGTCTTCATTGCCAAGGCCGAGGGTGAGCCGCGCGGTTTGGACGACGCGGCGCAGGCAGGCATCTTCCGCCAGGACACTCTGCCGCCGCTGGCCTTTGACCACGCCCAGATTCTGGCTGACTACTTCAGCAGGACGTATTGAGCCTGCGCCATACTATCTGTTTTGACTCTCCGGCAGCCTCTTCTCTTTTTCACAGCTTTCCTCCTTTATTTCGTCTTCGGTGCTGGCTGGCAGGAACCAGCCAAGCTGACCCTGCGCGGCCACGCTGCTGACGGCGCAATCATCACCGTGCGCTGGGACAGCGGTGCAGGGTACAATCCCTATGAGCAGCGGGTCTTTCATCTGAACGCCACCAGCGGGCAAGAGGACGGCCTACTCCGGGTGGTCATCGGTGCGACAGGCCGTCGCTATCCTGCCTCACAGAGCAAGGACGTGGTCTGCGAGGCGGTGATTGTGGACGGCAAAGCCCTTGATCTCAACGCCCTAGCTGGAGCCAAGCCGCTGCTCTCCAACGGGGTGTTGCGCTTCAACGAATCGCAGCAACTCGCCTTCCGCATCAACGCGCTGTCGCAGCTCGGCTTCCGCTTTCGCACTGACACCAGCTCCGGCATAGCTTTCATTGAGATCAACGGCAAGAGGACAGAGCATAACCTGTACATGGCCAACGAGGCGGCCAAGTCCAAGCAGCTTGACCACTGGCTGCTGCGGCCTAACGGTGCCTTTGCTGTGGAGGCCGAGCTGCCTCGCTATCCGGTGCGCGAGCTGGAGCTGCTCAACAGCCGGGCCAGCCGGTCAGTATGGCTGCTGGCTGCGGAGCTGCGTGGTAGGAACCGCGCCGCTGACCTGCTGCAAGGCCAGCCGCAGGCTTTGGGCCAAGTCCGCTTGCACAATGTGTTGGACAAGATGCGGGTCTATTTCCGTCCACTTCAGTTTGCCCAGCAGCTCTGCTTCGCCTTGCTGTCCGCCTGGCTGCTCACTGCCCTGCTCCGCTTCGCCGGGACGCTGCATGGCGGCCTCCTCGCTGAGCAGCGCTATTGGTTCTGGCTGATGCTCGCTACGGGACTGACGGTATTCGGCACCTGGCTTGCCGCGTTCTGGCCCGGCGTACTCTCCGTGGATTCGATGAAGATATGGCGGGCGGCTCTGCTGCCGGATGTCTATCTCAACGACCACCCCGTCCTCAATGTCATCCTCTACAAATACCTGCGCCACATCTGGAGCAACCCGGCTGTGGTGCCGCTGGCACAGGTGCTGTTGAGCAGCTTGCTGCCCGCGTGGTTCGGCTTCTGGATCTTCCGTCAGGGCGCGCCGCTTCCCCTCGTGCTGCTCTGGCTGCTCCTCGTGTTCAGCTCGGTCTCGCTCGGCGTATATAACACAGTGCTGTGGAAGGACATTCCCTTTGCCCTGCTGGTTGTCTTCTGGGCCTGCATACTGGTGCGGATGCGGGCAGAACGACCGCTGCAATGGACCAAGCAGCGGGCTTGCGCCCTGCTCCTACTGGGGCTGGCTCTGGGCTTGATCCGTCATAATGGCTTGGTCTATCTCGCCGTCTTGCCCGTGCTGCTTTTGCTGCTGCGATTAGTGCCGCTACGGAAAGCCTTGCTTGTCTTCACCGCGCTGTTGCTGATCGCGGGCAGCGGCCTTGCCGGGCTGCACCTTGCAGGCAAGACCGGCGGCTCCGGCTTTCTCAGCCAGGAGCTGCGCAAGTACAGTCGCCGCCTCTCAATCCAAGGCATTGCCGACGACGCGCAGCAGCTTGGCCGTCAGTACATGACCGTGCTGAACATCAATCAGACCGGCCAGCAGTGGGACAAGTTCCACCACTATTTTAGAGACCGACAAGCCTGGTGGTTTCTCAGCCACTCTGGCTGGTGGGATCTCTACCCCTACCAAGAGGCCAGCCCTCCTTTCCCGAACTTGCATAAGGCTGGCCTACGAGTGTATGAAAAGAGCTACCAGCCACCGTGGGTCTGGCTTTCTTGGAACCCTGTCTGGCTGCTGGCCATACTGCCGCTGTTGCCGCTCCTCTTCTACTGGCTGCCGAACAGCGCCGTCCTGAGCGTAGTCCTGCTTGCCGGGGCACTGCCCTTGGTCTATCTCCGCATCTTCAACTGGCGCTACTACTACTTCCTCTATCTCGGCCTGCTCTATCTGCCCGCCTTTATCCTCTTGGATGTCTTCGGCAGAAAAACGCGCAGCCGCACTCCCTTGTCCTGAAAAGCACAGCATGACGCAGCGGAACGCTGAGGAAGGACGCATCCGCCCAGTCTGGGCTTGCCTGCTGATTGGCGGCAAGAGCAGCCGCATGGGCAGGCCCAAGCATCTCTTGCCGCAAGGCGGGCGGACGTGGCTGGAGCAGGCGGCAGAGACCCTCGCGCCTTTCGTTGCTCAGGTCACGCTCTCAGGAGCTGGCCTGATCCCTCCTTCTTTAGCCGGACTGCCGCGTGTGCCTGATGCGCCGGGACTGGCTGGGCCGCTGGCCGGCATCTTGGCTGTGATGCGCTGGCAACCGGAGGTATCTTGGCTGGTGATGGCCTGTGATCTGCCGGACGCGCAGCCCGAATGCCTGCGCTGGCTGCTGGAGCAGCGCAGGCCCGGCTGCCGGGCTGTGCTGCCTGACCTTGACGCGGGAGGACGGCTGGAGCCGCTCCTTGCTTGGTATGACAGCAGCTGCCGTGCCCTGCTGGAAGATATTGCCGCTTCTGGCCCGCCGCGCCTGCACAGGCTAGCCGAGCACGAGGGCGTTTGCCGGGCGCAGCCTCCGGCGCAGCTGCGCGGCTCGTGGCGCAATGTTAATACGCCGGAAGAGCTGGCAGCCTCAGCTGCCCGGCGTGATGTCCAAGATGTCCACTAAGCGGTCGGAGTAGTCGTTCAAAAGCAGGTCGCTCAGGCCCTGGAAGTTCTCTATCATTATGTTCACACTGCTGACTGGCGAGCCGCTGTAGCCCGTGAGGGCGCAGGCCCCGTTGCCGGTCATTGTCACCGCAGTTCCCACCTTGCCGTTCTTCTCCATATCCAAGAGACTAAAGGATAAACTGCCGCTCTGCCGGTTGAGAATCACCTGAATGCGCGTTCGCGCGGTGCTGCCGCTGATGGATGCTGCGCTCACGCGGACATGCGGATTATTCGCCCGGCCAGTGAGGATGCCGTTGCTCGCGCTGTTGCCCGGCACCACTGCCAGCGGCGTGCGCAGCCGCTCGCTAAAGACCGAGGAACGCAAGCTGCCGCGCTCGGTGTAGCGGGTGCTGAGTGTGAGGGTGTACTCATTGTTCCAAGGATTGCTTTGCGCAGGAATGTTGGGAACTATCAGCACGGCAGCGTTGGAGATCATGCCAAACTGGCTTTGCTTGGTTCTGCCACTCCGGGTGCCTTCGATGACACAGCCGCTTTCACTGTCAGCAGTATCAAAGGACAAATTGTTGCCGCTCAAGCGCAGCACGCCGTCTGGATTGAGGACGTTGTTGAGGCCGGTGCCCGTGTCTTCCGCCGCCGAGATCACTGGGACTTTCTGCGCCATTGGCAGGCGTTCGTACTGCGCCTGCTGCCGGATATCGAGTACGAAAGGCTGGGATGCGTAGATGCGTACTTGCAGCAGATCTTCATCGGTAGGCAGTTGGTCTGTGGGCTGCGCCAGCTTACCTGTGAAGGCAATGCGATAGGTAAAGCCATTGTTCAAGGTCACTTGGTTGCCCTGCAAGAGATTCGCCTTGATCGCTTCGGTCATCGCCTCCATCACCGACCTGACCAAGGCCTCGCTGTAATTGGGATTAGCCGCGCTGATCTGCGCGGCAAGCTCGTCGTAACCAATCACGTTTCTTGGCACATAGTGAATCCTGCACGACTTGGGCGTGGTGAGGGCGTTTACTTCGGGTCTCCATTGAATGCCAGCCATGATCGTTCTCCTGTGGTAAGGGAAAGGGATAGAATGTAATGCGGTGGCGCATTATACGCATAATGCTGCGGAGCCGTGCCTTTGTCAAGGGAATTGTCAACAGGACGGCCTTGTGTAGGGGTAGTTCATGAACTGCCCCTACAAGGGACGGCAGCACGGAAGGAGGCGTGATGAAGATACGAGGGTATCCGAGAGAAAGATACGGGAGTACCTCAGAGGAAGATACCCGGCTGTCTTCGGCAGACATCCGGGCAAAGAAAAAGCCGCTGAACCTTGGCGGTTCAGCGGCTCATGCGCGCTTGCGCGGCTCAGAGAAGCGGTCTTACATGTAGCCGCCGTAGCCAGAGAGCTGGCCCGCGTACACCATCGCAAAGCGGATGATCGCGCTCCCGATCAGCACCAGCACAGCACTGGCATTCATCAGCATCAGCCCGGAGGCAGTCAGCTCGTCGGTGTGCTCGCCGGTGACTTCGAGAAACTTCAGCACGATTGCCAGCGGCAAGGCCACGCCGATGATAACGATACTGAGGAAGTAGGGGAAGAAGTCGTGCGATGTGCTGAAGAAAGGCATGATCGCTTGCCGGTGTGCAGCATCCCCGGTGTAATGGCCGTAGAAGAAGAGCAGCAGGATGGTCAACTCGGCAATGATCAACCAAATGTCAACCTTGGTGAAGAAGAGCTTGGTCTCCTTTGTCTTAGCCACCATAATCATAACAGCCGCGCCTGCGCTCATACCGCTGCACAGGAAGAGTATCGGCAGAATGGCGGAGTTCCACAGGGGCCGTGCGACAAGGCTGCTGAGAAGGATGCCGGTGTAAATGGCCAAGAGTATGCCTGCCAAGAAATTGGCCTTGGCCAGCTTGAGCAAATGCGGCTGCATCTTGTCCGCAAAGCCGCGCAGGCCCGCGTGCTTTATCTTGGCTTTCACCGCATTAGGAAGCGCGGATAAGGCGTAAAGAATCATCAGCGGGAAGATGGCGAGCACGAGCCATGCGCCCCAGCTCATAGGGGAGACCGGCTTGAACGCCAAGTAGAACCAGAAGGCGTGGAATGGCCGGGAAAGATCGAGGTTGAGAAAGAAGAGGCCGATGGCCAGAATAATAGGTGCCATGACCGGAATCTGCCATGAGCAAGCGCTATCAACAGGCCCTTTCTTCGACCTGATGTAGTTGATGGCGCTCATGCTCATCAAGCCGCCAGACATGCCGCCAAGAAAGAGGTAGACAGCCACCCGCCAGTCCCAGACGTGCATGACGGGATAGGTGATGGCGTTGGCGCCAGTAATGCTTAGTTCCATGATCGCTCTCCTCCTCAGCTCTTCCGGGGAAACTGGTTGATGTAATAGACGTGCGGCTGCGTGCCGACCTCTGGCTTCAGTACGCGCCAGCTGTTCTCCCTGAGGAGATGACTGACCTCGCTATTCGGGTCGTCAAGATCCCCAAACATCCGTGATCGACCGATGCATGTGGCCACACAAGCAGGCTCCTTGCCCTCCTTGAGACGGTGCTGACAGAAGGAGCACTTATCCGCCCATCCGTGCTCAGGATGGATGTAGCGCACATCGTAGGGACAGGCGGCGATGCAGGCTTTGCAACCCACGCATTTCTTGCGGTTGATCTGCACGGTGCCGTCCTTCTGCTTGTGCGAGGCACCGGTGGGGCAGATGCTGACACAGGGAGCGTGGTCGCAGTGGTTGCACAGCTCGGAGCGCATTTCGGTCCTCAGCTGCGGGAACTCACCCCGCACCATTTCCACCACGCGAGTGCGGAAGTGCTCCATCGGTACATTGTTCTCTCGCTTGCAGGCGGCTACACAGGCCATGCAGCCGATGCAGCGCGACTGGTCAATGACCATGACGTATCTGGGCATTTATCAGGCCTCCTTAATGATCTTGACGAAGTTAACCCGCATTCCGGTTCCGCCGCAAATGGGATCCACTTTGTAATGAGTGATAAGCTCTTGGTCGTCCACACCGCTGTGGTGCGCCTTGCTCAAGCGGGGCGAGTTGTGGCCGAACCCGTGTACCATATAGACGCAGTCGCGGCGGATGCGCTCGGTCGCCTTCACCAGCATCGGCGCGCTGACCACCTTGTCTTGGTTCTCCAGCCGCACCCGTTGGCCATGCTTGACTCCCAGACGGTCCGCCTCCTTCTTGTTCAGCCACAGCTCGTTCTCCTTCATCAGTTCCCAGAGGAACGGCGTGTTTATTGTGCGGCTGAAGGTATGCACTGGGCTGCGGCCATAGACAAGGCGGTACATGCCCTCACCCGGCTGCTCGGTCGGCTCGTATTTGGGGATGGGATCAAAGTGCTTCTCCTCCAGCTTGGAGCTGTACAGCTCGATCTTGCCTGAGGGAGTCTTGAACACGGGTTGGTTCTCTGGGGTGATGTACGGGGCCGCGCTGTCTGGGATGCTGACGTAGCCTTTGTCAGCCAGCGTCTCCCAGCTAACATTCCACGCCTTGGCCTGGCGTTTCATCCGCTCTTCCCAGCTATCCTTCACCGCGTAGTCATCCAAGCCCATCTTCTTGCACAGCTCGCTGGCTATCCACCATGCAGGCTTGGTGTCATACATGGGTTCAATCGCAGGCTGCCGGAGCGACACGCCTGATTCACGGGTCTCTATCTTGAAGAGGCCGTCATGGCGCTCCAAGTAAGTGCATTCCGGCAGGATGACATCGGCCATCATCACGGTCTCGGCAGGCATAATGTCGACAGCGATCATGAAATCCAGCTTGCTGATGGCCTCGCGGGTGCGGGCGGGCGCGGGCAACGCCTTGAGGAGGTCGGTTCCGGCGATGATCCAAGCCTTGATCGGATACGGATCGCTGGTGATGGTCACATCCCGTACAACCTGGGTCAGGCCCTCGCCGCCGGCAAAGGGATAGTTGCCTTTGATCACCGGGTCTTCATCGGGAATAGGATACTCAGGCGCACCGTCGTTGTAGCTCGGGAATTTGCCCTTGGGCGGCAGATAAAGACCGCCTTTGCGGCCCCAGCTGCCGAGCAGGGCATTGATGATGGCCATCGCCCGCACCCGCTGGGTGTCGTTGCCGTACCAGGAAACATGACGGCCTGGATGAATCATGACGCTGGGGGCGTAGCGACCTAGCTCCCGTGCGGCTTCGACAATGTTGGCCTCCGGCAGGTCGGTCTCTTTGGCGCACCACTCCGGTGTGTATTCTTTGACCGCCTCTTTGAGCTGGTCAAAGCCGGTCGCGTACTGCTCAATGTAGGCTTTGTCGTACAGGTCCTCGCTGATCAGGATGTTGATCCACGTCAGCAGCAGGGCGGTGTCTGTGCCCGGCTTGATCGGCAGCCACATCGAGGCTTTGGACGCGGCGGTGGAGTAACGGGGATCCACGCAGATGATCTTGGCCCCGTTGCCCACAGCCTGCGAGAACTCCTGATTCTGGGAGTTGTGCATGTTCTCGCCCAGATGCGTGCCGAAGAGGACGATGACCCGGCTGTTGCGCATGTCCACCCGCTCGCAGCTGGTGGCGGGCTTGTGGCCGAAGGTCAGCTCCCACGTCGCGTCGCGGATGCCCTTGCACTGTGAGAAGGAGGGGAAGGAGATGTTGCCTGAGCCGAGTGCCGAGAGCAGGTTGGTGAAGTAGTCGCCGGGAGAGCCGTGTGAAAACATGGCAATCGAGTGCGGCCCGTGCTTCTCTATGATCTTCTTCAGATTCTCCGCTGTGTAGCTGAGGGCCTCTTCCCAGCTCACCTCTTTGTATTTGCCGTCGCCGCGCTCGCCGGTGCGGATCATCGGCCTTTTCAGGCGGTCCGGGTCGTAGAGCTGCCCGATACCTGCCTGACCGCGCGCGCAGAGCTTGCCCAAGCTCTGCGGATGGAGCGGATTGCCCTCCAGTTTCACCACCTCGTCCACGCCGTCTTTGTTCTTCTGCACTTTGGCGATCACGCCGCACTTCCAGAAGCACATCTCGCAGCTCGTCGGCACATAGCGGGCAGTGCCGCCCTCAGCCTCGGCTCTGGCGCGCGCCGAAAAGAACGGCGTGTCGACGATTGCCGCGCCTCCAGCGGACATGGCGGCGTATTTGAGAAAATTTCTCCTCGAAAAAGCCATGATACCTCTCCTTGAATTTAAAAGGTTCCCCAACCGGCCTGCTGCGCCGGTGAATCGCATCGTTTCAGCATCTGTTCAAACAGCCAAGGGAATGCTTCTACACCAAATTGTGGCACCTGTCAACAGCGCACGCAGGCGCATCTGCGCATTGCGCTTGAACATGCTGTTTTCTCTGCCCTTTATTTTTCCTGCCACAGAGTGTCAGGTTATCCAAGGGAGAAAAAATGGCTCAGGGCGCGGCAAAGATGCCAGCAGTCAATGCTGGCGGCGGTTTCACGGATGGAGTGCATGGCCAGCGAGGGGATGCCGACATCAACGGTGTCCACGCCGATGCCTGCGGCGGTCAGCGGGCCAATGGTCGAGCCGCAGCCCATGTCGCTGCGTGAGACAAAGTCCTGCGCCGGAACTCCGGCTTCAGCGCAGAGCTGGCGGAAGCGGGCGGCGGAAGCGGCGGTGGTGGCGTAGCGCTGGTTGGCGTTGAATTTGATCACCGGCCCCTTGCCGAGCTGCGGCAGATGCAGCGCGTCATGCTTGGCCGCAAAGTTGGGATGAACAGCGTGGGCGTTGTCAGCAGAGATGAAAAACGAGCCGCGCAGGGCCGCCTGCCGCGCTTCAGCCTCAGGCAGCAGCCGCTCCAGCACATCGCGTAGGAACGGCCCCTGCGCCCCGGCGGCGGAGACGCTGCCGACCTCTTCATGATCATTGAGGACAATCAGGCAGTTCAAGCCGCTGTCCGCGCTGCGCAGGGCCTGCACGGCGGCGAAGCAGGAGACGAGATTGTCCAAACGCGCTCCGGTGATGAAGTCGCCTTTCAGGCCGGTCAGCGCGGGCGGGGCAGGATCATAGAGGAACAGCTCGTGGTCAATGATTCCAGCAGGTTCAGCGTCAGGACAGCAGCGGCGCAGCTCCTCGCGCAGCAGGTCTTGAAAGTCAGCGGCGGTCTCGGTGGCAAGGCCGATCAGCGGCACCATGTCAGTCTGGGCGTTGATCTCCTGCTGCTTGTTGGCTTCGCGGTTAAGATGGATGGCGAGGCTGGGGATGATTGCTACAGGCCGCTGGAAATCAAGCAGGGCCGAGCGGAGACCACCGTTTTTGTCCTGCCAAGCCACACGCCCGGCTACGGACAGCTCGCGGTCAAACCAAGGCCGGAGCAGCGCGCCGCCGTAAATTTCCACGCCAAGCTGGAGGCAGCCCTGCTCGCGCCGCAGCGGCTTCGGCTTCAGCTTGAGGCCGGGGCTGTCGGTGTGCGCACCGATGAGCCGGAACGAGCCGCTGCCGTTCCATGTGAAGCCGAGCAGGCTGGATTCGTTGCGGAGGACAAAATATTTGCCCGCTGGCAGACGGCCCCAAGCCGCCTGCTCGTCAAGCCGGACAAAGCCCTGCTCGGCCAGCAGGGCGGCGGCGGCGGCGGCGGCATGAAAAGCAGTGGGCGAGGAGCGAAGAAAGCTGATCAGTTCGGCGGCGCAGGCGGCGTGCGGCAGCATGGCATGTCCTGAAAAATTGATTTGACGGATATCGGCAGAAAAAGAAACTGTAGCACAAAGAGGGGAGGTAACGCAAGAACGACGCAGGGAGAAACTGAGCTAAGTGCGGCTATGGGAGGGAGGAGCAATAATCAGCAGCGGTGGAGGGACTCCTTCTCAGGAACCCCTCCGCGCAGTCCGCCGTCAGTTACTCAATAACAACCGGCGCACCTTCTTCAACAACCGAGCTGCCTTCTTCGACAACAACTTCCGTGCTGCCAGTCTCAACGGAGGAACCAGAAGTCTCATCAACGATTACTTCCCCGCCGTCGTCAACAATAACTTCCTGTCCGCCCATGTCGACAGAGCCGCTGTCGTCAACAATAACTTCCTGTCCGCCCATGTCGACAGAGCCGCCGTCGTCAACAATAACTTCCTGTCCGCCCATGTCGACAGAGCCGCCGTCGTCAAC
>JAABPV010000055.1 GCA_011391865.1 Desulfobulbaceae bacterium | reverse complement strand
GAAAACTTGGCTGTTCGACAGATGAGATTTTTCAGCAACCATGCTTATAGTCAATTTATTGTGCTACGGCTATAAGCCGTAGGTCGCAGGTTCGAATCCTGCTTGGCGCACCAGCAATAGTAATAAATTCTATAGAAAACCACCGCCGTTAGACCGCCAGCCGCAGACCTATGCTGCCGCCGCTGTAGTCAGGGCAACAGCGGTCGCGGCTGGCGGCGCGGACGTATCCGGCCTCGCAGACCCAGGAGCCGCCCTTCACCACCCGCAGCACGCCTGTAGTCGCCGCGCCCTGCGGATCGAGCACCGCCTCGCCGCCTAAGTCCTCCTGCCACCCGTCCTGGCACCATTCCCAGATGTTGCCGTGCATCTCATGCAGACCCCAGGCGTTGGCGGGCAGGCTCTTCACCGGCACGGTGCGGCGGCGGCAGAGCTTCTCGCCGATCTCGTCGCTGGGATTGTAGTTCACCTGCTCCGGCGTGATTTCCTCGCCGAAGGAGAACGGCCCGCTGCTGCCTGCCCGGCAGGCGCATTCCCACTCTGCCTCGGTCGGCAGGCGGGCGTTGAGGCCGGGGATGAGGGCGTTTAGCTGCCAGAGGAACTGCTGCGCCATGTCCCAGCTTACCCGCTCAACCGGATGCTGCGGCCCGATGAAGCCGCTGGGATTGGCCTGCATCACCGCCTGCCACAGCTCCTGCGTCACCGCAGTTTCCGCCAGCCAGAAGCCCTTACTCAGGCGTACCTCGTGCCGCGTCTCCTTGCCCGGCAGGAAATAGCCCTCGCTCTCCTCCTCCGGCGCGCCCATGAGAAAGCGGCCCGGCTTGATCCAGCGGAAGAGCTGGCGGATGCCGCGCAGGCTGACCGTCAGCCAAAGGCCGCAGGCATCCTCGCCCCAGCTGGAGGCCCAAGGCGGCGGAAAGGGAGCGGGTGAGGCGGCGGAACGGAGCATGGTGGTCATTTTCTGCTACTATTCTTGTATAAGCCCTGCGGGATTGCCTGTCAATGCGGTCGATTCTCTCTGCGCCAGAGACGGCAACTGGAGCCAGCCTGCTGGGGCCAAGCGTCCCAGCAGGCTGGGACGAAGTGCCGCAGCAGGCTGGCTCCACCTGCCGCAGCAAGCTGGGGCATAGTGCCCCAACCTGCTGACCCTCATCGTCCCAGCATGCTGCGGCCAATTCCGCCGCAGCATGCTGCGACGATTCACAACGTGTGCTTGAGAGAAAATGCAAAGCTCCTGACACGTGCTGCTTGAGCACGTTGCTTTTGGTGCGCGCAACAGAGGTGGGGCAAAAGCTCGCCCTGCATCGCACACATGCTGCGTTATGCAAGAGGTCTGCTGAATATCCGGCGGAGCAAGGAGGGGCGCGGCAGAGGCGGCAGGTCTTCCGCCACAGGCGCAGCAGCTTTCTGCGCCAGAAGAGGCAGCTCGTGATCACGGGCAATGCGGAAGCCGATGCGGTCATTGCGGAAATCCGGGGCGAAGCGGCCCCGTGCCGCCGAGCGTGCCGCCTTGCCGCCGAGAAACCAGGATCCGCCCCGCGCTGCCCGGAACCCCCCGCAGTCAGGCCCCTGCGGATCCAAGGCCGCGTCGCAGCCCAAGTCCTCCTGCCACCAGTCCTGGCACCATTCCCAGACATTGCCGTGCATCTCGTAAAAGCCCCAAGCGTTGGGCGGCAGGCTCTGCACCGGCACAGTGCGGCGGCGGAACTCGCCCTTGGTGCTGTTGTGGTAGGGAAAGGCCCCGTTGCAGTTGGCCTGCTCCGGCGTTATCTGGCTGCCAAAGGAGAACGGCCTGCCGCTGCCTGCCCGGCAGGCGTATTCCCACTCCGCCTCAGTCGGCAGGCGGGCGTTGAGGCCGGGCACCATCGCGTTCAGCCGCTGGAGGAAGTGCTGCGCGGCCTCCCAGCTGACGTTGTCCGCAGGCAGCTCGCGGCCTTGGAATTTGGACGGATTGCCGCGCATGACAAAGTGCCACAGCTCCTGCGTGACAGCAGTGTCCGCCAGCCAGAAGCCTTTGCTCAGGCAGACTTCGTGCTGCGTCTCCCTGCCCCAGGTCTCGCGCTCCGGCTCGTCCAGCGGCGAACCCATCAGGAAGCGGCCCGGCTCCAGCCAGCGGAACCGCTGCATCACCCGGCCATAGAAGCCGATGTAGGCACTGAGGCCAAAGTGGTCGGTGTCTGCTGGGCCGTGGCAGCTGGCCCAGCGGCCTTCGCCGCTGCGGGCCGGAGCCTGCCAGTAGAGCCGATGACTGCGGCCCAGCCAAGGGAGTTCGGCGAACAACTCCCGGCTGTTCCTGCCGATCAGCGCGGCCCAAGACGGACGGACGCAGGCGTGGATATGCAGGACTTCCGCCGCAGTCTGGAGGCTGAAGCGTTCCGCACCGCGCAGGATGCAGAGCGGCTGCCCGCTCCGCACCGGCACGGTCTCAGCCCGTCCGTCCTCACGGCGGAGGAGCAGCAGATCTGTGGTCAGCTCCAGCGCGGCGATGCGGCTGCCTTTGAGCAGGCAGATGCCGCTTTCAGGGCTGTTGAGCAGGAACATCGCCTCACCTTCCTGAATCAGCAGCCACGGCGAGGGCGGCAGCGGCTCCGCAGCGGCGGCCAGCACGGCTTCGGGCTGGAACTGCGGCGGAATTGCCGCGCCTTGGCGGAGCGCGTCCCGGTGCGCGATGCCGTAGAGGCAGCCCTGCCAGTCCTGCTGCCTGCCCGGCGGCAGCAGCTCCAGTGCTTGCCGGGCAAAACGGATGAGGTCGGCATCTTTCTGCCGCTCAAACCATGTGCGGAGAAAGCGGAGGAAGAACGGCTCCAGCCAAGCGGGCTGCTGTCCGGCGCGGAGCAGCTGCAAGGCTAAGGCGGCAGGCGTGGTCTGCGGCGGCGGGCTGGTCTCCGCTTGCGCAGGGCGGCGGGGCAGCGGGCGGAACTGGGCGGCGGCCTCGGTCAGCGCGGCAGGATCAGGCCGCTGTCTTGGCAGAGAGGAACTTACTGTCAGGCGCAGCTCCTTGGCCCGCAAAGGCCGGAACTGCCGCAGCCTGCCGGGCAGACTGCGCCCGGCGGCTGCCTGAAGCGGCTCGCGGCGGCGCAAGTGCCAGAACTGCTCTGCCGGGAAAAGGGCCTTGCGGTCTGCGGGCGCGGTCTCATAGCCTGCCTCCGCTTCTGCATCCAGCAGTGCGGCACCGAACGGGGCCGCTTCAGGCTGATACCCAGCCAGCCGGGCGGCAGCGGCCAATGGCGCGTCCGGCTGGCTGGCCAGTAGGCGGAGCAGGTCGGCCCGGCTGACGGTCTGCGGCCTGCTCATTCCTGCGCGTCTTTCACCAGCACAAAGGGGCTGATCTGCTCCAAGAGCGCGAGCTGCCGCTGCTCGTCGGCCTCCGCCGCCATCTGCCGCAGAGCGCGGAGCAGGTCAAGGTATTCCGCTTGCCCCGGCCTGATCAGCCCGGCTTGGCGGGCCTCGCGGCGGTCACGGGCCAGCAGCTCGGCAGCCCGTTCTCTGACCTTGGCGGTGAAGGCTCCGGCGAAATGCGTCTCGCCGCGCTCGGCCAGCCACTTGACAAAGGCGCGCTCCGGGCTGAACGACTCGGCACGCTGGCCGGGCTGCCGGTTCCACCAGCCGCGCAGGGACTGCTCGTCGTCCACGCGCAGGTGGAGGACAAGGCAGCGGCGGACAAAGGCGGGTGGCAGCTCGCGCTCCTCGTTGGTGGTGATGATCACCAAGGGCTTGGGCAGGCCGGACGGGGTGCGCACGGTCTGATTGAGCAGCGGCGCATGAAAGCCGCCGTTGCCCAAAACCTCCAGCAGGGCGTTGGGCAGGGCCGCGTCCGCCTTGTCTATTTCGTCAAGCAGGAGGACAAAGCCCTGCCGGGCCGCTGCCGCCGCGTCGTCCAAAGCGAAACCGGGCTGATAGAAAGGCCAGCGGCAGCGTTCGAGCTGCTGCCGGGCGGACAGGCAGTCCACCGCCCACCAGAGCAGGCCAGGACTGATGCTGCGGCCCGGATGGAGGTCGCCGATCTCCTGCCCGGCAAGAAAGCTGCGCCCCGCCCCGGCACTGATCGCCCGGAAGAGCTGCTGGCGTTTCTGCTGCAAGGCTTTTTTCTTCTTATAGCGATAGCGGGCGGCCTTTCTCCGGCTGGCCGCCGCGTCCGGCGGGGCAAGCAGCTGCGGCTCAAGGGCAGGAGGCTCGTCTTCTTCATCCTCCCCCTCATCTTGGCGAAGAGCCTGCGCCGCCGCTTCCGCCGCCAGCATCTGGGCCTCGTGGAAGCGGGACACCGGGTCGTAATGCCAGAGCAGGCTCTGCGGCTCGGTCGAGGCGGTGATCACCTCGCTAAGGAAGCGGCGGTTCAGCTCCTGCGCGGCGGCGCGGGCGAGCTGGCTCTTGCCGCTGCCCGGTTCGCCCCGCACTAGCAGGGGCCTGCCTGCGGCTAAAGCCATTTCTACGGCCAAGGCCGACTCCTCATCAAAGACATGGAAGCTCTCCTCCCACGACTGCTGCCGTTCAAGCCGGATGCGCTGATTGATTCTGATCTGCTGGCTGCTGCTCATATGTGGATCCGCCCTGCGGCGGCAGTTCCTTGTTGTGATAAGATTTTCCTGCGCGGCTGACTGCTTTGACGCAGCAGCCGTCTGAAAAAGGATTGTAGCACGAAGCGGCGGCTTTATCAAAGAAAAGGGATGAGCGGGCCAGTTTTCTGTCGGCGCATTTGTCTGTGATTTCTGCGGAAAAAGAAGAACCTGCCCCGCTGTTCGCTGAATCCGCATAAAACAGTGCGGCGATCCTTCCCCTCGGACACCGCCGCAGTTTTTTTCCGCCGCTGCCGGGAAAAAATCTTGACAGCGGCCTGCCAAAACAATAAAGTTCAGCAGCAGTTCAATTCCTGTCGTTCTGTTTATTCCGTTCTGCAACACAGCAGCACCGACTGCCGCCTGCCGGGTCAATCTTTCATTTTTATTCCGCCAAGCCGATTGTAAACAGCCGCATTCTTAAACCGTCTTCCTGACGATTTTTTTGCCATTCCTTGCCGTTCCATATCCATCACCTGCTGACTGTTCGTTCCGGCCCTGCTGCCGGACTCTTTTCTTGTTCACCGCACCTGCCCATTGAGGAGGAAGGAACCCCTGATGATCAATCCCAATGATTTGAAGCACAAAAAAATCAAAGAGCTGGTCGCTTTGGCCGCCGATTTGAAGATTGAAGGCTACAGCTCCATGCGCAAGCAGGACCTGATCTTTGCCATCCTCAAATCGCAGTCCGACGAAGACGGCAAGCTGCGGGGCAGCGGGGTTCTGGAGGTGCTGCAAGACGGCTTCGGCTTCCTGCGGGCACCGGACTACAACTACCTGCCTGGCCCGGATGACATCTACGTTTCCCCCTCGCAGATCCGGCGGCTGAACCTGAGCACCGGCGACACCATTGAAGGCGAGGTGCGTGCGCCGAAAGAGAACGAGCGCTACTTCGCTCTGCTCAAGGTGGACAGCGTCAACCACGATCCGCCTGAGAAGTGCAACGACAAGACTCTGTTCGTCAATCTGACCCCGCTGCACCCGGACGAGCCGATCAATCTGGAGTCTGAGCCGGACAACTACTCGACCCGGATCATGAATGTCGTCTCGCCGCTGGGCAAGGGCCAGCGCGGCCTGATCGTCGCCCCGCCGCGCACCGGCAAGACCGTGCTCATGCAGCAGATCGCCCGCTCGATTGTCAAGAATCACCCGGAGATCATCCTCATCGTCCTGCTGATTGACGAGCGGCCTGAGGAGGTCACGGACATGCAACGCGGCGTGGAGGCTGAGGTGGTCAGCTCGACCTTTGACGAGCCGCCGCAGCGTCACATTCAAGTGGCAGAGATGGTGATTGAAAAGGCCCGCCGCCTCGTCGAGCACCGCAAGGATGTCGTCATTCTTTTGGACTCCATCACCCGTCTGGCCCGCGCCTACAACACCGTCACCCCGGCTTCGGGCAAGATTCTCTCCGGCGGTGTGGAAGCCAACGCCCTGCACCGGCCCAAGCGCTTCTTTGGCTCGGCGCGGAACATCGAGGAAGGCGGCAGCTTGACCATCCTCGCCACCGCCCTGATTGAGACCGGCAGCAAGATGGACGATGTGATTTTCGAGGAGTTCAAAGGCACCGGCAACATGGAGATTGTGCTGGACCGCAAGCTCTCCGACCGCCGCATCTATCCCTCGATCAACATCCAGAAGTCCGGCACCCGCAAGGAAGACCTGCTCCTGTCCGAAGGCGACCTGAACCGGATGTGGATCCTGCGCAAGCTGCTGGCCTCGATGAACCCGGCGGATGCGATGGAATTCCTCATGGACAAGATCAAGCACACCAAGACCAACGCCGAGTTTTTCGGCTCCATGAACAGCTGAGGCAGCGGCCTGCGCCAGTTTTTGCTTTTCAAACAGGGCGGAACGGGTATAATTGCCCATTCTGTCAACAGCTACTTTTGCCCGCCGCCCTGCGCGGCATTATTCGGAGGCTCGAAAGACCATGAAACCGGACATTCATCCCAAATATCACAAGATCACCGCCAAGTGCGCCTGCGGCAACGAAGTCGCCCTCGGTTCCATCAAAGAATCTCTCCACGTCGAGATTTGCGCCGCCTGCCATCCCTTCTTCACCGGCAAGCAGAAGCTGATCGACACCGCAGGCCGGATTGAGAAGTTCAAGAAGAAATACGCCAAGCACTTCGAGAAGCAGGCGTAAGCTGGCCAAGCCGCCGCATGGCGGTTTGGCCAATATGATTGATTGCCAAAAGGGAGAAACGGGCTGATGCGGGCTGATCTTGTGGTGTATGACCGTGACGGGCAGATAGCACTGATAACGGAACTCAAAAACAAGACTGGTGTTACCGCTGAATGGGCAGCCAAATGGCGGCGCAACATGCTTGCGCATGGCAGGTGGCCAGCGGCGAAATTCTTTATGATTGCCCTGCCAGACCGATTTTACCTCTGGAACGAAAGCGGCAGGCTGTCTCCAGAACTCCTTGCTCCTGCGTTTGAAATTGATGCGGTGCAACTACTGAAGCCCTATATTGAAGCCAAGGAGGGCAGTCTCTTGGAAGAAGAGATCAGTCCGCAGCGTTTTGAACTCGCTGTTGCCGCTTGGCTTAATTCTCTGCTTCAGCGCAGTTTTTCTCCAGATCAAAAACCAGACAGCGCGTGGCTCAAAGACAGCGGTCTGTCAGATGCCATCAGCGGAGGCAGGCTGCTGTATGAGGTTCCGCTGTGAATATCTATGCGGAAACCAATTTTGTGCTGGAACTCGTCTTCCGGCAGGAGCAAAGCCGTTCATGCGAGCAGATTGTCGCCCTCAGCAACGAGGGCAGAATCAAACTGATTCTGCCTGCGTACAGCCTTGTTGAACCCTACGAGACATTGATCAGAAGGCATCGGGAGCGCAGAAGGTTGAAAACACTCCTTGACGCAGAGCTGAATCAGCTTGCAAGGACAGATTCTTACGCGGCGGACATCCTGCACATCCATCCTCTGAGCCATATCTTGGTGCGCAGCACAGAAGAAGAGGCGGACAGGCTGGAGAAGGCACATTCCGACCTGCTGCAAATAGCCGAACTGATCCCCTTGACTGCGGATATACTGCGCAGTTCAGCCCAGTATCAGCACAAGCATGATCTGTCGCCGCAGGATGCTGTTGTCTGCGCCTCGGTTTTGCATCATCTCCGGCAGAACAAACCGGCTGCCGCCTGTTTCCTGAATAAAAATTCAAAAGACTTTGACGACCCCGACATCACCGAACTGTTTGAGCGGCATAACTGCGCAATGCTGTTCCGGTTTGATCACGGCTGCCAATTCATAATCAATCAACTCCATGTTTGACCGCCTTGCCGACATCCACGAGAAGCTCTCTGCCTTGGAGCGGCAGCTCTCCGAACCTGAACTGGTGCAGGATCAGAAGAAGTATCAGGAGGTGGTGCGCGACCATTCGCGGGTAGCCCGGCTCTGCACTTTGCATGAGGACTACGAGAAGGCCGGGCGGAATCTGGCCGAAAGCCGCGAGCTGCTCCGCACTGCTGCCGACCACGACCCGGAGCTGGCCGAGCTGGCGCGGGCCGAGGTGGACGAGCTGACCCGGCGGCAGGAGGACTTGGAGCGGGAAATCAGAATCATGCTCCTGCCGCCAGACCCGAACGACAAGAAGAACATCTTCTTGGAGATCCGCGCCGGCACAGGCGGCGACGAGGCCGCGCTTTTTGTCGCCGACCTTTTTCGCATGTACTCCCGTTATGCGGAAACGCAGGGCTGGCGCACCGAGGTGATGAGTTCCAATCCCATCGGCATCGGCGGCTTCAAGGAGCTGATCGCCCTGATTGCCGGTCAGCATGTTTATTCCAAGCTCAAGCACGAGTCGGGCACGCACCGGGTGCAGCGTGTGCCGGAGACCGAGACGCAGGGCCGCATCCACACCTCGGCGGTGACTGTGGCCATTCTGCCGGAAGCGGAGGAGGTGGAGCTGAACATCGCCCCACACGAACTCAAGATTGATGTGTACCGCTCATCGGGCGCGGGCGGCCAGTCGGTCAACACCACCGACTCAGCGGTGCGGATCACGCATCTGCCCACCGGCTTGGTTGTCACCTGCCAAGACGAGCGTTCGCAGCTCAAGAACAAAGCCAAGGCCCTGCAAATCCTGCGGGCGCGGCTCTTAGACAGCATGGAGCAGGATCGGCACGACAAAATCTCCGCCGACCGCAAAGGCCAAATTGGCAGCGGCGACCGCAGCGAGCGCATCCGTACGTACAATTTCCCGCAAGGCCGGGTCACAGACCACCGCATCGGCCTGACTGTCTATAAAATTGATCAGATTGTGTCCGGCGCGCTGGATGAAGTGATCATGCCGCTCATCACCCATTATCAGACCGAAGCCCTCAAGGGCTTGGATTGATCTTCCCTGCGGCGCATCTGGCCGGAGGAAAACCGCTCTCGTCATTCCCGGCTGAACAGGCACCAGAGTGCCTCCAGCCGAGTCACCAGAGTGACAGCACGCGAGTCAGGAGAGTGGCCGCAGCCGAGGCACTCTGGTGACTCCGTTCGAGGCACTATAGTGGTAAAATCGGAGGCACTCTCGTGCCTCCAGCCGAAGCACGAGAGTGGCGGCGATATCGTTGAAGCAGAGTGAAGCTATCCTTCTGTCATTCTTGGTTCTCTTATGAAGATGCGCCAGCTGCTCAAGGATGCCGCCGCCGCCCTTGCCGAGGCCGGGGTGGAAGACAGCGCATTGGAGGCGGAGCTGCTCCTGCGGCACTGCCTTGGTCTGTCCCGCAGCGGCCTCTTTCTTCGCCAGCAGGAGACGCTGCCGCCGGAGCAGGCCACCCGGCTGCACGTCTTTCTTGCCCGCCGCTGTCAGCGCGAGCCGCTTCAGCACATCATCGGCAGCTGCGAGTTCTGGGGCATGGATTTCCTCGTCAGCCCTTCTGTTCTGATCCCCCGCCCGGAAACAGAGTTCCTCTTAGAGCATGTTCTCTCCACGCTGGCTAACAAAGAGCCGCCGCGCCGCGTACTGGATCTCTGCACCGGCAGCGGGGTAATTGCGGCGGTGCTGGCAAAAGAGCTGCCTGAAGCGGAGGTGACAGCTTCGGATTATTCCTTAGACGCGCTGGCCGTGGCTCAAACCAATCTACGCCGCCACGGGCTGGAAGACCGCGTCCGCCTCCTCTGCGCCGACCTGCTCGCCGCCTTCCCGCCTAAGCCGCTCTTTGATCTCATCGTCAGTAACCCGCCCTATATCAAGGCGGGTGACATTCCTGCCTTGCAGCCAGAGGTCCGTGACTGGGAACCGCATCTGGCCCTCTCCGGCGGGCTTTCCGGCATGGAAATCATTGAGCTGATCTGTGCGCAGGCAGCTCCGCTGCTGCGGCCTGGCGGCTGGCTGTTCATGGAAATCGGCGCGGACATTGCTACAGAAACAGAGGCCGCCCTGCGCCGCAAAGGTATCTATGAGCAGATCAAGGTGCTGCCGGACTGGGCGGGTCGGCCTCGCGTCGCGCAGGGGCGGCGGGCCTTGCCGTTTGAGTGATCAAGCTGTTTTTTCTGAAAACGGTGTTGTTGGCGGGTGCGGCAGCCGTTATGATAAAACAAGACCGGCACTCAGAAAGCATATGCCAAAGATATTCAACCCCGCCGCCAAACGCCATGCCGCCCATCCTGCAAATAGCCAACCTGCGCAAATCCTTCGCCGACTTCACTGCGGTCAACAACATCAGCCTTGAAGTGGAGGCCGGGGAGATCTTCGGCTTTCTCGGCCCGAACGGCGCAGGCAAGACGACCACGATCAAAATACTCGCTGGGCTGCTCCAGCCGGACAGCGGCACGGTGATGATCAACGGCAAGTCGCTGGCCGAACAGCCGCTGGCTTGCAAGCAGGACACCGGATACGTCCCTGACCGGCCTTGGCTTTTCGAGAAGCTCACCGGCAGCGAATACCTGAAGTTCATCGCCAGCCTCTACCGCCTGCCGGAAGAACGGTTCAAGGCCGCGTCGGCGCAGTATCTCGACCTCTTCGACCTGAGCAAGTGGCAGGATCATCTGATTGAAAGCTACTCGCACGGGATGCGCCAGAAGCTGATCATGACCTCGGCCTTCATGCTCGAACAGCCGCTGCTGATTATTGACGAGCCGATGGTCGGGCTGGATCCGAAATCCGCCCGCATCGTCAAGGAGCTGTTCAAGCAGAAAGCGGCGGCGGGCACGGCGATCTTTCTGTCCACGCATTCTCTTGAGATTGCCGAGGAACTCTGCCGCCGCATCGCCATCATCACCAACGGCACGCTGCGCGTCATCGGCACGATGGATGAGCTGCGCAGCCAAGCGGGCAAGACGGATCAGACGCTGAATCTGGAGGACATCTTCTTGGAGCTGACCGGAGCTTGGGAAATGCGACAGGTGATTGAGGCACTGAAAAGCAAGTGAGCGCGATCAGCCGAAGAGTCGCGCTCCGTCTCGCTGCCTACGGCTTGGCCGCCGCGCTGGCAGGCAGCTACACGGTCTTCATCGAACGCAACATCGTCCTCGTCAACCGCTATCAGATCCCGCTTGCCAATCTGCCGCCCGCCTTTCACGGCTTCACCATTGCCCACCTGACTGATCTGCATTTCGGCTCGCTGGTTTCCTCCGCCTTCATCAAAAAGGTGGTGGAGCGCACCAACGCCCTGCGTCCTGATGCTATCTTCTGCACCGGCGATTACGTTCATGCCAAGAACACCACGGCGGAGATTGATCAGGTCTGGCCGATACTCATGCAGCTACAAGCGCGGCAGGGCGTGTTCTCAGTTTTAGGCAATCATGATCATTGGGCGGACACCGAACGCTCCCTCTACTGGCTGGAGCGCAGTGGGCAGAATCTCCGCCATCAGCACAAGGTGATTGAGCGCGGCAAAGAGCGGCTCGTCCTCGGCGGAGCGGGCGATTTGTGGGAAGATCAATTGAAGATCGACCAGGCCTTTGCGGGTACTGAGGAAAACGACTGCCGGATACTCCTTTCGCACAACCCCGATTCTGTGGATACGCCGTTCAAGACACCGCTGGCACTGGTGATGAGCGGCCACACCCACGGCGGGCAGGTGCGGCTGCCGTTCTACGGCCCGCCTGTGCTGCCGGTGCAGAACAAACACTATTCCAACGGCCTGATTGACACGCCGAAAACCAAGCTCTTTATCAGTCGGGGCATCGGCTGGGCGATTTATCCGGTGCGCTTCAACTGCTACCCGGAAATCGCTGTGCTGGAGCTGGTCAGGGCGTGATCGCCATGTTGATGACCAATCTGCTCTGCACCTCGTGGAAGATGGCGAGTCACCTATACAGTCACTCCCGGTCGATGGTGATATTTTCTTTTCTGCCGCTGCTGGCGACTGCAAGCATGACACCAAGGCCAATAGCAATGACAACTCCGATCAAAGTCCATGTCATGCCGATCCTATCCAGAACACCCAACTTAGAGAGCGCGGCGATAATGCCGCCGATCAAGATAACATATCCAACAAGATAAACACCTGTCCATTTCACAGCATACCTTCAGGTAAAATTATACTTGCACTATGCGCACATTATTTGCTATAAATGCTTATTGGGCAGTGTATCCTCCGTCTATGACTAACTCGCTGCCGGTTATAAATTTAGACTCATCAGATGCAAGGTACAGCACACCGTAGGCAACATCATCCGGTTCTCCGGCATGACCAACAGGATGGCGGCTGTCAAGCTGCTTTCTGAAGGCATCAGCTCCTTCCGGTGAATTTGCAGCCAGCTCCTCGACAAGAGGGGTCCAAATAAAGCCCGGATGTATGGAATTGACCCTGATGTTTTCCTTTGCATAAAATAATGCATCATTTTTGCTCATCAGTCGAACAGCCCCTTTAGAGGCATGATATGGCGGCAGGTCCGCAGCACCGACTATTCCATAAATGGATGACATATTTATGATGCTCCCTCCGCCAGCTTTTCGCATAAACGGAATTGCATGTTTAGTGCAAAGGAACACGCCGCCGACATTCACGCCTATGACTTTATCCCATTCCGCTTTGCTGATCTCATGCGTAGGCCGATTCACCCCGGCGATACCCGCATTGTTGACAAGGACATCTATTGACCCAAACTCGCGGGCAATATCTGCAAAAGCATTGCTCACGCTATCTTCATCAGCAACATCGACATGCCAGTATGTTGCAATCCCACCGAGCTTCTTAATTCTATCTACCACCTTTTGGCCTTTTTCGTCATTTATATCTACTACAGCCACCATCGCTCCTTCTCTTGCCAAGACCAAAGAAGTTGCCATTCCTATTCCTACTGCGCCTCCTGTTACAATAGCTACTTTCCCTTCAACCCTTCTCGTTTTGTCCACAGCTTCTCCTTGATATGATTTTAAATATTCTACATATAGATACTATATGTCATTAAATTTAAAAGTCAATAATTATTATTTTGAAATTACCTGCGCAATACTGATCTGGATTCGTCTGAAACAGGTTGCCAATGAAACCCAAGCAGACGGTTTATCGTCTCAAAGTCACTGCCATTTATATGGCTTTTGCGTAAATCATAGGTCTTTTCTTTTCCCCGAAAAAGACCGCATACGATGAGGAGCTGATGGACTCAAACACAATTGCGCAAACAGCAGTGATCGGCGCGGGCAGCTGGGGTACCGCCTTGGCCAAGCTGCTGGCGGACAAGGGCGTGCAGGTCGCACTCTGGGGCCGCAACAGTGTCCACATCGCCGCTCTGCGCCGCGACCGCGAGAACCGCCGCTATCTGCCCGGCGCGGCCCTGCCTGCGACGCTGCTGCCGACGGACGACCTCGGCGGCGCGACTGGCTGCGGCTGCGTGGTCATGGCTGTGCCCTCGCACGGCTTCCGCGAAGTCTTTGCCGCCTTGATTCCGAGACTGGCGGACGGCACTTTGCTGGTCTCGGCGGTTAAAGGCATTGAGATCGAAAGCGGCCAGACCATGTGCCAGATCATGAACGCGGAGCTGGCCAAGCAAAATCGGCATGGCAGGCTGCATGTCGGCGTGCTCAGTGGCCCCAGCTTCGCCGACGAGGTGGCATCCGGCCTACCGACAGCCGTCACGGTCGGCTTTACCGAGCTGCAAGCCGCCCAGACGGCGCAGCAGCTCTTCTCCACCTCGTTCTTCCGCGCCTACACCAGCACGGACATCATAGGCCTGGAGATCTCCGGGGCCATGAAGAACGTGATCGCCATCGCCGCAGGCATATCCGACGGCCTCGGCTGCGGCCTCAACGCCAGAGCCGCGCTGATCACCCGTGGCCTGGCGGAGATCACCCGCCTCGGCGTGGCGATGGGTGCCAAGCGGGAGACGTTCTCCGGCCTCGGCGGGCTGGGCGACCTCGTGCTGACATGCACCGGCAGCCTCAGCAGGAACCGCACCGTCGGCCTGAAGCTGGGCAAGGGCCTCACTTTGGCGCAGACCCTCGCAGAGATGACGATGGTCGCCGAGGGCGTGAGGACCACCAAGTCCTGTTGGCGGCTCGCCGCCAGCGTCGGGGCGGAGATGCCCATCCTTGAGCAGGTCCACCAAATACTTTATGCGGACAAGCCCTGCCGCGCGGCGGTGCAGGACTTATTTCAGCGGAGCTTGAAAGAAGAGACGGCGTTCGACTGACCACCCCGCCGCCTGCGGCCTTCCTGAATGCCTCGAACGCCGTAGATACTGTTATCCTCGTCAAGCTCCATGCAGGGCCGGATCGAACATTTTGCCTCGTGGATTCAAGTTGTAAGTGCAACTTTTGCTGAGTTGAGAAAAGAGTGAGTTATGGTAACATGATGGCTCAATTC
>JAABPV010000054.1:81196-92748 GCA_011391865.1 Desulfobulbaceae bacterium | reverse complement strand
ATCTCTTGGCTTCAACACGCCAAAAAAGCTATTCTTGGGAACTTGCCAAAAAATTGCACTTGGAACTTGAATCCACGAGCCATCATGTTACCATAACTCACTCTTTTCTCAACTCAGCAAAAGTTGCACTTACAACTTGAATCCACGCTCGGTTTTGATGCTGATGACGAGGATTTAGGAATCTTCTTGGTTGATGCCAATGACAATGAAATCGAGCAGGACAAGATTGGTCTCAATGACCCGTCAAACGTGATCATCACTGCTGATTTCGGCGAGGCACCTGCCGCGTCTCCGAATGTCGAGAAGACCATCCTCTGCCGGAACAGATACACCTCGAACGGCACCATCCGGGAGGGATCATACGAGCATGTGAGAAGCATGAATTTTATCGCGGCTGATCAGCTTGAGATGTTTGTTGCCGGTGCTGACGCGACAGGTCCTGTCCAGGCAGTGAAGCACAATGCGCCAGCTGAGGACTGCCGCGTTAAGGCAATATTGAAGCCTGACGATACAATTACATTGGCAATCGGCCCGTACATCGGTGAAATGGGGCCTCCGGTCATTGTGCCTCCCGAAGGCGGAAATATTGTCCTGTCCGGCCTTTCTGTTGATGTCAGACTGCATGTTGCCAATGCCGCAGCTTATGCTGCGCTGCGTAATTTTCTGCTGGCACGGGGACGATATGTTCTGGAGGTCTGCAATATGGATCAGTTCGGCGGTGCCTGATCCTGACGGCAGTCTGCGCTGCTGAGAACCGCAGACTCAGCATTAAGGTCATCGGCTCAATCGGCGATGCAATGAAGCCGTGGCCAAGGTAAAACGCCTTTGCCTGCTCATCCAGCGCATGGACAAGCAGGGCCGCCGCCATGCCAGCGTTCATCAACCGCCAGACGGCCCAAAACAGCCACTGGCACGGTTCCGGCATCTGGCGGCTGATTCTGCCCGGAGCCTGCTTGCGGGCCACGCTGCCGGTTGCCAGCGCATAAAAGCCGACCACATTCCGTCTGCCGCTCTCGCAAACTGCATAGGCGCGTGATGCGCCGGATACCTCATTTTTCAACGCCTGCTTTCTCAGCCAGTCATCAAGGGACGGAACACCGCAGGCAAAGCCGCCGGTCTCATGGCAGGCGGCCAGCGGCTCCGGCGCGGTCACTTTTCCCACGGTGCCGGACGGGAAAGCAGCGTTTCGAGCCGCCGGTTTCCGGCCATGCCCTGCCGCAGGACAGCAGAGAATTCGGCGAACTGCCGCTCATCCAGCAGAAACAGCCGCTGATCAAGCAGGACGTTTTCCGCCTCCTTGCAGGCCGCCTCAAGAATGAAATCTGACCGGCTCTTGTGCTGGGCAGCGGCGGCCCGGTCTATCAGCTCCCGCTGTGTCTGCCGCGCCCTGATGTTGATCGGAGCGTTTCGTGCTTCCGTCTGCATGGCGTTCCTCTTTGCTGTATATATGCGCGGCGGCCATGCGTCAAGGAAGGGGCTTATCGGTGCCCCTTGCCACTACCGGGCATATCTGTTATTGTTTAAGGGAGGCAGCCTGCTTCTGCTTTCTCTTTCACGGCTGAACACCCGGCCCCGCCGCTGTGATGAACCACTGAAAAGTTGCTCAACAGATTTGCAGAAAGCGGGTACACAAGCGGGTCTTTTTGGAAAAATGAATTTCTTGCTGATTGGATTTTTGTTTCATTTCGCGCTTTTACTTGGATGTTTGCGGCTCTTGGTCTCGCGATTGTCCGATAAAGCCCGCAACCTTAACTGGTTGGCGGGCTTTATCTTTGCCGTTTCTTCCGTGTTCGTTCCGTTGACCTCCGCCTTTCTTGCGGCAATCTTGCCGCCGCTTCTTTTTCTGGAGCCTCTATGAACCTCGCCCAGCTCTTCCTTGTCGGCTTTGACGGCTGCTCTCTTGACGACAGCCACTGGCTGACCGCCGCCTTGCAGCAGAATCCGCCTGGCGGGGTGATCCTCTTTGACCGCAACGTGGACGGGACAACGAAGAACTTCAGCTCCTCAGCCGAACTGAAGGCGTTGACCGCCCAGCTGCGCGAGCTGGCCGCAGCACCGCTCCTGATCGCTGTTGATCAAGAGGGAGGCAAGGTGCGGCGCCTGAAGGAGCGGGACGGCTTTCCCGGTTTCCCGACAGCGGAAGAACTGGGCAAATGCGGGCCGGAACGCTGCGCCACCTCCGCAGCGGCAATGGCCGAACTGCTCGCAGAGCATGGCATCAACCTCAACTTGGCGCCGGTCGCGGATCTGCGTCTCAACCCGGACAGCCCGATCATTGCCCGCTATGGCCGCAGCTTCAGCGACGACCCGGCCTGCGCCGCAGCCTGCTGCCAAGCCTTCATCGAGGCGCACCGTCGGCATGGCGTGGCCTGCTGCCTCAAGCATTTCCCTGGTCACGGCAGCGCCAAAGGGGACACGCACCTCGGCTTTGTCGACATTACGGAAGACTGGCAGGAGATTGAGCTGGAGCCATACCGCCCGCTCATCCGCAGCGGCCTTGCTGACGTAGTGATGAGTGCCCATGTCGTGCATCGGGGCTTGGATCCGGAGGGGCTGCCTGCCAGCCTCTCGCCTGCGGTCACGGCCCTGCTGCGGCAGCGGCTTGGTTTCGGCGGGCTGCTCATCACCGACGACCTCCAGATGAAGGCCATCACTGCGCAGTATGGGTATAAGGAAGCGGTGCGGCGGGCGGTGCTGGCCGGGGCAGACGTGCTGATTGTCGGCAACAATCTCAGCCGCAGCCCAGAGGCCTTGGCCGAGGGTGTGTCTGCTGTGCAGGAAGTGCTGGATCAGGGCTTGATCACGGCAGAGAGGATCAGAACTTCATTGGCGCGGATCACTGCGCTGCACGACAAACTCAAAGGAGAACGAACATGGTGAAAACAGGAACGCACAGCGTGTCAATGGGCTACATCCTCTGGATATTCGGCTTCCTTGGCGTGCATCGCTTCTACTACGGCAGGCCGATCACCGGCACCATCTGGTTCTGCACCTTGGGCCTGCTGGGCATAGGCTGGATCATTGATCTCTTCCTGATCCCCGGCATGGACCGGGAGGCAGACCTCCGCTTCACGCCCGGCCCGCTGGATTACAACGCGGCGTGGCTGCTGCTGGTCTTTCTCGGCCTGTTCGGCGGGCACCGCATGTACATGGGCAAGTGGCTGACCGGCATCCTTTGGCTGTTCACCGGCGGCCTCTTCCTCCTTGGCTACCTCTACGACCTGTGGACGCTGAACAGCCAGCTTTCAGAGATCAACGCGGCCTGACCGCCGCGCGTTCAGCCGAAGATCGACTCGTTGAGGATCAGCGAGGAGAGGGAGATCATGCCGACCAGCTCGCCGTTTTCCTCCACCGGCACCCGGCCCATGCCGGTGTTGTGGAGGAGCCGGGCCACGTAGCGGATGTCCATGTCCGCAGGCACGGTGATCACCGGTTTGGTCATCACCTCGAAGACGTTCACGTCCGCCGCAGGCCGTCCGGGCAGAATCACGCCCTGAATCAGGTCGCGCACTGTGACGATGGCCCATGCGTCGTCCGGGTTGCGCTTCTCCACCAGCAGGCAGGAGACGTGCTCGGCCCGCATCTTGTCCGCCGCCTCTTTGACCGTGGCCATGCCGCTGATGGTGAGCAGCCTCGCCCGCATCACGTCCCGCGCCCGGATGACCGGTTTCTGTCCCGCGCTCATGCTTTCCCGCTCCTTGTTAGAAATATTGATCCTGAATTTTAGCCTTGATCAGATTCATCTGGCTTTCTAAGCCGATGACCTGCTCCACCGGCAGGACAAAGGCGATGCCGGTGCCTGGCTTGTGGAACTGGCCCGCCTTGGCGATGGCCTCCAGAATGGCCGGGACCAGATGCTCCTCAATGAGAAAGAGGATGATGTCGGTCTGCGGCTCCAAAGTCAGGCCGAAAAAACTCTTGGCCTCGTGAATGCCGGTGCCTCTGCCGGCCAAGATGGTCGCGCCGGTCGCGCCTGCGCTCTTGGCCGCGTCAACAATCGTGTCGGTGCAGTCCGGCTTGACTGAGGCGATGATGGTTTTAAACCGCATTGCTGCTCTCCTTCCTGAGCATTTGTTTTCTTTTTCTGCCTGCCGCCCATTGGCCGAACAGGGCGTAGCCCAGCACGGTGATAATCGGGAAAAGGCAGGCGAAGGCGATCATGCCGAAGCCGTCCAAAGCCGGACTGCGGCCCGGCACTGCCGAGGCCAGGCCGAGGCCGAGGGCGGCCACCAGCGGCACGGTCACGGTTGAGGTGGAAACGCCGCCGGAATCATAGGCCAGCGGAACGATGCTTTTCGGGGCGAAGACAGTGAGAATGATCACCAGCACATATCCGGCCAGTATGTAGAGATGCAGCGGCGTGCCGGTGACGATGCGGAATGTGCCGAGGCTGATGCCGCAGGCCACTCCAGCGGCCACGGTGATCCGCAGGCCGAGCTGGCTGATGGCCCCGCCGGAAACCTCATGGGCCTTGTAGGCCACGGCGATCAGCGACGGCTCGGCAATGGCGGTGGCGAAACCGGTCATGGCGGCGAAAAGGTAAATCCAGCGGTAGTCCAGCCAGTGCGCGGCGGCTGGCGCGGCCTGCGCCGAGCCGTAGAGAAAGGCTGGATCAGAAAGCTGGAGGGCCATAGTCTTGCCCAAGGGAAAAAGAGCCTTCTCCAAGCCAAGCAGGAACAGGGCCAGCCCCAGCACCACGTACACGCCGCCGAGAATCAGCCGCCGCAAATGCGGGATGGACTGGCGCAAGACAACGAGCTGAAAGAAGACGATCAGACCGAGAATCGGGGTCACGTCGCGGAGCGTGGCCAGCAGGATGCGGAAGAAGTCGGCGAGAAAGCTCATGATCATCGGAACATGAAAAAGCCGTAGCCCATGACGAAAAGCATCGGCATGAGCGAGGCGAGTGCGATGAGGCCGAAGCCGTCCAGCATGGGATTGCGGCCACGGATGATCGAGGCGAGGCCCACGCCGAGCGCGGCCACTAAAGGCACGGTGATAGTCGAGGTGGTCACGCCGCCAGAGTCGTAAGCTATGCCGATGATCTCTTTCGGGGCAATGGTGGTCATTAGCATCACCGCCACATAGCCGCCAAGGATCAGATAATGAATCGGCCAGCCCCGGAGGATGCGCAGCACGCCGATGAGGATGGCGAGGCCGACCGAGCAGGCCACAGACAGCCGCAGGCCGAAGGCGTAATTCTGCCGCGCCTTGTCTCCGGCAGCGATCAGCCCGGCTTGGCTGGCGGTTTTCGCCGCCTCGTCTGCCACGGCGATCAGGGCCGGTTCAGCCACTGTGGTGGCGAAGCCAAGGGCGAAGGCGAAAAGCAGCAGCCAGAAGAGACTGCCTTTGCGGGCCAAGGCATGGGCCAGCGTCTCGCCGATGGGAAAAAGGCCCATCTCCAAGCCTTGCACAAAAAGGGCCAGCCCGATCACCACCAGCAGCGCGCCGAAAAGAATGCCGCCCAAGTCAGGCAGTGGCTGCCGGATCACCGCCAGCTGGAAAAAGCTGATCACGGCGATGATCGGAATCAGATCAGCGAAGGCGCTCCAGAGTTTTTTGAGAATAGTGCGGAACATGCGGCTGCGGGGATGTTCTGGGCAATGAGCGAACTGCTCCGGGCAGTCGAAAACAGCTTCAGTGTAACAAGCCTGCCGGGAAATGAACAGAAAAATATGCGCCTGCCGCTCCCTTCGGCTCCGCTCAGGGAGCAGCGGGCGCAAGTGCCCTGAGCGGAGCCGAAGGGCAATAAAAAAGGCCGCAGCCGAAGCCGCAGCCTTTTTTTGCGCTTGCGCGTCAGTTGCTGAATCAGCCGCCGATCAGCGCCGCCTTGTACGGGTTGGCGAAGAGCAGAATGAAGGCGATGACCAGACCGTAGATGGCGATCGACTCAATCAGTGCCAAGCCAAGGATCATGGCCGTGGTGATCGGTCCTTTGGCCTCTGGGTTGCGGGCGATACCGTTGCACGCGCTCTCTACGCCGCGTCCCATGCCGAAGCAGGCGGCAAAGCCGGTCACGCCGATTGACATCGCGGCTGAAAAGCAGACCAGCGCAAGGTGCATTTTGTCCATTTCAGATTTCTCCAGAATAAATTGTTGAAAGATTGGCCTTCTTCTCCGCGAACGGAAATTTGCTCAATGGGCGTGGTCCATTGCGCCGACGCAGTAGATTACTGACAGCAGCACGAAGACCACACCCTGAATGATTGACACCAGCACGCCGAGACAGAGGATAGGCAGCGGCGCGAAATAGGCCCCGGCAAGCGTGAACAGCACTCCCAGCAGCACCTCCTTCGCCATGATGTTGCCGAAGAGACGCATGGAGAGCGAGATCAGGCGGGCGAAGTTGGCGATCAGCTCCAGCAGCATCATCAGCGGGGCGATAAGGGGGATAGGCCCCATGAAATGCTTATAATAGTGCCAGCCGTGCTGACGGAAGCCGAGATAATGATGAAAGAGCCAGACAATGATGGTCATGGCCAAGGTGATGTTAAGGCTGGAGGTCGGCGACATGAAGCCGGGCAGCAGGCCGATCATGTTGGCCAGAACGATATAGATGAAGAATGTTGCCAGCACCGGAAAAATCGCCCGCGCTTTCTCACGGCCCATGTGCTCGGTGAAGAAATCCATCAGCCCGCCGATCAATGCTTCCCAGAAATTCTGACCGGTGCCGGGCACCAGCTCCAGTTTGCCCAAGGTCAGCTTGGGCACGACAAAGAGAAAGGCCATCAGCATCCAGCTGTAGGTCAGATACGGCGCGGTCAGCTTCTCCAGAAATGTTGCGCCAATCGGCCCGTGCGGCACCGGCAGCCCGATCCAGTCGAGAATCACCGAGATGAAAAGTATTGGATGCTCCATGACCTTATGCTCCTTTCACGTGTTTTCCTTTTCCTGAAAAATCCATCAAGCCCCTGATGAGAACAACGCTGATCACGCTGATCATCACTGTGGACAGTCCTGCAAGCAAACCCAGCAGATGTAGCTGCATGTTCATGCCCACAGCGGCCAGCAAAACGACCAGCACGAGCAGGCGCAGATAAAATTTGAAGGCAAAGCCAGCCGCTGGATTCTGCGTACCGATCCGGCTGATTAACTGCATCATCGTCCGTTTCAGCGCAATAAAACTGCCGAGCGATACGGCCCCGCCGAGCAAGGCCGAGAGCGCGAAGCGGCTGCCAAACGCATAGCCGCCGCCCAGCGCGAGCAGCGCAAACAGTAATAGGCTGCACTGCTCAACTTGGCGCAGGAGGGCGTAGTCATCCTCCTGCCTTTGCTCCGGCTCAGTCGTCATCCTTGGCGAATTTCCGGCTCAAATCCCAGAGATGCTTGAAGCCCGCCGCAATGCCGAAGCCGAGAAAGATGAAACTCAGCCACGGCGCGGTCCAGCCTGAAAAAACCTTGTTGTCCAAATACCAGCCAAAACCGAAACCGATCAGCACGGAAAGGGAGAAGGTCATGCCGCTCTGGCCGTAGATGGCTATATCAGTCAGAATGCCTTTTTCTTCTTTTTTTGGCTTTTGGTCCGAGTAAGTCAACTTGATAGCACGGCAGCTCGACAAAGGCAAGTCTTTTTCTAAGCCGCCGCCAATGTTGCTAAAGATGCCTCGGTCGCATCCAGAGCTTTCTGCAAATGCGCCCGATCGTGAGCGGCGGAGACAAAAGCTGCCTCAAACTGCGAGGGCGCGAGCCAGATGCCGCTGGCGAGCATGTTGCGGAAATGCTGCGCATACCGCTGGGCATTTGCCTGCATGGCCGAATTGAAATCCGTCACTGGCGCGTCGGTGAAGAAGCAGGTCATCATTGAGCCGATGCGGTTGAGCACGGTCGGCACCAGGGCCGCCGCGCCGATAGCCGCGAGCTTCTCGGCAAACCAGCTGCTCTTTTCCTCCAGCTCCGCGTAAAAGCCTGGCCGCCGCACCACTTTGAGCATTGCTAGGCCAGCGGCCATCGCCAGCGGATTGCCGGACAAAGTGCCTGCCTGATACACCGGCCCGTCCGGCGCGACCATGTCCATGATTTCCTTCTTGCCGCCATACGCGCCGACCGGCAGTCCGCCGCCGATGATCTTGCCGAGGCAGGTCAGGTCGGGCAGAATGCCGAAACGCTCCTGCGCCCCGCCTAAGGCCAACCGGAAACCGGTGATGACTTCATCGAAAATCAGGACGATGCCCAGCTCGGCGGTCAGCTCGCGCAGCTTGCGCAGGAAGGCCATTTCCGGCACGATTACGCCCATGTTGCCCGCAACCGGCTCAATGATCACGCAGGCGATGTCCAAGCTGGCATCGCGCAGGGTCTTTTCGAGTATTTCTATATTATTGTACGGAATCGACAGCGTATTTTTGACGATATCCTCCGGCACGCCGGGGCTGCCGGGAATGCCAAGGGTGATCACCCCAGAACCTGCCTTGACCAAGAAGGAATCCGCATGGCCGTGATAACAGCCGTCAAATTTGACGATCATCTTGCGGCCCGTGTAGCCCCGCGCCAGCCGCACCGCGCTCATGGTGGCCTCGGTGCCGGAGCTGACAAAGCGCACTTTTTCGATGGAAGGCACGGAATCGCAGACCAATTCGGCCAGCTCGACCTCCAACGCGGTGGGCGCGCCGAAGCTGGTGCCGCCGGGCACGGCCTCATGAATCGCCTTGACCACTTCGGGATGGCCATGGCCCAGAATCATTGGCCCCCATGAGCCGACAAAATCAATGAATTCATTGCCGTCCGCGTCCGTGATTGTGCAGCCCTGCGCCTTGGCAACAAAAAGCGGGTCGCAGCCCACGGATTTGCAGGCCCGCACGGGCGAGTTCACGCCGCCGGGGATGACTTGGCAGGCTTTGGCAAAAAGGACGGCGGAGTTCTGGGTTTTCATGAGCGATTTTCTGTCGTTGGAGCTGGTTCAAATGATTCCGGGCTTTGCGTCTTGAACTGTCAGCCCTATCTATGGTAAGCTGCACGGGCAAGACAGTTCTGAATCAAGGGCTTGCAGCAGCGGCGGGCTTTCTGCGCCGACGCAGCCCGCTGACTATAGCATGTTGCCTTTTTTTCTGCAAAAGCAAAAAGAGGCGGCAGGAGGCTTTCAGGGGCGAGGAACGGCAGCGGTGCAGATTTGCTGCTGGAAGAAACAACTGCAAGAGATGAAAATCACTGCTGACATATATCTTGGCGATTGCAAAGAGCAGCTCAAGCTGCTTGCCGACAACTCAGTTGATTTGATTGTCACCTCGCCGCCGTATGCTGATCAAAGGAAAAACACCTACGGCGGAATTCGTCCTGATGAATATGTCGAATGGTTTCTTCCTGTTTCTGAACAGCTGCTGCGGGTTTTGAAGCCGACCGGCACGTTTGTTCTGAATATCAAAGAAAAGGTAGTCAATGGTGAGCGCAGCACTTATGTGATGGAGCTGATTAGTGCCATGCGCAAGCAAGGCTGGCTGTGGACAGAAGAATTTATCTGGCATAAAAAAAATTGCTATCCGGGAAAATGGCCGAACCGTTTTCGTGACGCATGGGAGCGGCTGCTGCAATTTAACAAGAGCAGAAAATTTCACATGTATCAAGAAGAAGTGATGGTGCCGATGGGTGATTGGGCCAACTCTCGCCTAAAGAAACTTTCCGATACTGATAAAATCAGAGACAATTCAAAAGTTGGCAGCGGCTTTGGCAAGAATATTTCCAACTGGATTGACCGGGATAAGGCGTATCCGACAAATGTTCTGCATTTAGCAACAGAATGCGGCAACAAGAAGCATAGCGCGGCATTTCCAGAATCTTTGCCGGAATGGTTCATTAAACTTTTTACAAAAGAAAACGACACTGTTCTTGATCCGTTCATGGGTTCTGGAACAACATTGATCGTTGCAAACCGGATGCAAAGAAATTCCATAGGTATCGACATTATACCTGAATACTGCGAGGCGGCAAGAAAACAACTGAGGCCGGTCACGCTGTGTTTATTTGAGCCGAAGCAAGAATATGAACAAAATAAGTCTGCACGAGGTCTCGGAATACGTCGGTCAGAACATTGGAATTTTTCATCAGAAGCGGATTCGCAGCCTTGACGGCCTGAAGCTGTCTCATGTTCTGAAAAGAAAGAATCCTTATCTGTTCCGGGCCAAGCATGTGTTGACGGCTGAACAGATTGTGAAAAGTCTGGTTGATGCGCATATTTCCTCCAACGAGGAAACGATTTTCGGCGATTGGCTGGAAGGTTTTGCGTTGTTTATCAACGAACGGGTTTATGGTGGATGGAAATCAGGCATTACCGGGATTGATCTCGAATTTGATCTTGATGGCGTGAGAAATATTGTCGCCATCAAGTCCGGGCCAAATTGGGGCAACAGTTCTCAGATTGCAAAAATGAAGCTGGATTTCAAGACCGCTCAAAAAACACTGCGCACCAGCAATTCAGGCTTGCGCATTGTCGCTGTAAACGGCTGCTGTTACGGCAAAGACAGTAAGCCGGACAAGGGCGATTATTTTAAATACTGCGGCCAGCGGTTTTGGGAGTTTATCTCCGGTGACAGCGAATTATATACAGCAATTGTTGAACCTCTTGGATATCAGGCAAAAGAGAAGAACGAAGAATTTTCCAAATCATACGCGCAGATGATTAATAGATTCACGAAAGAGTTTATGAATTCGTTCTGCAAAGACAGCGGAGAAATCTCTTGGGACGAGCTGGTGCGCTTTAATTCTTCGGCTAAATAATTTTTTTGGTACATACAAATGTCTACAAAATCATCTGCTTGTAAAGTGGTTCACATCAAGACTGATTCCGGCGAAAAAATTCTCTCTAAAGAACAGAAAAAATTTAATCTTCTCATTAAAAAGATCGAAAAACAGAAGAAGCTGTTCAAAGAGTGGGATAGTGCTGTTCGTACTTTTCGACACGAAATAAATCCTGAAAATAATAAGACGTATGATGAATATGACAAGTTCCTTACCGAACTTCTGCGTCTTCTTGATGCCGCTTATCCGAACAAACTTTTCACAAAGACGGATAAAAATAAAATTAGGCACATGATTTTCTCTGTCGTTGAAAATATGATGTCAGACGACGGAACGGAGGAGGCGATAACTATATATAATAAATACAATATAGCTATTCCTCAAGTTGACGAGCAGCTTCTTGATCAGCAAGTTGGCGAGATGATGAAATCTATGTTTGAGGAGATGTTGGGTATTAAACTTGACGAAGATGCCGATGTCAGCTCGCCAGAAAAATTCAGCGAGGCATTAAAAGAAAAATTGAAGCAACGGGAACGGCTTGCGGAAGAAAAGCGCAGCAAGCGGAAAAAGACCGCCAAACAAATGGAAAAAGAGGAGCGGCTAAAGCAACAGGAACAGGATGTCAGCAAATCGATTCAAGGGATTTACCGTAAGATGGTTGCCGCTCTGCATCCTGACCTTGAGCAGGACGAATCTGAGAAAGTGAGAAAAACTAAAATTATGCAAGAGGTGAATGCCGCGTATGCGGAAAAAAATTTATTGCGTTTATTTGAGCTGCAATTGGAGCTTGAGCATATTGATCAGGATCATCTTGGCAATATAGCGGA
>JAABPV010000054.1:63242-81096 GCA_011391865.1 Desulfobulbaceae bacterium | reverse complement strand
AAAAATTTATTGCGTTTATTTGAGCTGCAATTGGAGCTTGAGCATATTGATCAGGATCATCTTGGCAATATAGCGGAAGAAAAGTTAAAGCTCTTCAACAAAATTCTGCAAAGCCAGCTTAAAGAGCTGGAGCAGGAAGTGTCTTTCATTGAGAGGCAGGCAAAAATGGAAATTGATTGGATTCCGTTCTTTTTGTCGCCGGATCAGTTTTTGGGGAAATTGCGTCAAAATGTTGAAAACATAAAGAAAGGTATTGTTCAAACAAAAGAATATATTGAGCGGTTTGCATCGCATCAGGAGCTGAAAGCGTTCCTAAAAACCTACAAAATCCCGCGTCAGCAGCCGCAGCATTTTTGAAAAAATTGACTGCTTGCGACAAAATGCAGCAAACAAAGAGGAATGCTATGAAACAAAATGCCAGAAACACCTTTTCCGCCCTACTACTGACCGCCCTTTCCTGCTCGTCCGCATGGGCGAAATTTGAGCTGCCGGATCACGTTTATCCGGTCAGCCAATGGAAAACAGCGCAGGAGCAGGCCAAAAGCGGCAAGAAAGCCTTGGCCTTTGTCGGCACGGACAAAGAAACCACATGCCCGATTGCCACCGCAGCCAGCTTAGATGTCTTTAATGGCCTGAAAGATTCCAGCGTGCTTGTGTATGTTGAGCAGATCGAGCTGGACAATCTGCCGAAAATTGCCAGTGAAGCTCTGGATTCTGAAGCGGCTGGCAAGTATGTTCCGAAAACAGCGGTGGTCAGTGCTGACCTGAACAAGCTGATTCTTGTCCTGCCTGATGCAGAACCTGCGCAACGGGCAGAGAAAATCAAGGCGGCGCAGGAAGAGATCAGCAGCTATTTGCAGAAGAACAACTAAGCGGCACAGCTTTTCCTTTCACTTCAAACACGATCAAGGAGATTTGAACTATGGCAAGCGACAAAGTCATCAACGTCACAGACAGCGCATTTGAAAGTACGGTCATCAACAGCGACCTGCCCTGCTTGGTGGACTTCTGGGCACCTTGGTGCGGCCCGTGCAAGGCTATCGGCCCGGTCATTGACCAGCTCGCCGATGAATTTGACGGCAAGGTACGGATCGCCAAGATGAATGTGGATGACAATCCCGAAACACCCGGCAAATTCAGCATCAGGGCCATCCCGACCCTGATCCTGTTTAAGGACGGCCAGAAGCTGGACACCATCACTGGCGCAGTGGGCAAAGGCCAGCTCGTGGCTCTGCTCAATAAGGCCCTGTAAGCCGCCCTGCGGCGCGGTCTCCGGGGTGCAAAACGCTCCGGGGACGGAATTTTATTGGGGAAATTTTTTTATGAACAAGCCAGATTACCAGCTGATCATCGTCGGCGGAGGTCCTACCGGACTGACTGCCGGGCTGTACGCAGCGCGCGGTCGGATCAAGACCTTGCTGATCGAAAAAGGGGCGACCGGCGGCCAGGTGCTGCTCACGGACTGGGTGGACAACTACCCGGCCTTTGCCGAAGGCCTGAGCGGTTTTGAGCTGATCGACAAGATGACCGCCCACACCGAACGCTTCGGGCTGGAAAAAAAATTCGCCGCTGTCGAGTCGCTGGACTTGCAAGGCGAGCTGAAAACTGTCCGCTTGGATTCCGGCGAAACCCTGACTGCTCAGGCAGTGATCCTCTGCACCGGGGCCAAGCCGCGCCAGATTGAGGTGCCGGGTGAAGTCGAGCTGCAAGGCAAAGGCGTGTCCTACTGCGCCACCTGCGACGGCCCCTTTTACCGTGATCAGGAAATCGCGGTGGTCGGCGGCGGCAACACCGCCATCCAAGAGGCCATCCATCTGACCAAATTTGCAAAAAAAGTCACGGTCATTCACCGTCGCGACAGTCTGCGGGCCACAGCGATCCTGCAAGAAAAAGCTCTGGCTAACGAAAAAATCAGTTTCATCTGGAACGCGCAGGTAAGTGAAATTGTCGGCACGGACGGTGTCGAAGCAGTGCGGATCAAGCATAACGATGGCTCGGCTTCAGTGCTGCCAGTGACCGGCATTTTCGTGCTCATCGGCGTGAAGCCGAACAATGAAGCACTGCCGCTGGACCAGCTCCAGACCGACGCGGAAGGCTTTCTGCTCACCGACAGCGAGATGGGCTGCCTCGGCCTGCCCGGCGTGTATGCCGCTGGCGACATCCGCAGCAAAAAATTCCGCCAGATCATCAACGCCGCTGGCGAGGGAGCAACCGCTGAACTCTCCGCTGAACATTATCTCGGCACTCTGCCGAGCTGAAAAAACACCATTCTTCAGGAATATCGCCATGCCGTCCGCTGCCGTCCACCGTCCTTTTTTCATGCCGAAACGATTCATCGCTTGCACGCTGCTCGCAGCCGCCACGCTTTCCCTCAGCGGCTGCGGCACCATGAAAGACATGTTCAGCTCGTGGAGCTTCGGTTCCAGCGAGGAGGACGAAATTGAACCGGCAGAAACTTTGGCGGCCAAGGGCATGGAGGCGTACAAGGTCGGCAACTACTCCGACGCGCTCAAGTCGTTTCAGGACATTATTGACCGGCACCCCTTTAGCCCGGAAGCTCTGCTGGCCGAGCTGAAAGCGGCTGACTGCCAGTATTACAGCGGCAAATACGCCGAGGCCAAGGAGCTGTACAAAACCTTTGAGGAGCGGCATCCCACCAACGAGGCCGTTCCCTATGTCATGTTTCAGATCGGCATGTGCGATTTCGCCCGCGCTGACCGGATTGACCGGGACGCGAGCGGAGCCAAGGAGGCAGCGCAGTCCTTCTCCCGGCTGCTGCGTGTTCACCCTGACTCTGCCTACACCAAAGAAGCCAAGGCAAGACTGGAGGCCGCGAATGAGTTCATCGTCAATCACGAATATTTCGTCGCGGTCTTTTACGTCCGCACTAAGAAATATGAGCAGGCCAAACACCGTCTGAAATACATTCTCGCCACGTATCCTGACGCAGCGGTCTCGCCCAAAGCTAAAGAGTTGCTAGCCAAGTTGGAGGCGGGCGAGTCGCCTGAATGGGGCATTGAAAAATGGCTGCCTGACTGGCAGCTGCCGGACTGGAGCTGGGGCAGGGCCGAAGACACCGGCAGAGAGGCGGAGCGTTCCGCTGAATAGAGCATGAGCCTGCTTGAAAGCGACGAACTGCTTGACCTGCTGCTCCGCCACCGCCTGATCAGCGAGCAGCAGAAGCAGTTCGTCCTGAAGCACAAGGAGAGGCAGCGGCAGCAGCTGATCAAGCTCCAAGGCGGCCCTAAAGCTGGCGGCGGCTTGGCCGGACGGGGCTATCCTGATTTGGCTGACATCATCGCCTCCATGAATCTGGAGATTCCGGGCGGAAAAAAGAAAATCCTCACTGAAGAGATGGTGATGCGGGCTGTCGCCCACCATTGCAACATCCCCTTCAAAAAGCTGGATCCGCTAGAGTTAGACATTGAGATCGTCACCAAGACCATCCCCCGCTCCTTCGCCATCAGCCATCTAATCCTGCCCTTCGAGGTGCGCAACGGCGTGCTTCAGGTCGTAACCTACGACCCGGAGAACAAAAGCGCGCTGGAGGACATCGAGCAGGTCAATCAGGTCAAGGTCAGTCCGTGGCTAAGCACCCGCTCGGACATCAAAAAAATCCTCTCGGAGTTCTTCGGTTTTCAGCAGTCGATCACGGCGGCGGAAAGCCAATTCAGCGGCGTTGGCGGCAGTGCGGCGGTGGACATCGGCAATCTGGAGCAATACGTCAAAATCTCCAGCGCGGAACTCAGCTCCACAGACCAGCACATCAAGGCGGCGGTCAATCACCTCTTCAAATACGCGATTGATCAGCGGGCCAGCGACATCCACGTCGAGCCGAAACGCGATGCCTGCTTGGTGCGCTACCGCATCGACGGCATTCTGCACACGATCTACAAGCTGCCCAAAGCCGTGCATTCTGCCATCAGCTCGCGCATCAAGGCGTTGGCCCGCATGGACATCGCCGAAAAGCGGCGACCTCAGGACGGCAGAATCAAGATCAGCCAGGCTGACGGCAAAGAGGTCGAACTGCGTGTTTCGACCATTCCGGTCGCGTTTGGCGAAAAAACGGTCATGCGCATCCTCGACAGCAACGTTATCTTTCAGGATATCGATGATATGGGTTTTTCCAAGCGCGACCGGGCAGTGTACAACACCTTCATGACCGCGCATCATGGCATCGTCTTCGTCACTGGCCCGACCGGCAGCGGCAAGTCCACCACCCTCTATTCCACTCTGAAAAAAATCTCCACACCGGAGATCAACATCATCACTGTGGAAGATCCTGTGGAGATGGTGCACGAGGATTTCAATCAGATCGCTGTCCAGCCGCAGATTGATGTCACGTTCTCAACCATCCTCCGCAATATTCTCCGACAAGATCCGGACGTGATCATGATCGGCGAGATCCGCGACTTGGACACCGCCACCAATGCCGTGCAGGCGGCCCTCACCGGTCATCTTGTCTTTTCGACCCTGCACACCAACGACGCTGTGTCCACGGTCATCCGCCTGCAAGATCTGGGTTTGGAGCCATTTCTTATCGCCTCGACCATGCTCGGCGCGCTGGCCCAGCGCTTGGTGCGCAAAATCTGTCCGCACTGCATTACAGGTTATCAGGAAGATGCCGCCGAGCTGCTGCGGCTGGGCTTTCCGGTTTCCGGCGAGGGCAAGATCGAACTCAAGCGCGGCAAGGGCTGTAAGGAATGCCGCAAAACCGGCTACGCGGGCCGAATAGGCATTTTCGAGCTGTTCCCGATGTCGGACAGACTGAAAAAGCTGGTGGCGGAAAAAGCCACGGATGCCGAACTGCGGCAGGCGGCCATCCGCGAGGGCATGACCACGCTGAAGGAAGATGCGTGGCAGAAGGTCAAGGAAGGAAAAACCACTGTGGAAGAAGTGATGCGGGTCTGCGGGGATGCGTGAGGCTGACCTCTTCGGATGCCGACAACTGTAGGGACCGGTTCGCGAACCGCCCCTATGTGTTCATCAATTTCAATCTTTTGCCTATGAACACGCTCATTCAAACCAGCCTTGCTGAATCCAAGCGGGCCAAAGATGCCTTTGCCGCTGAATCATCGGGCAAACTGATTGAACTGGCCGAGATGATCATCGCCTGCTTCCGCAGCGGCGGCAAGCTGCTCATCTTCGGCAACGGCGGCAGCGCGGCGGATGCCCAGCATGTGGCGGCGGAGTTCGTCAACCGCTTCCTGCTCAACCGCCCGCCATTGCCCGCCATTGCCCTGACTACCGACACCTCAATCATCACAGCGGTGGGCAATGATTTTTCCTACGACCTGATTTTTGTCAAGCAAGTACAGGCTCTTGGCAAGCCCGGCGATGTGGCTTTGGGAATCACAACTTCCGGCACCTCGCCCAATGTGGTCAAGGCATTGGCCGTCGCTAAGGAAATGGGCCTAAAGACTGCCGCGCTCACCGGCGGCCTGAGCATCAAGTCAAATGGCGTGGCGCAGTATTGCGACCTGCTGCTGAATGTGCCGTCTTCCTCCACGCCGCGCATTCAGGAAGCGCATCTCTGGATTGAGCATCTGCTTTGCGAGATGGTGGAAAAAGAAATATTTCCTCAATGAGGTCAGCAGTTGTCGGCATCTGACAAGATAGACAAGCTGTCATCTGACCGTCTTGCCGCGCTGCGTTTTCCTCTTATTGTCGGAGTTGTGTTTATTCACGCCGCTGGTTCAGGTGTCGGATTGTCAACCGGAACCGTCGGCGTTGAACGCATAAGCAGTTTTTCTTTGTTCATCCAAAATTTCATCTCGCAAAGTGCCGCAAGGACAGCTGTCCCGCTTTTTTTTCTTATGTCCGGCTATTTTTTCTTTCTTGATTTTTCCTGGACATCTTCTTGTTTCAAGGAAAAAATAAAATCGAGGACAAGAACGCTGGTTGTTCCTTTTCTATTTTGGAACCTTGCAATGCTGGTCTCTATCGCTTTGATCCAGCAGCTGCCGGAGGCTCTCGTATATTTTCCCGATAAAAAATATATCATTTCGTCATTCACAGCGTATGATTACATTGATGCTGTGGTTGGAATAGACAGGTTTTCTTTGGTGTATCAGTTCTGGTTCATCAGGGATTTGATTGTGCTGGTAGTTTCAAGCTGGCTGTTTTATCCATTCTTGAGGAATATCCCGACAGCATTTATTTGCTGTTCATTCATCTTTTGGTTTTTCAGCATATGGCCTTTAACTGTTCCGTCAGGAATGGCCTTCTTCTTTTTTTACGCAGGAGCCTGTGCGGCTTCTTTCAATATCAGCCTTTTTACGTTTGACAGAATCGGAGTCTACCTGCTGCCCTTATGGATAAGCATTCTACTCGCAGACACCTTGACGAAAGGGCATTCGTTGAATGTCTATGTGCATTATATGGGCAATATTATCGGACTGCCCGCTGTTCTTTATGCAACATCCCTTGCTTTGTCCTCTGAAAGAGTAAAAAATACCCTGATTCGCGCGTCAAAATGCAGTTTCTTTCTCTTTGCGGTTCATGAACCGCTGCTCACAGCAGTGAAAAAAATCACCTACAGAGCGGTCTCGCCCAGTTCGGATGCCGCAGTTCTTCTGCTGTATTTCGCAATCCCTTTGTTTGTAATCTTCTTGGCGGTTTTTCTGCATACATGCATGGATTTCCTTTTTCCAAGAACCTTGAAAATTATCTCCGGCGGAAGATAGCAAGACAGGATTTCTGATGAAATATCAAACAGCCCCTCTTGATTTCAGCGGCCTCAACACCTACTCCCTCCACGAGCGTCATTCCAAGGTGACGGTGGCGGATTTCGCCCAAGCTGTGAAGCCGGGCATGACGGTGCGGGAATTGATCGCCAATCTGCCTAAGCAGCTTGCGGGCAAGGATTTCCCGGAGCTGGTGGAGCGGATTGCCGCAGCGGTGACGCAGAAGCGGCCTGTGCTGGTCGGCATGGGCGCACATGTGATCAAGGTCGGGCTTGCTCCGATTCTGATTGATTTGATGGAGCGCGGGATCATCTCCGCGCTGGCCTTGAACGGGGCGGGCATCATTCATGATGCGGAAATTGCGATGGTTGGCCGCACTTCTGAGGAAGTAGCCAATGTGCTCGGTGCCGGAGCGTTCGGCGCGGCGCGGGAAACCGGCGAAGTCCTCAATCAGGCGATCAACCAAGGGGCGAAAGAGGGCATCGGTTTGGGCGAGGCCGTTGGCAACGCGCTACTGCGGCAGAATTTCCCTTTTAACGGCCAAAGTTTGCTGGCGCAGGCGCGGCGGCTTGGCATTCCCGTAACCGTGCATGTGGCGATGGGCACGGACATCATTCACATTCACCCGGCGGCGGACGGCGCGGCCATCGGCCAGTGCAGTCACCACGATTTCCGCGTTTTCTGCCGCTTAGTCAGCGGGCTGGAAGGCGGGGTGTATCTCAATCTCGGCTCGGCGGTGCTGCTGCCAGAGGTTTTCCTCAAGGCACTGACCGTTGTCCGCAATCTTGGCCATGTGGTGCAACGCTTTACCACGGCGAATTTTGATTTTATCCGCGCTTATCGGCCCGCAACCAACGTGGTGCACCGGCCCACGCTCGAAGGCGGCAAGGGTTTCAATTTCACCGGCCACCATGAGCTGATGATTCCGCTGCTGGCGGCGGCAATCGTGGACAAACTGGCAGGTTCTGAATAATACAGCAGATTATTTGATTTTTCCGCCTCTTGCAACGCGCAGTTTGCCGCTTCAATCAAGACGATTCACGCTTAAAGCAGGGCATTTCACGCTTCAATCAGCCCGATTCACACGTGAAACGTCTTGGTTCACGCTTAAATCGAAGCGATTGAAGAGTGAACCAGAGCATTTCACGCTTCAAGTAGACTGTTTGAACCGTGAAACGTTTCAGTTGCAGCGTAAACCAGAGCGATTGAAGCGTGAATCGTTCGATATGAAGCGTGCATCATGGTGATTGAAACGTGAACCGGAACGATTCAACCGGGGTTTGCGGCAAAAGGCGCGGCGCACGCTGCTGGCGGCGGCACTTGCGGACAGTTGGCGATTGTCAGCAAAAAAGAACATCCTGCATGGGCTGCGGAGCAAGATCAAGATGACAAAGCGGATGATCACCGCAAATCTTCTCGCCTGGTTTGCCGAACACCGGCGGCCCCTGCCGTGGCGCGGCACCTGTCAGCCGTATCAGGTCTGGATCGCTGAGATCATGGGCCAGCAAACGCAGATGGAGCGGGTGGTCATCTATTTTCAGCGGTGGATGGCGCAGTTCCCGGACATCCGTGCCTTGGCCGCCGCGTCGGAGCAGGAGGTTTTCAAGGCGTGGGAAGGGCTGGGCTATTACAGCCGGGCGCGGAACATCCGCAAGGCTGCGGCAATCATCCTCCGCGAGCATGGCGGCGAGCTGCCGCGTGAGCAGGCCGCGCTGCTGGCTCTGCCCGGCATCGGGCCGTACACAGCGGCGGCTGTCTGCTCAATTGCCTATAATCAGCCGGTGCCGCTGGCGGATGCCAATGTCGAGCGCGTGCTTTGCCGGATGGAAGACATTGCCGCGCCGCCCAAGCAGAGCGCGGTCAAAAAACAGCTACTCCAGTTCTGCGCCGAGCTGCTGCCGCCGGACAACGCCCGCGATTTCAATCAAGCCCTGATGGAGCTGGGCGCATTGGTCTGCACTCCGAAGAATCCGGCCTGTGCCGTCTGCCCGCTGCGGGACGGCTGCCGCGCTTTGGCCGCCGGGACAGTCAGTCTGCGGCCCGTTCCTGCGAGCAAGCTGGAGAAGTTAGACATCATCATGGCCTGCGGGATCATTGAAAATCAAGGCCGAGTGTATATTCAGCAGCGGCTGCCGGATGATGTCTGGGGCGGGCTGTGGGAATTCCCCGGCGGACGGCTGGAGCTGGGCGAAACCCCGGAGCAGGCGGCCCAGCGCGAGATCACCGAGGAGACGGAATTCCGCGTGACCGGCCTGCGGCCTTTTGCTGCGGTGCGGCATCAATACACACGACACCGGGTGACGCTGCACGGCTTTTTCTGCGCTTTGGCCGACGGACAGGCGGCAGAGCCGACACTGCACGCGGCCAGCCAGTTTCGCTGGGTCACGTTGGACGAGCTGGAGCGGTTCGCCTTTCCCGCCGGGCACCGGCAGCTTGTCGCCAAGATGCGCCGCTAAATAAGCTGCTGACAATTTATTTGCACGGCCAAGACGATGGAGTATAATGACCCCTGACGGCTTCCGCCGACATCCCCTCGCTGCCTCTGCTGCCAAACCCCTGCTCCGCTGACACGACGCATGGCCCCTGTCCGCCTGCCGCATTGTTTTCCGCTCCAGCTGTGCGCGGCTTTCTGCCTGCTGCTGGCTCTGCTTCTGAGCGGCGGCCTGGCGGCGGCAAACACGGCCGAGAAAAAGGCCGTTCCGGCTGCGGCAGAACATGCTGCGCAAAGCGAATATCAGAAGGCGGCGGACCAGTGCCATCTGCTGTTGCGCAATCCCGCTTCAGCGCAGCGGCAGGATTGGCTGAAAAATATTCAGGAGCTGGAGCGGATTTATCAGAAACATCCGCAGCACCGGGTTGCGCCTGCCTGTCTGCATTTGGCCGCCCGAATGCGCCATGTCATGCACCAGCGTTTCAAGCAGCCTGCGGACATGGATCAGGCCGTGGCCCAGTTCAGTAATGTGGTGTCGCTCTTCCCGAAAAGCCAGGAAGCGGCGGAATCCCTCTTCGCCTTGGCCCAGATTGAGCAGACCAACGGCAATCTCCGAGGCGCGGCCAAGACCTATTACAAGCTGTTGCAGAGCTATCCGCACAGCAGCCGGAGAACGCAGGCCGAGGAGCAGCTGCGTCAGCTGACCATCATCGCTGAATCGCTGGCCGCCCGCAAGGAGGGCAGGCAGTTTCGTCCTCCTGCCGCCAAGCTGACCCCGCCCAAGCCTGTCATCGCCGCCGCTCATCCGCCAGCCGCTGCGCTGGCAAAAAAACCGGAGCCGCCGAAAGCCGCCGCCCTTGTTCCGGCAGCGGAAAAAAAGCCGCAGGAACGAATGATTCTGCCGCCGCCGGTTTTCAAACCGGCTGAACCGCCGAAAACGGTTGTGCAGAGCGCGCCTCTGGCAGATCGGCAAAGCCGCCCGGTCTTCTCCGCCCCTCAGCCTGCGCCTGCGCCGCCGCCCGCTCCGCCGAAAATTGTCATTTCGTCGCCGAAAATAGAGGCCGCCCCGTCTGCGCCCGCCGCAAAAAAGCCGCAGGAAAAAATGACGCTGCCGCTGCCGGACTTCACGCCAGCCCCGCCGGTGGCGGTCAAGGTGAAGGAAATCAGAACTGAGCCGCCGCAGGCCGTTCAGCCCGCGCCGTCGCCAAAACCTCAGCCGGAACAGCAAAAGCAGCCTGCGGCAAAGCCGGAGCCGCCAAAAGTTGCGGAAGAGGAGGGCGGCACGATCTTCGGCAAAATCAGCCTGCCGTTTTTTGGCCAGAAAGAAAAAGAGGCGGACAAGCCTGCCGCGCCTGTTGTGGAGAAAAAACCGGAGCCGCCTAAAGAAGCGGCTCCGCCGCCCAAACCGGCAGAGCCATCAGCGAAAATCGTTGTTTCTGACTTGAAAATCGCTGTGCTGGAGCCGACGCAGCCTGTTCCGGCCCCAGCACCGCCTCCTGAGATCAAGCCGGAACCGCCCAAACTTGCTGAACCAGCTCCGGCTCCTGCGCCGGAGAAAAAGGCGGAGGCCGCTCCGCCTCCAAAGCCGCCGGAACCAGCACCGAAGAAGGAGCCGGAACAGCCTGCTTTGGCCGAACTGCTGCCGATTCAGCATTGGTCTTCGGAAAACTACAGCCGGGTGGCGGTGAGCGTTTCCGCCCCGGTGGTCTATCATGCTAAACTGCCGGAAAAGGACGGCAGGACGCTGCGGCTTGAGTTCAAGAAAAGCCATGTCGCGCCGGAACTCCGCCTGCCGGTCATTGTCGCCAGCGGCCTGATCAAACACATCCAGGCCGAGCAGGCGGACAGCGAGACCGTGCGGGTCTTGGTGGAGCTGAACGATGTCGCCGACTGCAAAATTTTCAGCCTCAACGATCCGTTCCGGGTGGTGTTCGACCTGCGCGGCAGCCAGCGCGAGGAGACGGGCGCGGCGGCGGCATCTGCGGCGGAAAACAGCCGGAAAGAGCAGCTGACCGAAAAGGAGCGGAAGGAAAAAGCGGAGAGCGTGCGAAAGAAAATCGCGGTCAAAGTCAAGCCTGCGGCGACGGAAAAGCATGAACTGACCTTGGCCCAGCAGCTCGGCCTCAGCATCCGGCGGATCATGATCGACCCTGGCCACGGCGGCAAGGACAGCGGAGCCACTGGTTTCGGACTGCAAGAAAAAGACATCGTCCTTGATGTGTCCAAGCGGGTGCGCGACATTCTCCAAAAGGAACACTACGAGGTGCTGATGACGCGGGACAAGGATATGTTCATCCCGCTGGAGGAGCGCACAGCCCTTGCCAACACCAAAGGCGCGGACTTGTTCCTTTCTGTCCATGTCAACGCCCATCCCAAGCAGTGGGTGAAAGGCGTGGAGACTTTCTATCTCAACTTAGCCGCCAACCCTGAGGCCATGCGGGTCGCAGCCTTGGAGAACGCCACATCGAGCCGCAGCATGAGCGAGATGGAGGACATTCTTTCCGGCCTGATGCAGAACAGCAAGATCGACGAGTCCTCGCTGCTGGCGGAGTTCATTCAGACCAGCATGGCTGAAGGACTGCGGCAGTACAAGATCAAGGATCTGGGGGTCAAGAAAGCACCGTTTTATGTCCTCATCGGAGCGCAGATGCCTGCCGTGCTGGCGGAAATCTCCTTCATCAGCAACAAGGACGAGGCGGAGCTGCTCAGGAATGATCAGTATTTGGAGGCGATTGCCGAGCAGATCGCTGTGGGCGTGATCGCCTATATAGAACACCGGCGGACAGCGGCCGCGCCGCTTTCGTCATCGCTTTCGATGTGACAGCAGAGATGCTGCCGCAACATTATTTTTCAAAAAAAAGGAGAACTGTGATGCGCAATGTCTTCAAACTTCCGGCGGCGGCAGTCGCTGGGGCCATGCTCCTGCTTGCCGGAGCGGTTTCTCAAGTGCAGGCCCACGGCACCAACCTCTGGTGCTATGTGGAAAAGGGCAAAGTCTATGTCGAAGGCTCGTTCATGGGCAGCGGCAGAGTCTTGCAGAACGGCAAAGTGATCGTGCTCAACGAAAAGGAGGAGAAAATCCTTGAGGGTGAGACCGACAAAGACGGGAAGTTCAGTTTTGAGCCGCCGTACAAGGGCAAAATGACCATTCTGCTCAAGTCTGACGAGTCGCACAGCGCGGATTTCGAGCTGACCGAGCAGGATTTCATAGACGCGGAGGCCGAGGAAAAGGCGGCGGCAGGCAAGCAGTAATTTCTTTTCTCCCCTTACGGGCTGTCCGGCGCGGCAGCCCTGCTTGGCCCGCTTTTGCTTGATTTCTTATCCTATTGCGTGGTATAATCGGCTTGAAATAATTCCAGACAGTCAAACAATAAGAACAGGTGCTGCCATGCAAAAAAATGTTTTCAAAATAGCTGCAATCGGATGTCTTGCATTCTTTGCCACCGCAGGCTGGGCTGAAGAAGTCACCTACAGGAAGCATATCAAGCCGATAATTGACGCAAAATGTCTTCCCTGTCACGATGCAGACGCAGCACCTGTTATTCATGAATTTATAGAGGCTCCTGATTTGTGGATGGCAAAAGGAAAAGGAATGCGTCTTGACACCTACAGTCATATTGTTTCGCATGTCGCTTGGCCTGACACGGGAGCTGTGATGAGAAGGCTTGATGACGGCAAGGCAGCTGACGGCAAGCAGGGCAACATGTATATGTACCTTGGGGCGACTGAAGAAGAGCGGCAGGAGAATTTAAAGCTGTTCAAAGCGTGGATTGGCAATTGGAATCTCAAGAAATGGGATGATGTTTCCAAAGAAGACCTTAATGCCTTGAAACTCAAATATTAACTGGGTGATCCGCCTTTCCGTAGGCGCGGAGGTTCCAGAAGAATAGAAGCGCTCTGATGCTGATGTGAAGCGGGCTGCCAAGTTTGGCGGCCCGCTTTTTTTTGTGCGCTGGATCGGAAAAAGCTGCCCGGCCCGTAGGGTGCTGCACCCAGAAGAATGAGGCGCGCGCCTCATTGTCTGGGCAGAAGAACTTGTGTACTCTGCCTTCCGCATCAGCCTTCACAGGCAAATGCGGAAGGCTTTTATTCAACCAAACGACACGAGAAAAATGATGACAAAATCCGCTCAAACCATCACTGTGCTGGCAGCGGCCCTGCTGCTCGGCGCGTCCGCAGCTTCGGCGCTGGAGATCAAATCCGGCAGCGACAAGGTGCAGCTTCAGCTTTCCGGCGAGATAAACCGGGCCGTGATGTATGCCGATGACGGCCACCAAAGCAAAGTGTTTCATGTGGACAACAGCAATTCGGAAAGCAGGGTCGGGCTTTCCGGCGAGGTCAGCGCGTCGGACTGCCTGACCGTTGGGAGCAACATCGAGCTGAAATGGCAGGACAATCCTTCTCACGCCGTGTCCATGCAGGAGGAGAGCATCGGCGGCGAATTCGTGCAGGAGCTGGTTGAGCTGTACTTTGACAGAAACAACTTCGGCAAACTTTCCGTCGGCTTTGGCGGCATGGCATCGGACGGCAGCTCCGAGGTTGATTTGTCCGGCACGGACTTGATCGGCAACGCCGGCGTTGCCGATGTCGGCGGCGGTTTTTTCTTTTATGACGCGAAAGCCGACAACTATCATGAAAACGGCACGACGGTCAGCGACGTGTTCAAACGGCACTGCTGCGATCTCTTCAACCGCATCACCGCCGACGGACTTGGCAAAAGAAACCGCCTTCGTTATGACACCCCTGAGTTTGCAGGCTTTTCGATAGCGGTCGCTGCCGGAGAGCAGGAAAGTTATGACGTTGCGCTGAACTATTCCGGCGAATTCAACGGCTGGCAGATGGAGGCGATGGCGGCTTGGATGCAGCCTGGCGGCGGCGGTGATCAAGACTGCGGCCACGGCGACTACACGCAGATGAACGCCTCAGTTTCCGTGCTGTTTGATTTCGGGCTGAATCTGACCGCAGGCTACGGGCATCGCGAGGTTGATGTCCTGCCTGCCGACGGCGAGGATCCTGAATTCGTTTACGGCAAGATCGGCTACAAATTCGGCCAGCTGTTCTCTGTCGGCGCAACAGCGGTTTCTGTTGATTACGGCGTGTATGAGAATTCAGATAATCAGCTCATCGGCGAGAAAGGCACAGCGACAGGCATTCAATTGGTGCAGGAGCTGAGTGATTACAGCACCGAGCTGTATGCGGCATGGCGCAATTTCTCTCTGGAGGACAACACCGGCGCGGACTATGAGGACATCTCCATTTTGATAGCCGGAGCGCGGTTCAGCTTCTGAGACTTGACAGCTGCTGCCTGACTGGCATATGCTGTATTTTTGCTGAACAAGCAAAAGTGCGGCATATGCCAGTTTTTATTTTATGGATGGAACATGAAACAGGTCATCAGCACCGAAAAAAGACCAATCAAGCTCTGGCTGGACGACATGGAGCCGGGCGCACTGGCGCAAGCCCGCAATCTGGCCAATCATCCCTTCACCTTCCGCCATGTTGCGGTCATGCCTGATGCCCACGAGGGCTACGGAATGCCCATCGGCGGGGTGCTGGCCTGCGACGGCGCGGTGATCTGCAACGCGGTTGGCGTGGACATAGGCTGCGGCGTATGCGCCGCGCAGACTTCTCTGCCCGGCCTTGACCGCGAAACCCTGAAGAAGATTCTCGGCCTGATCCGGGCTACGGTGCCGGTCGGTTTTGACCACCACAAGCGGCAGCAGGACAGAAGCCTGATGCCCGATCCGGCCCGGCTGGACGGCGTGGAAAAATCCATCGTCCGCGAGCAGTTCGAGGCGGGCTGCAAGCAGATCGGCACCTTGGGCGGGGGCAATCATTTCATCGAAATGCAGCAGGGCGATGACAGCCATGTCTGGCTGATGATTCATTCCGGCAGCCGCAACATCGGCCTGAAAGTGGCGGAGCACTATAACCGCTTGGCGGTCAGCCTGAACGAGCGGTGGCGGAGCGAGGTGCCGAAGAAATGGGAGCTTGCCTTTCTGCCGTTGGAGACGCAGGAGGCGCAGGATTATCTGGCGGAAATGAGCTGGTGCGTGGATTTTGCCCTTGCCAGCCGCACGCTGATGATGGAGCGGGTTCAGGCGGCGGTGCAGGAGATTGCCGGAGCAGTCGAGTTTCCGCAGTTCATCAACATCGCCCACAACTACGCGGCGATGGAGGAGCATTTCGGCAAGGAAGTGCTGATTCACCGCAAAGGGGCCACCCGCGCTTTTGCCGGGGAATTCGGCATCATTCCCGGTTCGCAGGGCAGCCGCAGCTTCATCGTCATCGGCAAGGGGAACAGGGAAAGTTACTGCTCATGCAGCCACGGCGCGGGCCGGAAAATGGGACGCGGCCAAGCCCAGCGCGAGCTGAATTTGCAGGCCGAGGTGGAGCGGCTGGACGCGCTCGGCGTGGTGCATGGCATCCGCAATCAGAAAGATCTTGACGAAGCGCCTGGTTCGTATAAAAATATTGAGACGGTGATGGAAAATCAGAGCGATCTGGTGGATATCGCGGTCAGCCTGCTGCCGCTGGCGGTGATTAAAGGATAGGTCTTGCGATTTTTCCGCAATTGTTTTACATCTTGTGGACGGGGAAAAGGCCGGAAGTTTGGCGACATTGACATTTTGTAATCGTTCGGCTACGCTTATCGCATGTACACGGTTAAAACACTTCCCGAGTTTGATAACTGGCTGAACGGCCTGAAAGACCGCATGACAAAACAGCGGTTGAGTGTCCGTCTGCGTAAAGCCACACTTGGCAACCTTGGCGATGTAAAGCCGGTTGGCGACGGCGTTTATGAAATGCGAGAGCATTTTGGTCCGGGCTGGCGCATGTACTATGCCAACCGTGGAGAAACGTTGATTATGATGCTTGGTGGCGGGGATAAAGGAACTCAAAAAAACGACATTGCCACAGCCAAGCAGCGCAACAGCATGTTGGAGGATTAACATGAGCAAAAAAAGAAAGATTGCCGATCTGCCTGATTTTGATCCGGCAAAATTTTTGAAAGACGATGAAGATATTGCTGCTTATCTCACGGTTGTGATCGGAGAGAACGACCCCTCCCTTCTGGCTGCTGCTTTGGGGGATATCGCACGCGCCAGAGGAATGACAGAAATAGCTCAATCTACGGGCATAACCCGCGAAGCCTTGTATAAAGCATTCAGGCCGAATGCCAAGCCGCGATTTGACACAATCAACCGAGTATGTGCAGCCCTTGGAGTTCGTTTAGTAGCCGAACCTGCTCGTTCTGTAATTACAGCGGATTAATTTCTATGCGTACTGTTTGTGCCTATTGCGGTAACACAAATGCACTAACTAAAGAACATCTTTGGCCTGCTGCGCTCCATACACGTATGCAAAAAATATGGGAATCGCCAGGCCACAATCTGTTTTGGCTGTCGAGGCTAGATCGGGACATTCCATCCGAGCCAACTATAAAAGATGTTTGTTCTAATTGTAACAATGTTATTCTGTCGAAGTTAGATGCGTATATATGTAATCTTTTCGACAAATACTTTTTTAGAAATATCAATAAAGGGGAAAAGGTTTGTTTCAAATATGATTACGATCTCCTTGTGCGTTGGCTTCTAAAACTATCTTACAACTCCTGCCGTATCAACGATGGAATAGATCACTTTGTATTTCAACATCTGTTGCCATATATCCTTGGACATACTCAAAAATATGCCGAGTCAGTCTGTGTCTTTTTAGAACTTTCTTACCCAGCCAGGATACCTGTAGAAGATTCATCTGAAAACTTGCCAGCTGGAACTCTTGTTTGGCCGGATGTTAACAGGTCAGGATATTTAATTTTTCGATGTCGCTTTGGCAAAAAAATATTTCGAGCGGTACATTTGTGCGGATTCACATTTACACTCGCATTTTTTGAACCAAGTGCGCATGTTGCAATTCGATCAATTACAACAGCAGAATATCTTCATGCTCATCCTAAGGCAGTATTGCTACGACCTGAAAGACAAAAAGTTTATGTAAAGTGCGGCGGAATCAATGCTTACGAATCATTAAAGAACTCCCGCAGTTTTACATTTTATAAGCACGATCTGCAAGGGATAGATTGCTCGCTGCATCGGGAAAAACCGCTTCAGGAAGCGGCATAAATCGCACTGAAGCAGGAGAAAGAGGTTCTGGAGCAGGCAGAACTCATCCTGCAACAGGAAAAAGCCATTTCGCAGCAGGAAAAAACGGCTCCGCAGCACTGCAACGCCATTTTCTCCTGCTACACCCGCTCATTATCCGGGAAATTCTTCCCTCAACCCAATTCAGGAGGAAATTATGCCAGCCCCGTATCATTCCATCGAAGACCGCCTGAATCGCTACCTGACCGGCCTCACCAATGCCCGCAATGTCCCGGAGCTGCAAAGCCGGGTCGCCCTGTACGGCTACACCCCGAACAAGCTCAATCAGATGCTGAACAAGCGTCAGCAGGCGTTCGACCTCTATCTTGCCCAGAAAACCGAGTACAGCGAGCAGCACGCCGCCACCGAGACCTTTGAGCAGGCTTGGCAGACCGCCCATGAGACCTACATGCGCCTAGTCCGGCTGGGGCGGATTATATTCCGGGATGAGCACGCCATCTTTATCAAGCTGACCCTCAATGAAGAGCGCAAACGGACTTTTTCCGGCTGGCTGGCCCAAGCCAACACCTTTTTCAGCAACCTCCTGAGTGATCAGAATGCCTTGACAAAATACGGCCAGTACAACACGCCGC
>JAABPV010000054.1:0-63147 GCA_011391865.1 Desulfobulbaceae bacterium | reverse complement strand
CCGTTGGCTGCCGTCAACGCGGCCAAGGCTCTGGTCAATGCTGCGGAACAGGCCAACATCATTCAGGCCAAAGAGACCGGCGAGGCCCAGCAGGCAACTAAGGAGCGGGATGAGAAGATGGATGCCTTGGACAGTGCCATGTCCGAATTCTATGCCTTGGCAGAACTGGCCTGCGAAGATGCCCCAGACCTGCTGGAAATGCTCGACCGCTGAAGCCCGCCCTGCCGCTGGCAGTGATTACAGGATAGGCGGCAGAACCGGGAGAAGTGTATGCCATATAACGGCTATCTCAACACTGATTTGGACCTGCTTGGTGAAGAGCCGTTCAACACCGTGCTGATGGAGCTTGGATCCTTCTCAATTCTGCATTACGGGAAAGAAGAAAATGGGACATGGTCAGCCTGCATCGAATCGCAGCGGACTTATAGTTCGGACAAAGAACGCAGGCCTGAAGATGACATCTTGCCATTGATCAAGCTCATCAGCAAGATGAGCGCAACAGCAAAGGAAGAGTGGCGCAGGCTGACAAAGCGTGATTTTAATATCGGCTATGAAGCAACAAACAAGTGGCCGCAAGAAGCGTCTTTCATCCTGCCGAACGCGGTGCTGCAAGCGATGGCGGCAGTCAACGCCACGTGTTCAGTGACGATTTATCCATATTCTGAAGAAAACGGAATAATTGCGAGCAATGAAAATCTGTCCGAAATGCAAACAGAAGACTGACGGCGGCCAATGCAGTGCCTGCAAGCTCGTTTTTGCCGAATATGAGCAGAAAAAGCAGGAGCAGACCGGCCAGGTCTATCGCCTGATCAGCGCGGGCGAGCTGGAAAAGGCCAAGGAGCTGGCGCAGCGGCTGTCGAATGAGTTCCCGGACAGCAAAGGCGACTTCATCCTGCTGATTTCCAATATCAACCGCGACCTCAGCATTGCCGACAAATACCGGCAGGCGCAGGCGTTGTTCAGCAAGGGCGAGTACAGCGAGACTATTCTGCTGCTGCGCAACATCAAGGCCTTTGATCCGGGTCTGTCGGAAAAGATCATCACCCTGCGCCGCCGGGCCGAGCGGCACATCGGCAACAGCAGCAAACTTGAGCAGGCGGCGGCTCTGCTTGAGCAGCATCAGCACGCGGCGGCGCGGACGCTCTTCCAGCAGATCAGCGGCGACGAGCGGCACAAGGAGGAAGCCGCCGCCGCGCTTGCCAAGATCGAGGAGGTCAAGCGCAGCCGGATTCAGGAAGTGCGGGACTGCTTCGGCAGCAGTCTATATTTCGCCGCCCAAGAAAAGCTGAAGGCGCTGATCAGCGAATTCCCAGAAACAGAGCAGGAGCTGGCCCCGCTGTTCGCCTTGCTGGCCAAGCGGAAGGAGATCAGCGGGCGGCTGACAGCGGCGGCGCACAAGGCCAAGGCGGAGAAACGCTGGCTGGAGGCCAAGGTGCTGTACGCCTTCCTGCTCTGGCAGGATCAGGAACTCACGTCGGCTCTACAGCCGCATCTGGAAGAAATTGACCGCAGGACGGTGATCAGCTTGGCTGACTGCCCGCCGGAAGATGTCGCCGCTTGGGCGGAGCTGGGCCTTCAGGTCACGGCGGCAGGCTTGCTCAAGTCTGCCGGGCAGGAGGAACGCCCTGAAACGGTGAAAATTGCCCCGGTGCTGATCAGCCTGCCGCCGCAGCCAGACGCGCCCAGTCTGCCGGTGCACATTGACGGCGAGGAAGTGGCGGACTTCGCCGCCTAAGCCGCCTCAGAAATCATCGTCATCCTCGTCGCTGACCATGTTGGCGGCATCCTCCAAATCGCCGCCCAGCGTGTCGAAGAAGTCTTTGTCCTTCTCCTCCTTGCGTTCCGGCTGGTTTGCGCCGACATACTTGTCGTTCGCCCACCAGCCCTGCTTGCTCTGGCCCTTGGCACCGGTCAGAGAACCCTTGCCGTGCCGCTTGTCGTCCTGCCAGCCGCCGGTGTAGGTGTCGCCGTCCGGGTCGGTGAGACTGCCCTCGCCGTGCCGGATGCCGTCTTTCCATTTGCCTTTGTACACAGAGCCGTCCGGGTAGGCGCAGGTGCCGTAGCCGTTCTGCATGTTATCCCGCCACGTGCCGGAGTATTTCCTGCCATCAGGATAGACGCAGGCACCTTGGCCGTGCTTCTTGTCCTCCTTCCATTCACCTTTATACACAGTGCCGTCCGGGAAGGAGAGCGAGCCTTCGCCGTGCATGTAGCCGCTGCGCCAGTCGCCCTCATACACCGTGCCGTCCGGCATGGTCAGCGTGCCGTGGCCGTCCATCATGCCGCGCAGCCACTGGCCTGCGTAAACATTGCCGGAGAGGAAGGTGAAGACCCCGGAGCCGTGCCGCTGATTGTTCTGAAACTGCCCGTCGTGCCGCTCGCCGTCAGCGGAGACATGCACTCCTCGCCCGTGCATCCGATCATGCCGCCAGTCGCCGGTATACTTGCTGCCGCTGGCGGTGGTGTAGGTGCCGGCACCATGCTTCATGCCGTCCATCCACTCGCCGCTGTAGCGGTCGCCGTTGGCGTATGTGTACACGCCGTAACCATGCCGCTGCCCCTTTGCCCATTCGCCGACATACTCATCGCCACCGGGATAGAGGCAGGTGCCTTTGCCGTGCCTGAGGTCGCCGCGCCATTGGCCGTCATATTTTGAGCCGTCGGGAAAAGAGCAGACACCTTGGCCGTGCCGCAGATTGCGCTCCCACGAGCCAGTGTATTTGCTGCCATCGGCGTAGGTGCAGGTACCCCAGCCGCCGCGCTCGTCCTCAGCCCATTTGCCGATGTATTGCGAGCCGTCCGGCGCGCTGAAGACCCCGTGGCCGTGCCGCTTGTCCTGGTCAAAGGCACCGAAATATTTGGAGCCGTCCGCAAAGAAAATCGTGCCCTGACCTTGGCGGACATCGTTCTTCCATAAGCCGACGTATTTGGTCCCGTCGCGCAGGGTCAGGCTGCCTTGGCCGTGCTTGCAGTTCTCCAGCCATGCGCCATCGTATTTCGAGCCGTCCGGGCCGGTGAGGATGCCGTGGCCGTGCCGCTTGTCGTCCTGCCAGCCGCCGTCATAAGAGCCGTCCAGACCAGTGTGCCTGCCTTTGCCATGCCTGCGGCCATCTTTCCATTCGCCGCTGTATTCTCCTGACCACTGAATGCAGCCGTGCCCATGCCTCCGGTCGTGCTGCCATTCGCCTGAAAAGTTGCCGCCGTTGGAGTCAAAATAGGTGCCGTACCCATGCTTCTGATCATTCAGCCAGTCGCCTTCATACTGGCTGCCGTCAGGATACAGGCAAAGTCCGTGACCGTGCCGCCTGCCGTCCGCTGACAGCTCACCGATGTATTTCTCTTTGCTGGTGCAGGTGATTTCATTCGCCATCGCTGGGTTCCTCTCTGTTTCCGTCCGCATTCACGCCGCTTGCAGAGATTATCCTCCTTGCGGGCTGTTTGTTCAAGCGGAGAATGGGCACTGACGCAAACCTGTGGATGAGCTGCCGCCGCCTTTCCAAAGATGTATTTTACGGTCGATAAAAACAACGGTCGTAAAACAGGTCAAGGGATTAGCGTAGATTAGGTTGAGGGATTAGCGTAGATTGGGTCGAGGGATTTAGCGTAGATTTGATCACCCTTGCGTTCTACCTTCTCTTGCCGTCAGCACGACTAAAAACAGCGGCAAGGCCTGCACGGTCAGCCGGTTCCACGCTGTCCCGATCTGCCAGTATATCTCGTTGGCATTGAAAAGAATAACTGCGAAACAGCCGAGGAGAAGCCCGGTTGGCAGGAGCAGCAGAGCCGCGTCTGGTCTGCGCCTGAGCACTGTTCCAAGCACGGCAAGACCAAGCCCTGCGCCAACAATGTTCCATTGCCGCACGTCCTTCCACATGCCGAAAATCGCTTCCATGGCCGGAGCAATCCGGCTGGCGGCCCGCCGCAGGTTGTTTGCATCCCAATGCTGCGGCACGGCTGCGCCAAGATCAAGATGCAGCCGTGTCCACCAGAACCACGGCAGGTAGCAAAGCGTGAAGGCGAGCAGCGCAAACAGGACATCTTTACGCCGCCGCCCGCTCAACAGCAGCAGCAGGCCAAGCAGCACCGCGAAGAGCAGGCCCTCGTTTTTCGTGTGCGCGGCAGCAGCGGCGAACAGTCCGGCAAGGACGGCATCCGCCCTGCGGCCTTCTTTGCTCCGCCAGCGGAGGAAGCAGGCTAGGCCGCAGGTCATCATCAGCCAGAGCGGGGCTTCGGCATACGCCCACGAGGCGAGCAGCGGCACATTAGGGACCGAGACCAAGAGCGCGGCAGCCAGCAGCCCGGCAGTGCGGTTGCCGCTCTGCGCTGTCACTGTGCTGGCCATTTCCCAGACGCAGAGCAGAAGAAACACCGCGCCCCAACCCTTGCTCCAGCACTCCTCCCAACCACCAGCGAACCAACCAGAGAAGGCCCAGATGGTCGGCCAGAGCAGCGGATAGTCTGCATGGCCAAAACGGGTCACGTCCTCAAGCGGCCCGCTGCCAAGGGCCAGCACCTTTGCCTTGCTGCCCCAGATCGCCCACGCATCCCAGTCATCAGGCACGACAACGACCGCCATGAGGAAGCTCCAGAGCAGCCCGGCAGCAATGATGCCGACAAGCACCGTGGCGAATAGCCGCTCGCCTCTGCTCACGCTGACAGCAGGCGGCGCAGCCTTGTCTTGCTTCTGTATGATGCTGAGGAGCGTGTTCGCCAGCAGCGTCGCCCAGCCAACCAGGGCAAGGACTATCGCCCCGCCAAAGGCCGGTTGAGCGGAGAGGAAGAAAAAGCGGGTCGGCAGGGTCAGGAGTGTGACGAACAGGCAGGCCAAGGCCAAGGCTTCGGGCCAAGTGGTGCGTCCACGCCAGATTTTGCGCAGCAGCGCGGCCCAGCCGAGCAGAACAGCGAAGGCGAGCAGCAGCCCCTTTGGTGTGGCCTGTTCCGCTGCGGGCGCGTCCGCAGGCGGCGCAGGAACAAGCTGGCCGTCAGGAACAGTCAGTGCTGCCCCTTTCACCCTGAGGACATGCTCTGCGTCTTGAACTGGAATGCGGGGAATCAGCAAATACTTGACATAGGAGAGCGCATTGACGTCGCCCTTGCCCTTGTAGCGGAGATCCTGCGGCCACTGCTGCGCCAGCGCGGCGGTCTGCCCAACCAGCTCTGGGGGAATGCCCGCCCGCTGAAAGACGGTCTCCCGCTGCTGCGCAAGACTTTTGCCGAGATACAGCACCCGCTCGCGCTGCCACCAGAGCTGGTACATTCCTGCCAAAGCGGCGAAGGTCACCGCCAACCAGAGAGCCAGAGCCAGACGGAGGGTTGCTTTTGCCGGATCAAAACGCATGTGCTGCTTACAGAAAAAGAAGTCCGTACAGGCGCAGCAGCCAGTTGTCCTTGCCCTGCTCCAGCCGCCGCCGCATGATGGAGGCGACCGCCGCACGTTCCGCCTGAAGCAGAACAGCGGCGAAGTCTCTCACGCTCAGGCGGTCATGGCGGCGCAGCTCCTGCCCTTTCCGCCGCATTCTGCCGGACGCGGCCAGAGCTTGGCAGGCACCGGCGCAGTAGGCCCGGAGATGCTTCTTTTTCACCATGACGAAAAACCAGCAGAGCTGATAGATCACAATCACCGGCAGAAAGCGGAGAAAAAGGGGAAGCGGGTAATGCTTGAGCAGGATGTAGAAGGAGTTTCTCGTTGACAGCCGGACGGTGAAGGGATTGAACTTGGAGCCGCTGGTCGCGCTGCCGATGTGGTAGACCTTTGCAGTCGGGACGTACCAGCCCTTGCAGCCCGCCCGGTTCAGGCGTAGGTTGAAGTCGACATCCTCCAAGTAGGCGAAAAAGTCTTCGTCAAAAAGACCGACGCTGTCGAAGAGGCTGCGCCGGTACAGGGCCGCGCCTGCGCAGGCTCCGAACACCGGCCCAGGCTGGCTGTAGGCGCCGTTGTTCAGCTCCATCGTGCCAAGCCGGTAGCCCGCTCCGCCGCGCAAGTAGGCATCGCCAGCCCCGTCGAGCACAGAGCGGTTGTGGAAGCAGAGCATTCTGGGGGCGAAGAAGGCGATATCTGGCAGGTCTTGGGCGGCGGTAAGCAGCCGCCGCAGGCAGCTCATGGACAGCTCGGTGTCGTTGTTGAGCAGAAAGACAAAAGGGCAGGTGCTGCTGAGGATTCCTGCGTTCACCGCCGCGCTGAAGCCCCGGTTTTCCGGCAGGCTGATAAGATGGACTTTCGGATGCGCTTTGCGCAGATACTCAACTGAGCCGTCAGTGGAGCCGTTGTCCACCACCGTGATCCGCCAGTCTAAGCACTGCTGCCGCTCGATGGAGGCCAAGCAGTCGGGCAGGAAACGCAGCCCGTTCCAGTTGGGGATGACGATGTTGACCGCCTCCAGCACGTCGCTCACGGCTCGCCCTGTCTGCCGCCCAGCACCTTGCGCACCACGTAGATCGGCTTGCCCTGCGATTCGTGATAGGTACGAACCTGCAATTCGCCCAGCAGGCCGATGGAAACGAACTGGATGCCCATGAAGAGGAGCAGCACGGCCAGCAGGAGCAGGGGCCGGTCAGACATCGGCATCCCGAAGAACGTTCGCTGGATGGTCATCAGCAGGGCGATGGCGAAGCCGAGGCCGCCGCTGATCATGCCCAACATGCCGAAAACATGGATGGGCCGGGTGCCGTAGCTGAGGAGGAATTTGACCGTCATCAGGTCAAGCACCACCCGCAGCGTCCGCGAGATGCCGTACTTCGATTTGCCGAAACGCCGGGGCCGGTGATTGGCGCGGATTTCCATGATTTTGCCGCCCACGCCACTGGCAATAGCCGGGATGAAGCGGTGCATCTCGCCGTAGAGATGAATGCCTTGAGTGATCTCTTTCCTGAAGGTTTTCAGGGTGCAGCCGTAGTCATGCAGATGCACGCCGGTGACGACGGAGATGATCTTGTTGGCGATCATCGAGGGCAGGCGACGGTTGAGGAAGGGATCCTGCCGCTTGTGCCGCCAGCCGCTGACCAAATCGCAGCCCTCCTGCTCCATCTTGGCGAGAAAATTGGGCAGATCGTGCGGATCGTTCTGCATGTCGCCGTCCATGGTCGCGATCACGTCGCCGCTGGCGTATGCGAAGCCGGCGGACATGGCGGCGGTCTGGCCGAAGTTGCGGCGGAAGGACACCACCACCACGTTGTCGTCCTGCTGCTGGATTTTCTCCAGCAAAGCAAGGCTGCTGTCCTTTGAGCCGTCGTCCACAAAGACGATTTCGTGCTCGCAGGCAATGGTTTTCAAAACACCTTTCAGCTCGTCGTAGAGCGGATTGATGTTTTCTTCTTCGTTGTAGATCGGGATGACGACGGAGAGTATCATTTTAAACTATACGTTATATATGTTTGCATATGTTGATAGATGCAATTTAACTCTTTTTCAGCTTCATGCTCATATGACGAAATTAATTCTGACAATTTCACACGAGGATGAGTGGTTTTATCAGGATGTTCCCATTTTTCATAAACAAATTCAGAATAATTTCCGAAGCCTCTACCCATAAAAGTTCGAGTTAATGGTTCTCCTTTAGGTCTATCTTTTCGTGCTGGATGACCGGCGCAGATATTTCGTAATCGCCTTATTTCTTGCCAATTTTTTAGATTTTCAGTTGAATGTTTACTCCAAGTAACACTATGATACAACTCAGATATTGAATCTTGTTGAATAATAATCGCCTGCATTATTCCCCAAAATTCAATATAAGCTATAAGCGGATCTATCGAGAAGCCTCTCTCTCGATGCGATAGTATAGCTCCATATGTATCTTGAATCAGATACATACTTACATAATAAGCAGAATATATTTCTTCATTTTCAAATAATATTTGATGCTCTTTTGAAGAGAGCGAATGAACATAATCGTAAATATTCTGACTTTCTTTGCCTATGCACATAATTTGTTCCGTCAATACAAAAACACATCCGGCCAGTTGTCGTTGCCGGTATGAAAGCTCAGGCGGGCCGTGCTGCTCATCGGCGAGCCAATCGGCCAGAGGAAGATTTCGTAATCTGCCGTGTCGTGCTCATGGCCGCCGGTGCTGGCTCCATAGACGAGCACCTCGCCGGTGTTGGACAGCTTGGGAAAATACTCGTGGCTGTATTCGCCCGGCGCGTCAAACCACAGCTCCCGCTCCAGCGTGTCGGGATTGATCTTGTAGAAAACATTGCGGCGGCCCTGGCTGTGGCCGACATGGTAGAGGAAGGAGGAGTCCGGCGACCAGTTCAGCTCGCAGCCCTCGTTCACCTCGCGCACCGTTCTGTCCGGCCCGATGAGATACGTGTAAACTGGCCCGTTTTTACGCATTGTCACCGCCAGCGTCTGCCGGGCCTCGCTCCAGACCGGCGTTTCCAAATGCGTTGCAGCGGGCAGCGGCAGGTTCTTCCCTGTTTCAAATACCACAGTCTCCTTCCCGGTGGCAAGGACATATTCGACGAACTGGTTCGCCTGCCGGAGAAAATAGACCTTCCTGCCGTCCGCCGACCAAGTGGGCGTGTTGCCGTTTTTGGCCAGCAGACGGCTCGCGCCGCTGTGCAGATCGAGCAGCCAGACATCCCAGGGATATTTGTTGCGCTGCGAGACCCACGGCTCCTGCGAGCGGGCGAAGACCACCTTGCTGCCGTCCGGCGAGATGCGGGGGAAATAATCGGTGTGCGGGTCGTCGGTCAAGCGGCTCAGTTTTCTCTCCGGCAAGGTGAGCATGACCAAATCATGGCTGCCGAAGCGGTTGCTGCTCCAGATGACGAAACCGCGCAGTTTGGCAAGGATGGGATCAGCGGCCAGCTCCGCCTCAGCGGCAGGCAGCGGCTCGCCGGGCTTGGGCGGGCGGAAGGAACCCATTTTGCTGACGCTGCGGACTTGCAGGGTAAACACCGCCAGCCCGGCGCAGAACAGGCAGGCGGCCAGCGGCAGCAGCCATTTTTTCCGCTGCGACGCTGGCGCGGCATTCTGCCTGCCAACAAGAAAAATAAAGAGCACGACAGCGACGATGCCCAGCGTGTAATCAACGGCTTGGCTCCAGATATGCAGGGCGAGCATGACCAGCACCGAGGCGGTCTTGGCTGCGCCCAAGGCAGTCAGGGCCAACGCGCCGCCCGCCTCGTAAGTGCCGAAACTCATGAATGTCGGCACGGGCAGGGCGCTGCCCGCCTCCGCGCTGACCAAGGCGACCAGCACGGGAGCCAGCTCTTTGTTCATCTCCGGGAAAGAGATGGACGCTACACCGAAAAAGAGCAGGTACAGGCCAAGATATTTGAACAGCCGCACTGCCAGCGAGAGAGCGAGCACCCGGCCTGCAATACCCGCTTGCTTGGCCTGATCAAGGGCGGCGGCTGTGTCTTCCGTCAGCTTGACGAATTTGCCCGCCCAAGGCCGGGCGCGGAGCGGAGCCAGCTTCGTGCTGAACCAATGCAGCAGCGGGAAAAGGAAAAACAAACCGGTCGCGCTGACCGCGAGGATCATCAGAAACACGCCGATCAGCCACGGCTGGAAAGCGGCGGTCGCAAGTTGCCAGCTCATGATGCCGAGCAGCAGCACAGCAAGGGCGATCAGGTCGAAAAGAAAGGCTATCGCCAGCGAGGACAGGCAGGCTTCCGCGCTGACCTTGAAGCCCCGGTTGAGCATGGCGATGTAGCTCAGTTCGCCCAAACGGGCAGGCAGCATGTCCACAAACATGTTCCGGCTCAGGGTGACGATGAACATTCTTCCTATGCCCGGCACGTCTGCCCCGCCGCTGGAATGCCGCAGAATCAGCTGGTAGCGGAGGGCGCGGAAAAACGCTTGGCTGAGGCTGGTCAGCACATAGAGGCCGACGCAGAGCGGCAGGGTCTCCGCCAGCAGGGAGAGCAGGCGCGGCTGCTGGGCAGGATCCGCCGAGCCGCTCATCCAGTTCAGCAGCAGGCCGAGCAGCAGCAGGGAAACGCCGAGCGAAAGGAGCAGGTTGCGGATGTGGCGGTGGATCATGAAGGGAGTTTCTCCTTGCTGGCGGCGGCAAAAGTCCGGCCCAGATAGGCCAGCCCGCCGATAAGGGAATAGCTGACGGCCAGCCCAAAAAACAACAGAGCCAGCGAGCGGGTTTGCAGTTCGGTCATGCCAGTCCAGCCGAAGAAAAAGACGTAGCCTGCGTCGCGCAGACCGAGGCCGAAGATGGAGATCGGCACCGCCTCCAGCAAGGTTATCAGCGGGACAAAGGCACTGAAATAGAAGAAGGAAATCTGCGCATGAAGGGAAAGAGCCAGCAGCCAGACGATGGTGATCACCGATAGCTGAAAGGCGAAGGAAATGGCCATCACCTTGAGCAGCAACCTGCGGTCGGCTCCGTAGCACTGGACAGAGAGGAAGAATTTCTCGGTCAGGCTGACAAGGAGCGGGAAGCGGTTCAGGCGGGTTGCGGCGAGAAAGAGCCGCACCGGTTTTTCTTTGACCAAGGCGGTCAGCACGGCCAGCAGAATCAGCAGAATCAGCAGCGGGCCGAGAAAAAAGAAGATGTTGTCAAACTGCCGGGCCACTAGTACCGAAGAAAGCAGGCTGAGAATGACCAAGGCGAGAAAGCCGGAAAAGCGGTCGGCGAAAACCGAAGCGGCGGAGCGGACTCCGCTGCTGCTCTTCTTGGCGATGTCGTAAATCCGGTAGGAGTCGCCGCCGATGTTTGAGGGCAGAAAGAGGTTGTAAAAGCTGCCGATCAGGTACGTGACGGTCAGCGTTGCAAGCGGGATGTTCACCCCGTCCGCAAGCAGGAAAAGCCGCCATTTCCATGCGCTGGCCGCAGTGTTGAGAAAAAGCAGCAGCAGGATCAGCGGCAGAAAACGGAGATCGAGCGAGGCCAGCAGCGCGGTCAGCTCGCCCGCCGGAATCTTCCGATAGAGCAGGAACATCAGCGTGCCGCTGAAGAGCATTTTGCCGCCGAGCAGCAACCATTGTTTCGCTGTCCGGCTCATGCCTGCGGCTCCGCTGTCCGAGTTTTGATAACCTTGGCAGGCACCCCGGCGGAAATGGTGTACGGCGCAACGGATTTGGTCAGCACCGCGCCCGCTCCGGCCACGCTGCCCCGGCCCATCGTCACGCCGCCCAAAACCGTGACCTTTCCACCCAGCCAGACATCCCCTTCCAGCCGCACGCCGCCGTCAACACGGTTGCCCTGCTTCCAGATGGGAATATCCAAACGGTCAAGATGATAGCTGCCGCCGCCGATCACAAAGCACTGCTGGCCGAAAATGCAGTCCGGGCCGATGTTCACCGGGCAGCCGCCGCAGGACTGGATAATGGCCTGCGAATTGAAGCCGCAGTTGTCGCCGATATCTATCGTGCCGTTTTTGCAGGAGAGCATGACGTTGCTGGACAAAATTACATTGTCGCCGATACGGATGGAGACCGCCGCGCTGCTGTGCCGGGCATCGAGGACGCAGCCCTCGCTGATGACCACGGACGAGCCAAGGCTGATGCGGCCCGGATGGCGGAGGATGATGCCGGGCGCGAAGAGGCAGCCCTTGCCGCATTCGGCGAAGAGGCGCGGCCAAAAGAGCTGCCGCAGCAGCATTCCAATGGCTCCGGGCAGCGGCCCCAGCAGCATGCACCACTCGTAATAAAGCAGCGCGGCCCAAGAGCGGCTGCCGACCATCACATCCTGATATTTGGCCAAGGGCGAGCCTTTGCCGCTGACGGCCTGATGGGTTTTATGCATGGTTAAGACGGAGAGAAAAGAGGCTGAAGCGTTCCTGAAAGAGTACCCGGAGCAGGCGGGCGGCGCAACTGTAAAGCGGAACGCCGGAAGAGAACAAGGATGAAAACGCAGGCCCATGTTGAACCTTTGCCGCTGACCGTGTAAGATGAAGCGGTTTTCAATTCAGTGGCTGAACGCGCTTCAGCCGCTCATTTTTTTCCGAATCCATTCAGCGGAGGTTTCTGTCATGCGGCGGATGATCATCGGAATGCTGGCCTGCCTTATCCTGCCTGTCGGCTGTTCTTACAAGCCGGTGCGCCATCTGGCCTCGGACGCGGCTCTGATCAAGGCGGGAGAGTCCACCCGCAAGGATGTGCTGCGCTATCTGGGCGAGCCGGACGGCCGCCGCACAGTGGGGCCGGACATGGAGGAGTTTCTGTATGCTGAAAGCCGACAGGGCCAGATAGGCAGCCTGCCGTTGGTGGGTAAGCTGGCGGACCCGGAGCGGCAGGAAATGGTGATCGTCATCCTGAACGGCGATCAGGTTACCAGCTGCGAGTTCCGCCTTCTGAAAAAGGATGATCTGAGCTGGAAAAAAGATGCCGAATGGGAGCCGGTCAAATGAGTGAGCCTGAGAAACAGCAGCAGGCCGCTGAGGCGGCAAGATTGTCCTTGATGCAGCGCGTCTACATCCGCTGCATGGAATGGATACAGACTCCTGCTGGACTGTGGGTCTTTTTTTTCATCGCCTTGGCCGAGTCCTCCTTTTTCCCCATCCCGCCGGATGTCTTCCTCATCGCCCTCTGCGTGGGCGCACCGAAGAAGTCGTTCAAATTTGCGGCGGTCTGCACCGTCGGTTCGGTCATCGGCGGCGCGCTCGGCTACGGTCTCGGCCTAGCGTTCATGGACACGCTCGGCATGAAAATCGTCTCGCTGTACGGGCTGACGGAAAAATACGACATGGTGCGAAACATGTATCAGCAGCATGACGCGCTGGCCGTGGCCGCCGCAGGCTTCACGCCGCTGCCGTACAAGCTCTTCACCATCACGGCAGGGGTGTGCAAGGTCAATTTTCTCACCTTCATACTCGCCTCGATTGTCTCGCGCGCGGCCCGCTTTTTCCTCGTCGCGGCACTTATCTACAAGTTCGGCGCGCCGGTGCAGCATTTCATCAGCAAATATTTCAACATTCTGACCATCGTTTTTCTGCTTCTGCTCATCGGCGGCTTCGCCCTGATGAAATTTGCGCTCTGAGATGCCCGACATTCCCGCGTCCCGTTTCATCCGCATCGGCAAGGCCAGCGTCGGCTTGGTCGGTCTTGATGCCGCGTTGTACGCCGCCGCCAGACAGCAGCTGGCTGATGCTGAGGCGGCGGACTTTCTCTTCGCGAAAATCAAAGACGAAAACTACATCCCGCCCGGCTGCGAGGCGCAGTACCGCGAAGCCCTGCTGGCCGCCTGGCGCAAGCACTGCGGCACGGAGTCCGGCGGCGAGGAAGGTTTAGTCATCCGCATCTTCGGCACGGGCTGCGTCAGCTGCAACCGCCTGTATACGATGCTGATCGAGCTGCTCGACCGGCTGGAAATAGCGGCGGACGTGGAGCAGATTTACGACCCGGACGAGATCGGGCGGCACGGCGTGACCAAAACTCCGACCCTGATGATCAACGGCGCGATCAAATGCGCGGGCCTGCTGCCCTCTCCGGCGCAGGTCGAACTCTGGCTGCGCGGGCAGCTCTGAGCCGGGCCGTATTCTGTTGCAGAACTCCGCCTTGCAGGTATAATATTGCCCTGCGCAGGGCGGGCCGAGCGTCCGCCTGCTGCCTCAGATTTCTCCTGCCAGCGAGCCGCCATAATGGAACTGCCCCAGCCCAGCCGCGCTTTTCTCCTCCCCTGCACATTGACCGTCGCCAGCCTCTTCAGCGGTTTTTATTCGATGGTCGCCTCAATCAACGGCCAGTTTTACACCGCAGCGGTGGCAATCATCATTGCGGCCATCTTTGACGGCTTAGACGGCAGGGTTGCCCGAATGACCGGTTCGACCTCCAACTTCGGGATGCAGCTGGATTCGCTCTGCGACATGGTCTCTTTCGGCGTGGCACCGGGTTTGCTCGCTTATCTCTGGGCTTTGAAACCCTATGGCCGCTACGGCTGGCTGGCCGCTTTTCTTTATGTCGCGACAACCGCCCTGCGCCTGGCCCGTTTCAACACTCTCGCCGCCGCGCCGCCGCAGCCGGAGAAACAGAAGAATTATGATTTCGTCGGCCTGCCGTGCCCTGCCGCCGCCGGAGCCGTAGCCACAGCGGTGATGTTTTCCCGCCACTTGGGCGCGGAGGGCACCGTGCGGCACATCTCCATCCTGCTGCTGGTCTATCTGCTCTCCTACCTGATGATTTCCAACCACCGCTACCGGAGCTTCAAGAAAATCCACATTCCCCGCGAGCGGCGTTTTCATGCGCTGGTCGGCATTATTCTCATCTTGGTGGTACTCGCCTCTGAGCCGCCGGTGACGCTGTTCATCGCCGCCCTCAGCTACGCCGCTTCCGGGCCGCTGCTGGAGCTGTACGGGCTGATGCGGCGGAAAAATCAGTCGCCGCCGTCGTCAGACAGCGGAGCGGCCTGAGCGATGCGCATCACCGGCGGCGCAGCGCGAGGCCGCAGCATTAGCGGGCCGAAATCTGGCTGCACGCTTATTCGCCCCACCAGCGACCGCGTGCGCGAGGCGCTCTTCAGTATCATCGCGGCGGAAATTCCCGGCAGCGCGGTGCTGGATTTGTACGCAGGCACCGGCTCTTTCGGCTTGGAGGCTCTGAGCCGGGGCGCGGCGGCGGCAGTCTTCGCCGATCTGTCCAAAACATCCTTGCAGCTCATTCAGGACAGCCTCAGCCGCTGCGCCGCCGGAGCGAACGCCGCGCTGCTTCAGCTTGATTTGACCAAACCCGACAGCCTCGCCAAATTGAAAAACCGCCTGCCCGCCGGAATGCGCTTCGATCTGATCTTTCTTGATCCGCCCTATGAAAAAAATTTGGCGGAAAAAACTGCGGCGGCAGCGGCGGCAAGCGGCCTGCTGCAAGAAGACGGCCTGCTGATCGCCGAGGAACGAAAAACAGCCCGCCTGCCTGAGCGCTGCGGCAGTCTGTCGCTGACTGATCAGCGCAGCTACGGCGAAACCGGCCTCTGGCTGTACCGGCGGACAGAGGAGCTGGCGCAATGAGGATCGCCATTTATCCCGGCACCTTTGATCCCATCACCAACGGGCATGTTGACATCATCACCCGCTCGCTGCGGATATTCGAGCGCGTGGTCGTCACTATTGCTCTCAATCCCTCCAAAAACCCGCTCTTCAGCGTGGAGGAGCGGATCAGCATGATTCAGCAATGCTTTGCGGCCAATGAATGCGTGGAAGTTGACACCGCCAGCGGTCTGATTGTGAATTACGCCGTGCGCAAAAACGCCTGCGCCATTATTCGCGGCCTGCGCGCGGTCTCTGATTTTGATTATGAACTCCAGCTCGCCCTGATGAACCGCAAGCTGGAACGGCGGGTGGAAACGGTTTTCCTGATGACCGGCTTCCGCTGGATTTACATCAGCTCATCAATCATCAAAGACGCGGCGCGGCACGGCGGGGACATCAGCGGCATGGTTCCGGCGCATGTCTTGGCCGCGCTGAAGGCGAAGTTCGGGCATTGAGGGCAAAAACCTTTTGCCCTCGTCCAAGCCGTTTCGCGCTCCCCTTACAGCACCACCATCACGCTGTTGCTCGGCAGGCTTTCGCCTGACCTATTGACAGCAGTGACGCAATATTCCAGCTCTTTGTTGCGCTCCTGATTTGTCAGTTCCGCCTCAACGCCGGTCAGCGTGTGAACCGGTGTCCATTCCTCGCCGTCGCCCCGTCCCCGTCGTTTTATGACAAAATAAGCGGCAGGGCCGCCGTCAGCGGCAGACCGCTTCCAGCGCAGGCTCACTGCGCCCGGACTTTGCCGGACAACCTGAAAATTCAGCGGCTGGCCCGGCGCGGCAATCGGCGAAGGCGGCATCCGTCCGCTCCAGCCAATCTGATTCAGCTTGGCATCATCGCCGTTCACCGCATATTCGGCATAGCCCAAATCCGCCCGCATTCCGCCAGTCAGGGCCTCTTTTTTCGTGCGCTTGGTTTGCGTGGCCTGCTCCGCCGCAGCGTATGCCGCAACTTGGACATTGCTTGCGCCGACAAATTCATCCAAGAGCGCTTGCAGCTGGGCTGCCGACACTGGCGGCGCAGGATAATCGGCATTATCCGTCATGCCGCTGATCATCGTTTGCGCCAGCTGTATGATGCCTTCTTCTGTTTTCGGGAACTCCGCCATGATCCAGCCTCCTGTGATATGTCCGCTGTTTCTCTGCGACACAGCAGCGGCCAGCCCGCTGCCGCGCACAGCACTTTCACGATACGCCGCTGAATGCAATAATGCAAGATGTTTTTTGCTGTTGCGGAAGGAGACGGTCTGCTCTGATGCGCATTACTGTACGATCTGCATCAGTAGGCCGATTATGCACGCAGCGGCCAGTTGATCAGCGCGGCATGGCAAAGAGCTTGGCAGCAACGCGCCGAGTCAATCAGCGCGTCGAAAATCTCCGTAACGGCTCATCGCGTTCAGCAGCGAGGCAATTCTGAGCGCGTCAAGGCGATGCGGAATGCGGCGAGGTGTTTTCTGGCGGGATGACGCAGGGAATTTGGCGTTTTGCTGCCGGTCAGGGAGGAGAGGTGCTGCTGCGGGCGAAAGGAAGATGCTGGACTATTTGGCCAAATCATCCAGCCATTTTTGTATCTTCTTTGCATCAGGATGTCCCATTTCCTGATACAACCGCAGGCTTTTCTTCCACAGCTCCGCCGCCTGCGCCAAATCCCCGCGCTTTTTATACACATTGCCCAGATTGCCGTAATTCGCCGCCACTCCTTCCTTGCTGCCCAAGGCTTCGTCGAGTGCCAGAGCTTTCTTGTGCATCTCCTCCGCTTGCGCCAAGTTCCCGCGTGTGGAATACAAAAGTCCCAGATTGCCGTAATTCGCCGCCATTCCTTCCTTGCTGCCCAAGGTTTCGTCAAGTGCAAGGCTCTTCTTGTGCATCTCCTCCGCTTGCGCCAAGTCGCCGCGTCTTGCATACACCAAGCCCAGATTGCCATAATTCACCGCCAAGCCTTCCTTGCTGCCCAAGGTTTCATTCAGCACCAGAGCTTTTTTGTACATTTCCTCCGCCTGCGCCAGCTCGCCGCGTTTAAAATACACATTGCCCAGATTGCCGTAATTCGCCGCCATGCCTTCCTTGCTGCCCAAGGCTTCAGCGAGCACCATAGCTTTCTTGTGCATCTCCTCCGCCTGCGCCAAGTTGCCGCGTGTTTCGTACACCATGCCCAGATTGCCGTAATTCTGCGCCATGCCTTCTTTGCTGCCCAAGGCTTCATTGAGTGCCAAAGCCTTTTTGTGCATCTCCTCCGCCTGCGCCAAGTCGCCGCGTGTCTTATACACAAGGCCCAGATTGCAGTAATTCGCCGCCATTCCCTCCTTGCGGCCCAAGGCTTCGTTGAGCGACAGAGCTTTCCTGTACATTTCTTCCGCCTGCGCCAAATCGCCGCGTGTCTTATATACATTGCCCAGATTGCCGACAACAATTGCCCGCCCTTCTTCCGTCCTGTCTGCGGCCAGCACCTTGCGATATGCCGCCTCCGCCTGCGCAAGCTCTCCTGTGCGGCACAACAGAAGTCCAAGCCAATTCCAGTCGTCAGCATTGTCCGGGTCAAGCTCTACGGCCTTCTGGTAGGCGGCAAGGGCTTCCTTGGTGTTGTCCATGTACGCCAATGCGCCCAAATGCCGGGCCGCCGCTGCCGCTTCTTTGTTCGCGGCGCGGCCTTGCGCCTCTTTTGTTTTCAGCACCTCAGCAAAAATGGCCTCGGCCTGCTTGGCATCGCCGCTCTGCAAGGCTTGCAGGGCTTCATCAATGCGGCTGGCAGGCGCATCGGCTTTCGACAAGGCGGTGATGGCTTCGGTCAGGGCTTTGATCTGCTCGTTCTTCGTGGCCAGCTCGCCTTGCAGCGGCTCCATCAGCTTTGCCGCCAGCTTTGCCGCATCAACGGGCGGAATCTTTGCCACGTAGCTTTTCCACGCCTCCAAGCCCACTCCCGCCAGCAGCAGGGTCAAGGCCAGCCAGAAGCCGTAGCGGAGAAAGAGCCGGATGATCAGACCGCTGTCTTTCTTGTCCACTTTAGACAGCAGGCCGGATTTTATCAGCTGCGAGTGAATGCCAAAGGCGAGCAGCAATACAAAGCCGATCAGCACCAGCGGGCTGCCAGCAAGATGCGGGGCAATTTTTTCAAACCAAGCGTAGTTCATGTGCCGCCTCCTTGGGCGTTGAAGTTCTTATCCGCAGAATTTCCCATGATACCGACGCGCTGTCAAGCGGAAAAAAACAGCAGAAGCGCGCCGCTTGCGCTGGCCGCCTGCATGAAAAATCAGCTTGTTTGCTGCGGTTTCGTGCTATATAGTAAACTTCTTGCACAACGCCAGCGGAGCAAAAGATTTTCCGCCCGCTGCCGGTCAATGTTTTCGTCCTTGCCGCCTCAATTGCTATGTCTTGCCCTCATGCCTCCTCCGATGACCGCCGCAGCGTGCTGACAGCTGTTCTCCGCTGGACTGCCGCTTTTTCCGGCTTGGCACTGATTCATCCGCTGCTCAAGTTCACCGGCTTTACGGTCAAACCAAAGCCGCGTTATGTGAAGGTCGCGGCTCCGCTGCCGCGCAGCGGGGTGCACGCCGAGCGGGAATTTTTTCTTTTCGCCTCGCCGGACCGGCAGACGGCTTGGGCGGTTTCGCGTACCTGTACCCATCTCGGCTGCCGGGTGAATTTCTTGGAAGACAAGCAGATGATTGAGTGCCCCTGCCACCAGAGCCGCTTCAGCCCGCAGGGCCTGCGGCTGGCAGGGCCTGCGGAGAAAAACCTGCCCGCGTTTCCGGTGGAGCTGCAAAAAGATGAGACCGGCTCAGTGACCGGCTATGTGGTGACGATCTGACCGCAGCGTCAGTCAGCTGCTTTTTCTGAGGCGCACTCGAACGGCAGATACTCATGCAGCGAAAAAGCAGGAAATGATTTAGACTTGCCCTCCCAGTCAATCCGCTCGCCTGTCATCCGGTAGCAGAGGCTGGTCTCCTGCGCCTGCACGGTAAATTCAGCCGCAGGCTTTTCTTTCATTTTTCCGACCTTATATACCGCATCAAAACGCCGCGCCGTCAGATCGTTCTTTTCATCGCTGAGATAAAGCCGCCTGCCCTGCTCGTGCTGCCGGAAGGAGGTCAGCTCCGCTTTCGGCATCTGGTAATTGAGAATTTCTTTTCCGCTGGCATCAAGCAGATTGAATTTTTTATCAAGATTCAAAATGCGCATGAGATGGAGCTTGCCCCAAGGAACTTCCGCTCCGTATTCAACAAAAACAGCCTGATTTCCCTCTGCATCTTTCTTTAAGGCACGGTCAATGCTGCCCGCAAGCTGATCGGCGGCAGCCACGCCGTAGTTCGCCTGATCTGCCCAATAATCCCGTTCCCAGCAGGCTGAGGGATAATAGCCTTTGAAGGGAATCGCATAACAAGGAAGAATAAGGAGAAAAAGATATCCCGCTTTTCCGTACCGCTCTTTCAGCCAAGCTGCTGTGAAAGAAAGCGACAGCGCGACAGCGAAGAGATAGAAAAAGATACTGGGCAGGATATACTTGATCAGGATTGGCCGCCACGGAACGAGGATCAGAAGGAAGCCGGAGGAAAGCAGCAGGAGCAGCGCAAGCAGAGCGACATGCTTGCTCACCGGAATGCCGTTCAGCGTTTTTTTTCGGCTGATAAAGGCAAGGATGAAGAAAAATCCAACAGGAAGCCAACCGTATATTTTGTTGCTTAGAGAATATTTCGTTAAGCCTGTCCAGAGCCGTTGCAGCGCGTCTTGAATTTCCGCAGGATTCAATGCGCTGTAACTCGTCGCATAGCCTTTAGTGTGGCTTGAAACAATTAAATAAACTGCGCCTGAACAACATATAGCCAGCAGCGAGCAAGTGATAAAGGGAATCCAATTTTCTTTTTTGCCGCTGAAGAGCCATGCCGCAGCAGCGGCGGCGGGAATGGCCACGCTGAGAATAACAGCTGTTTCCTTCGCCAAAAAACTGAGGAGCAGGAAAAAGAAGGATGCCGCCAAACAGCTTGTCCTGAGGAAAGATTTTTCTTGCTTCAAGGCGATAAAAAAGAAAAAAATCCAGCCGCACAGCCAGAGCAACATGGGAATTTCTTGGCTGTCAATATAATTTTGCAGCAGATTCTCTGTCAATGCTGGAGAGAGAGGTATGAAAAAGGCTGGGATCAGCGAGAAAACAATCTCTCCTGTGTAACTGTGAATAAGAAGAGACATCAAAATGAGGGAGGCGGCCACAGTGCCCAGCAAGATAAAAGAAAAAAGGCGGAGATCGCCTGTCGAGAGTTTGTCATACGGCCGTCCTTCTTCAGTCACGCTTCTGCCGTGCGCAAGCGGAGAAATAGCATACGGCAGACTGACATACAAGGTGAACGCGGGTCTGAAACGGCCATGATTCAGATCATCCGCAATTGACTGCCGCATTTTGCCAAGCAGCTTGCCTTCGTTTTGCAGAAAAATGTCTGCTTGATAAGAAACCCAGCCGTTGGCTAACGGGCGGTAGCGCAAGGTTTTATCCACGGCAAAGCTGTGAAAATGGAAGAGCCAGCTTGTGATGCACAGGATAATTGCAGCAAGGCCAATATATCGAAACAGCTTATTCATAATGGGGGATTATTGGGCATTTTCGCCTCAGCAACTAAATAATGCGGTCTTCCTTTCACTTCCATGAAAATTCTGCCAATATACTCACCGCACAGACCTATGAAGATGAGCTGCACGCCGCCTAAAAAATAAACTCCGGCCATAAGCGATACCCATCCAGACACCGCCTGCGCAGTGAACATTTTGATAAAAATGGCATAAAGAACATAAAGAAACGATAGGAAGGCTATGAAAAAGCCTGCGGCTGCGGCTAAACGCAGCGGCAGAAAACTGAAGGCCGTGATGCCGTCCAAAGCGAGCCTGAACATCTTGCGGAGGGAATATTTGCTGCGGCCATGCATCCGCGCTGAGGGGACATATTCAATGCCGCACTGCCTGAATCCTGCCCACGAAATCAGACCACGATAAAAGATGTTGTTTTCGCGTATGGATTTCAGCGCGTCAACGGCTTTTCTGTCCAGCAGTCTGAAATCAGCCGAACCTTTGTGCATCTTGATGCCGGTCATCTGATTCATCAGCCAGTAAAATACCGCCGAAGTATTACGCTTAAACCAAGAAGTTTCGTTTGTATCGCGCCGGACGGTGCAGACAATATCATTTCCATCCCGCCATTTTTCAATCATATCCGGCAGAATTTCCGGCGGATGCTGCATGTCGCCATCCATAGTGACGACCGCGTCGCCGGTAGCTATGTCAAGTCCGGCCCGCAAGGCATTTTGATGGCCAAAATTTCGAGAAAGAGATAGATAGAAAATGTTTTCCTGTTCGATCTCGATCCGTTTTATCTCCGCAAGCGTGTTGTCGATGCTGCCGTCATCAATAAAAATAAGCTCAGACTCAGCATCTGCTGCGGCCAGCTGGGCCAGCACAGCAGCGGCCAGATCGGCGACATTCTTTTCTTCATTGCACACTGGAACGACAACCGATATTTTTGCAGGAACGGGACGCTGCGGCATGATCTCCTCACTCGCCAGAAAGCAGGAAAAAAAGAGATGAAATGCCCAAGACAACCCCTGCCGCCTGCCGCAGGCCAAAAGGCTCGTTCCAGAACACCGCGCCGCCGGATATGACCAGCAGCATGACCAATATCGTGTTGACCGGACTGGCGACGCTGATGGGGAAATATTTGACCGTGACCGAATAGGCGGCAAAAGCGAGCAGATATGCGGTGATGCTGCCGCCCATGGTCAGCAGCCAAGCTGCGCTTTTCCATTCCTTCAACGCGGCCTGTTTGATAAGCAGCTGGGCCGCCGCTGAAAAAAGCACCGGAAGGACGAGGATGAAATATTTTTGCATCATTACGGTATGTATAGCTGAAGCAGGATAAAATGAGACAGAACTTGTGTTGATATTGTCCAATCTTAACAAGGTGATACCTGTTAAATATAATGTCAAGTTATCACGCTCCAGCTATAACATGAAAAAGCCTGAACGGAAGAAACGAATTATACAAGAGCCGGGTGGCAAAAGAAACCCTGAAACGGCGAAAAAATTCGACAGGTTTAAAGGGACGGTGCAGTGGCGGTCTGATTCCTGCGCTGAAAATGGGTTGAGCAAAGCACTGTAGAGGATATTTTGACAAATAAATCAGGAGGGTAAGTGCTATGGCATTGCAGTTTTGAATCGTTTTCGGTCTGTCTGCGGGGCGGTCAGTTTTTCATGGCAAAAGAAATATAAAACACTAAAGGGAATTTAGTGATAGATTCAACAAGAAAACTATATTTGATCAATAAATAATTATATATTGATCAAATGAAATCTATATTTCCGTGTTTTACAAATTGCATCTGATTGATTCACATTAATTTCACTCATGCCGCAAGGCATCAATCGGATCAAGCCGCGCCGCCTTCAAGGCCGGAAAATAGCCGAAGATCACTCCGACCGCCGCTGAAAAGAGGAACGCGATGACGATAATTTTTACATCCGGCAGGAACGGGATGTCCAGCACGCCGCTGAGGCCGTAGGAGGAGGCCAAGGCAATGATAATGCCAATAATGCCGCCGAGCGAGGACAGCACCACCGACTCGGTGAGGAATTGCAGCATCACCTCGTGCTCGAAGGCACCGATGGCGAGGCGGATGCCGATCTCGCGGGTGCGCTCGGTGACAGAGACCAGCATGATGTTCATAATACCGATGCCGCCGACCAGCAGGCTCACCGCTGCCACCGAACTGAGCAGGGCGGTCATGGTTTTGGTAGTGCCGGTGAGCATCGCGGCCAGCTCCTTGGTGTCGCGGATGCTGAAATTGTCCTCCTCGTTTTCCGCCAGCCGCCTGCGTTTTCGCAGCAAATTGGTCACGTCCTCAGAAACTTGCGTGGTTGAGCCGCCGTCTTCCACCGAAAGCTGAATCAGCGTCACGTCCCGCTTGCCGGTGAACCGCCGCTGCACGGCCAGCAAAGGCATAACGATCAGGTCGTCCTGATCGCGGCCCATGCTTGATTGCCCTTTTTCTTGCAGCAAGCCGATCACCCGGCAGGAAACCTTGCCAAGGCGGATGCTCCGTTCCAGCGGGTCTTCTTCCTGAAAAAGGTTTTTGCGCACGGTCTGGCCGATCAAACAGACCGCCTTGCCTGCCGACAGCTCCAGCGGCTCGAAGATCCTGCCGCCTGCAATCACCCAGTTACGGACGGTGAAAAATTCGTTGCTGCTGCCGGTGATGCTGGTTGACCAGTTGCGGTTGCCGACCACTGCCGTGGCGTTGGCGTTGGCGGACGGGGCCACGGCTTTCAGCGGGCTGATTTCCCGGCGGATGGCTTGCACATCAGCAAGGGTGAAGCTGGGTGCGGCGGAATCCGATCCCGGCCCCCGGTGCTGGCCCGGCTGAATCATGAGAACATTGGTGCCCATGCTGGCGATTTGGCCTGCAATCCGCGCTGTGCTGCCGTTGCCGACCGTGACCAAGGTGATGACCGCGCCGACACCAATGATGATGCCGAGGATGGTGAGAAAAGAGCGCAGGACGTTGCGTCGGATGTCGCGCAGGGCGAGCAGGATAGTGTTGAAGAACATGCGCGCCTCCAAGGCTGCTTTTCGCAGGAGCGGCGTTCCGCGCCCGCCTCGCTGCACGTTGCTGGAATCTCCAGTTTCAGACAGCATAACAAAACATTGCCATGCTGTCCACATTATGACAGCGCAATGCCGCACATCAGTCCTGACGGCCCCTATTCATTGCACTTGACGGTTTGGAAAAAGTGAGCTATACCGGGCAGACAATGGCGGAACAGGCAGCCGTGTCAGGCAGCGGATGTCCGCAGCTCGGCCAAGAACATCCAAAAGCGAGCCGAGAATATTCGTGGCCAAGCAAGGAACGTCCCTTGCCGCGCCGCGAAGATTCCCAGCCAAGCCCTGAACATCCGCTGCTGACTTGGGAACGTCCCCGGCTTGGCAGTGGAGATCCGCAGCGCACCGCTCCACATGGAGCAGCAACTTTTCTCAGGAGGAAAGCTCATGTCGTACAAGCGCAGAATGTCACAGATCATCGCCGACGCGCGGCAGCGTTCCGGCAATCTGAAAACAATTGACCCGGCCTTAGATTTGGGCGGCGGCCTCAACGTGGCGGCATTTGATGCCATGATCACCACGGCGCAGGCCTCGCTGGATGCCTACAACTCCCTGCTTGCGCAGGCAGATGCGTCGGGCAACAATTTCGGCGAGGACGAGAAGGATGTGCGGACTATGTCGGCGCGGATGCTGGCCGGAGTGGGCGCATACTACGGTAAGGACAGCAACGAGTACGAGATGGCGGGCGGCACCCGCACCAGCGACATTGACTATCATCCGAGCACGCCACCGGAGGAAGAGGGAGGCGGCGGCAACCCATAACTTGCGGCAGCGGACAGCAGGCGGCGCAGGGGCGCGGCTGGCCGTGCTCCTGCGGTGCGGCTCAAAGAAATGAATGCGTGACAGCAAGGAGGAAAGCTATGGCAGCACAGGCGGAGACGTTGACCAGAATTCATATTCTGCAAGAGGTGTATCAACAGGATTATCATTCTGACATTGCAGATCGTGTGCTTGACAAACTTATTGCGCTGGAGCACGACAAAGCGCAGCGCGAGCTGCTGGAATATCAGGAAGTCTTGCGGTCTTTTGAAGAGCGTCACCAGATGCCGTCCGTGCTGTTTTTTGAGCGGTTCCGGCGGGGAGAGTTGGGCGATGACGCAGATTTTTTTGAATGGAGCGCGATATATGACATCTGCCGGTCTGTTCAGGAAAGACTGGCCAAGCTCATACTGTCCGACGTGGCCAGTTCCATTGAAGTTACTGCTGAACGCGCCTTGGACAATCGCGGTTATTTCCGCGCCCGCATCAGTCTTGCCAACGGCGATTTTCTTGAAGTGTCGGAATATTTCCTTGCCGGGCCGAACGGATGCGCAACGATTGAATACCGGCATCAATGGATGGACAGCGCGAAAACGCAGCTCATCAGGCGGTGGGATAACGCCCGCCATTTTCCTGAGCTGGCCAATTTTCCGCATCACATCCATGTGGCCAGTGAAATCAAGGTAATCCCCGGCGCGGTCATGAGCATCATTGAATTGATTGACCTGCTGGAGGAGGAACTGCTGGAATGACAGCAGTTGGACAGCGGCGGGAAAGGGAGCAGTCCGCCCCGCCGTCTTTTCCAGAAATATTTGCATTGACAGCGGCTGCAAACCGCGCTAAAGCAAATGGCAAAAAAGGAGGGCAACGGATTTCATCATTCCACAACCCTAAGAGGTGAGCATGAAAACGCGGAAAAAGTTGCCATTCACACTGATGCTGGCGGCGGCCATTCTGCCCGGCATCGGCAAAAACGCTCTCTGCAAGGAGAGCGTTTTTCAGGAGAACACTCTTGGAACATTCTTGGGTCTGAGATTACATGAATCAAGATAAGACTTCGACACAGGAAGAAGCTGCTTCACAAAAGTTAGAACAAAAAAACATGCCTATCTGGCATAGCCCTGCATGGCTTACAGCTATAGCAGGAATCGTCAGTATTTTTCTGACTGTGCCCGATATAGTAGGCAACTATCTGAGTAAACAGCAAGACATCGAGATTGCCAAACAAAAAACAGAGTCTTTACATCTTGGCAATACTGATTCCAAGCAAAAACAAGAATTTGAAATAATAAACAACACATTAGCCAAGCAAGGTGACGAAAGAATATTTATGCTTCGTTATCTATCTGCGACATTAGATGATGCAGATGCTAAGAAATGGGCTGAAAAAGAGGTTGAAATATTAAAAGAGCTTGCCATTGAGAAGGAAAAGTTAGGACAAGAAAAACTATGTTCAGGAGAAGCAAAGAAACAAAATGCTAAAGTAGATCGTTTGAGGCAGATAGCAGGGTTGCCAAGTGGTATAGATAATGATAATATCCCAGACTTTACTCAGCTAACCATGACCGTGAACGTCCCGGATCAAAAATACAGCTTCGGCTTCCCGCCCTTTGATCTGGACGACTACATCAGCTTCCACCCGGCTGGCAACTGGTTCAACAATGTGGTCTGGTCGACTTCTCCGGTGCCAGCAGGCTGGAACGTGAGCATTGACGAGGAGCATGTCGTCAATGTCACCAGCCCGCCGAATGAGACCAACGACGTGTCGATCACCTTCAACGCCCATCTCGCAGGGGGCGGCGAGCAGTGCGGCGTTTACGAAGAGGTGATCTTCATCGCCAATCATCCGCCGGTGCTGTGCGACGCGGCGGCGTTCCAGTGCCTCTGGTCGCCGAATCACAAAGGCTACACGCTTGTTCCTTTAACAGGCTTTGTCTGCGACCCGGACGGCGATGCGGTGACGGCACGGATTCTTTCCATCACCAGCGATGAGCCTGTCGGCAAGGATCCGTATGATGCCTCAGGCATCGGTACAGACACTGCTTGGCTGCGACAAGAACGCGATGTCCACGGTGACGGCAGGGTGTATGTCATCACCTTTGTTGCCAGCGACGGCAGAGGCGGCGAGGCAACGATGCAGCTGCCAGTCCGGGTGCCGCATAATCAGAATGGCTGCGACGCGGTGGACAGCGGGCAGAAATACGATGCCACGCAAGAAAACTTTGCGGCAGGCAAGGGCAAGAAGTAAAGCCGCCCCCGCTCCGGCATAAACGCAAAAGCCCTGCATCCGTCAGAGGACGCAGGGCTTTTGCAACGCAGCCAATGACGAGTGCGCAGAACGTTATGAGTGCTGCTCCTCGGCCACTTTGCCGTCCACAAAACGGATGATCCGCTTGGTGTAGGCGGCCATGTCCGGCTCGTGCGTGACCATGACGATGGTGATCCCCTTTTCCTGATTCAGGCCGGAGAGCAGCTCCATGATCTCGTGGCTGCGGGCGGTGTCGAGGTTGCCGGTGGGCTCGTCGGCAAAGAGCACTGCTGGGCTGGTGACAATGGCGCGGGCAATGGCCACCCGCTGTTGCTGGCCGCCGGACAGCTCGCCCGGCGTGTGCGACTCGCGGCCTTCCAAACCGACGATCTTCAGGGCGTGGCGGGCAAGCTGCCGCCGTTTGCGGGCCGGTGTACCCCGGTACATCAGCGGTAGCTCGACATTTTCAAGAGCCGAGGTGCGGTTGAGTAAGTTGAAACCTTGGAAGACAAAGCCGAGATAGTAGCGGCGCAATTTGGCCAGCTCTTGGCGGCTCATCCGGCTGACTTCGACATTGCCAAAAACATACTGGCCGGACGTGGGCGTGTCTAAGCAGCCGAGGATGTTCATGCAGGTGGATTTGCCGGAACCGCTCGGCCCCATGATGGAGACGAAATCCCCCTTGGCGATGTCGAGATCAACGCCGTGCAGAGCATAGGTCAAGGCATCGCCGCTGCCGTAGGCCTTGCTGATGCCGCGCAGCCGGATCAGCGCCTGGCTCTGCTCCGCTGCCGCGCTCATCGTCCTCGTCCGCCACCATTGCTGACAGAGGAGATGATCACCACATCATCCGCCTTGAGACCGCCTTCCAGCACCTCGGCGTTGCTGCCGTCGCTGAGGCCGATCTTCACCTGCACCGGCTTGGGCTGGCCGTCATCGCCCAGCAGCCAGAGCTGCTGCTCGCCCCGGCTATCGCCTTTCTGCTTCATCCGCTTCTCGCTGCGGGGAAAGCGGGGCGGGGCCATGATCGAATCAATGAAGGAGGCTTTCTTCCGCGTCTGCTCCTGCGCCTGCGGGCTGAAGCGCAGGGCCGCTGTCGGCACAATCAAAGCGTTCTCTGCCTTTTGCACTGTGATTTCCGCTGTGGCGGTCATGCCGGGCCGCAGAGCTAAATCGGCATTGTCCACCATCAGCACGGTTTTATACGTGACCACGCCGTTGGTGACAGTGGAGGCGAAACGCACCTGCCGGATCACGGCGGAGAACTTGCGCTCCGGGTATGCGTCCACGGTGAAACGGGCCTTCTGCCCCTCTTTGACCTGGCCGATGTCCGCCTCGTCCACATCCACGTGCAGCTCCATCTTGGTCAGGTCTTCAGCCAGTTTGAACAGCACCGGTGCGGACAAGGAAGCGGCCACAGTCTGGCCCGGCTCAATGCTCCGGCTGAGGACGATGCCATTGACCGGCGAGAGGATTTCCGCCTTGCTCAGATCGGTCAGGGTCATGTTCAGCTTGGCCTGCACCTCCGCCACACCCGCCTCCGCCCCAGTCTTTTCCGCCCGCGCCCGCGCTGCCGCCGCCTCTGCCGCGTCAATGTCAAACTGAGAGGGATTCCTGCCGCCACTCAGTTCGCGGATCTTGCGGAGCTGACCGAGCTTGCTGGCTGTCTCCTGAATAGTGGCCGCCGCTGACAGCACCTTGGCTTTGGCTGCCGCCAGCGAGGCTTCATTCTGCTTGACCTGCGCCAGCAGCTTGGTGACATCCAGCCGCACCAGCACCTGCCCGGCCTTGACCACATCGTTGTAATCCACCAGCACTTCTTCAATGCTGCCGGACAGCTCGCTGCCCACATCCACCTGATTGGTGGGCTGAAGCGCGCCGGTGGCGGTGACGGTTACAATCACGTCACCGATGCGGACTTTCTCGGTTTTGTACTCAATCTGCGGCGCGGCTGGCTGGCTGCTCTGCTTCTGCCGCTCCAGATAGAAATAATAGCCGCCAGCAGCCAGCCCGCCGAGGAGGAGCAGCCAGAACAAGCAGCCGAAGCCGCGTCGTCTGCGGGGCGGATCAAGGAGCAGGGCTGGATCAATCTCCACCTGCTGCTTCGGGCTGGCGCTCATGGCGTGTCCTTAGTATGAAAAGGATTTATTTGTCCATCAGCATCTTCAGAAAGCGCACCTGCTTGCGCACGTCCTCGCCGACCAGCTCGCTCAGGCTCTGCTGGGCCGACTGCACAGCCAGTCCCTCTTTCTTCAGCCGCTCAATCACCTGCTCCGGGCTGCTTTCCGCGACTTGAGCCACAACGGTCAACGGAGCCTTGCCCAAAGCACGCAGTGGTGCGACAAAAGGAGGCTCGCCGCTGCCGCCAATCGGCGCAAAGCTGATCAGCAGCACCAAAACGAATACACCCAGCAGCACTTGGCCTTTGCGCTGGGTCAGATACGTCTTGAAAGCGGAGAAGTTCACTGCTAAATGCAGAGCAGCGGCGGCAAGGAAAATCCAGCTCACCCATTCATGCGCCTCTGTTGCCAAGCCGGGCGCGGCATGGAAAAACATGAACACGCCGGTGACGGCAAGAATCAGGAATGCGCCTGCGGTGATCGGGGTGGTCCATTCGCGTTTGATGCTCATTGCTTTTCTCCTTGATGGAATTTACAACAGGGTATGATTACCTGTAAAACAAAATTGCTGTAATGACAAAAAAAGAACTGCTTACAACAGGCCAATAGAGCAGTCTTGCTGTGCTCAACAGCTTTTTTTCATATATTTCATCTTTATGATGAAACTTTATAGATGCAGAAACAAGAAATATCAGTATTAAATACGTAACTATATAAAAATATTCCAGATAAAATATTTCATAAACGGCTATGTCCTTTCTTGCGTTGACATGGGCGACAACTATGGCAAAGAACATGCCGCTGCACATGCTTAATAAACTTTTTACGTCAGCTTTTATAGAGATAAAAGCAAAAAGCATCACATAGACAACAATCATTGGAACAAGGTTTGAAATGAATGCATTAACAAACAATCTCTTTATAGAGACTGAAAATGCAAGCACAGGAAAATTTTGCTTTGAGATAGTTTCTTTGACACCGAAGTTTGTATCATTATCTTTCTTTTGAAGCTCAAACCTGCTTCCGGTGATGATCCATCCTGGAACAAATGCTTTCTTATCAACACCAGGCTTTAATATCGGTACTATCCTGTGGTAAGACTCAAAATCTGGAACAAGAACAACATTGTGATTCAAATCTTTATGAACAATTTTCAACGAAATTCGTCCATGGTCTATTGGATATCTTGAATAATCGATATTTTGCCTGATTGACGCTGAGAATGACCATCGAACAACTTCTTGGTTCCCTTGCTGCTGTTTTAGGACTTCTGTTATTTTTGACGAAGAAACTCTGGTGAAAGCTATTCCTCGAGACAGGTCGTCATGCTCTCCTTTTTCATATTTCTGCCATACATATCCTGTCAGCTCAATTTCATTTTGATTAATAAATTTAATTGTTTCAATGTAAATTCCTGTTGGCAAATAACGAGGACGTTCAAGATTGTTGTCACGGCAAAGCACATGATATTCCTGTTTTATTTTTTCACGTTTCCCGTATGAAGTGACTTCTACGATATCGTTGCGGACTAATTTGTAATTATTAAGATATATCCCCCAAATAAACCCAATTCCAGACAGCAGCAACAACGATGAGACAGCAGAGAAAATCCCTTGTTTCTTGTGCGCGTCCGCTGGTGCAGCTTGAAGAATCAAAGCGCATAATGCCACAGAAAGAAGAATGACACTGACAAGGATAATGATCTTTTTCCGTTTTATTATATTTGGGTCTCCGATCATATCCTCTTTTAAAAAGGTCACTTGTAGCGACCAGCCAGAGAACGGCACCGGCTCCCAGACTAACCAAGCAGGCTTGCGCGTGGAGACGCTGATGTGGTCAAGAATTCCTCCTTTCAACTCCCTTGCCTGCTGCGCAATAAACATCCTGTCTTTGTCGTCCTCTTCCTTCGCGACATCAGTTAGATTGCGCATTTTTGTGACATATTCATAAATATGATAATATATGTAATTTCCTTCTTTTGTCGTCAGAGCAGAAAGTCCATTCGTGCCTACATCAAGAGACCCTACTATTTCTTTGATTTTATCAAGAGAAATTGACAGCACGATAACTCCTGAAGGAGATTCTTTTTTTGCATCGATATAAAACGGAACACTATATGTCAAAAGAAGGGATTTGCTTGCCTCACCCCAGAAAGGAACTGTCCACATCGCCTTGTTTTCATTAAACGGGAGATGAAAAAAGTTTGATTTTTTATCTTCTTGCGTGTAATCATACAATGAACCAACGTCAACGATTTCTCGTCCTCCATCATCTTTGATATGGAGATATGGTCCAAACAAATATTTGTCCTTGCTGTAGGCATAGGGGCCATAAAAGACGCTGCTGCCTAACAAATCCGTATTGTTGTCCAGCGCACCAGAGAGCTGCTTTTCAATGGCCTCAGGAGAAAGATTCTGTTGAGCTGAAAAGGTGTCAGCCAATTCTTGCGCCTGATTTTCTACCCTCTCAACAATTTCCCCTAAATCTCTGGCCGCTTTTTGGGTTAAAGAAACAACCCGTTCTTTTTCACTTTGTTCTTCTGAAGAAATAAATTGACGATATTGAAGCAGTGTCTTTGCCAGTGCCGCTCCAAAAATCAGATTGATCAGCAGCAAAAAATAAAACCATTTGGATTTCACAGCAGAAAATTTCATGACAACCTCCTCCTTGCAGTCAGGCACCCTAGTTTGATCGTAACTGCACTGACAAGGTTGCTGTCCGCATCTGGCAGCAGACGGTCCTTGTCCGGCATGATTCCTTCAACAGGACAACATACCGGACAAATTGAATCAAGTCCAGCCCTTCGTTGCTAATTCTGCGCTTTGCCCATGCCCATGCCTTGACCGCCGCCTTTGCCATTCATCTGGCAGGGCTTGCCGCCGCCGTTGCCTTGGCCGTTCATGGCGCAGGGCTTGCTGCCGCCCTTGCCGTTGCAGCCCATGCCGCGCATGGTCTTCATCTTGTCCATCTGCTCCGGGGTGAGGACTTTGCCCAAAGCCAGCTGGTCCTCGGCCCGCTGCACAGCCAGCTTGCCTTTGACCGTCGAGATCTTCTCGGTCAGCTCCAGCACCGCCTTCTCATCCACCGGGTCGGCGGCAAAGGCCTGATCCATCTTCAGCCGCAGACCGTCCAGCTCGCTCATCAGCGGCAGCTGCTTCTCACGGGAGGCGAACTCGGCCTCTTTCAGTTTCTTCACCTGGTCCGCGCTCAGACCTAAATCCTGCACAGCCTGCGAATTCTGCCAGATGCCGAAGGCTGCGCCGCCGCGCCCACCCTTCATGTCGCAATTCATGCCCATGCCTTGACCGCCGCCTTTGTTGCAGTTGCCCCGGCGGGCTTCAGCGATGCTGGGGACAATGGCTGCTGCGAGCAGAACTGCCATGATGCCGGTGCCGATTTTCTTGCGGATGTTTGCGTTCATTTGTGTCTCCTGTGGAAGTCTTGTCTCAGTTGCGGGAAGCTGTTCCCCCTGCTTTCAAGGATACTTTACCCTGTTCATGTAAAGGGATTTTGTCAGCGGCAGGATGAATTGTAAAGGCTTTGTAAAAGGTGGGGCGGGAAACAGTTTCAGGGACAGACGCGCTCGCATGACAAGCACTTTCTCCTGCTTGCAGAGACGGCGCGGTCTCGGCGCACGAATGCACGCATTTGATTGGATCGAAACCATGCATTTGATCGGATCGAAACCACGCATTTGATCGGATCGAAACCATGCATTTGATCGGATCGAAACCATGCATTTGATCGGACTCCGACCATGCATTCGTGCGCTGCGAAAGCGTGCAGCAGCAGTGAGCAGCAGCAGGCTGGTTGATGTGCTGGCGGTGAGGACAGGAAGGCCGCCGTGCGCTGGAGCGCAGGCGGCCTGTGTTGCGGCTGGAGGGAAGCGGACGGCTCAGTTCGGGCAAACCGACTTGTAGAACTCGTACTCGCCCTTGTCGCTAATCTTGACGATCACAGCACACTTCTTTGGATCACCACTGCCGGAGAAGGTCATCTTGCCGGTGATGCCGTCAAAGTCCTGAATCTTGGCCAGCGCGTCGCGCACCGCTGTCCGGTCTTTCTGGATACTGCCGCTCAGTTGCGGGAGCGAGGAGATCGCCTGCTGCGCCAAGCCTAAAGCGTCCCAGGTCAGCGCGGCCACGTCGTCTGGCACGTAGCCGTATTTGGCTTTGTAGCGGTCAATGAAGGCCTTGGTGGCTCCCTGCGCTCCGGCAGCGGCGTAGTGGGTGCTGAAGAACTGGCCGTAGCAGGCCTCGCCGCAGAGTTGCACGGTCTCGGCGGAACCCCAGCTGTCGCTGCCGACTATCGGCCCTTTCCAGCCAAGCGCCTTGGCCTGCTGGACAATCAACGCCACCTCGTTGTAATACTGCGGAGTGAAGAGTACTTCTGCGCCGGAGTGCAGGATCTTGGTCAGCTGGGCGCTGAAATCGGCATCCTTGGTAGTGAAGCTCTCGTAGGCAACCACCGAGCCTGCGCCGTGCTTGGCCTCCCATGCCTTCTTGAAGAACTCAGCCAGCCCTTTGGGATAATCGCTGGCCACATCATACAGCACCGCCGCCTTGGTGAACTTGAACTCCTCGCTGATGAAGTTCGCCAGCACTGGCCCTTGGAAAGGGTCGAGGAAGCAGGCGCGGAAGACGTAGGGCCGCCCAGCGGTGGTGTCTGGGTTGGTCGACCACGGGCTGATCATCGGGGTCTGCTTATCATTGGCCACCGCGCCCGCCGGAATGGCCTCCTTCGAGGACTGCGGCCCGACAATCGCCAGCACCTCGTCTTGCGTGATCAGCTTGGTGTTGGCCTTCACCGCTGACTCGGCCTTGGCCTCGCTGTCCTCAACCACCAGCGCGACCGGATACTTCTTGCCGCCGACCTCGATGCCGCCCGCCTTATTGACTTCTTCCAGCCACAGCTCCGCCGCATACTTGGTGCCCTCGCCGACCTTGGGGATGTCGCCGGTGATCGGCGCGTTGACACCAATTTTGATCACCGTCTGCCGCTCGGAGCGGCAGGATGCCACCGAACAGCACAATGCCAGCGCGCAGAGCGCAGCAAACCAACGTTTCATAGCCTTGTCTCCTTTGAGTGAAAATTGAAAAAGCGTCTTTGCAGAACTGCCACAGGAACAGTGTTTCCGCCGCGCCGCTCAGGCCGCCTTGCTGTGCCAGACTGCTGCTTTCCGCTTCTGGCGTAAATGTTCTCCGCTCTGCATCTTGACAAGTTCCTCCTTGACTGTCAATAAGAAGCAATGCTAAAATAAAGGTATAAGGAGGCAAAACATAATGGAAAACCTGACAGGACACTTTCTTGTCGCCACCCCGCAGATGCCTGACCCCCGTTTTAGGGAGCAGGTGATTTACATCTGCGCGCACAGCCAGGACGGGTCGATGGGCGTGGCCATCAACAATCCGAGTCAGGAAATCACCATGTTGGAAATCCTCCTCAGCACCAATATTCCCCTGCCGGAAGGGCCGCTGCCGCCGGTCTACACCGGCGGGCCGGTGGAGATGGAATCGGGTTTCATTCTGTACAGATCGGATCAGCAGATCGGTAGCGGCTTGGCTGTCACGCCAAACATAGGCTTGTCTCGTGAATCCAAAATGCTGGAGGATATATCAAAGGGCCGGGGGCCGAAGGATTTCCTCTTCCTGCTCGGCTACGCGGGCTGGGGGCCGGGTCAGCTGGAGGTAGAGCTGATGGACAACTCTTGGCTGACTGTGCCGAGCGATGTCAGCGTGCTCTTTCATACCCCGGACGAGCAGAAATGGAAAAAGGCGGCCCGCAGCTTCGGCATTGACATCGCCATGTTCAGCGGCATCGTCGGCAATGCCTAAGGAAAACCAAACACAGCGCGTCAAGGCGGCCCGTTGCGGGCCGCCTTTCTTTTTTACTTCGCATCATTCAAGGAGGTACGCATCATGAGGTGGCTGAAGTCGTTTTTTGCGTCGTTGGTAGGTGCTTGCCTGTTGCTGCCAAGCGGGCAGGCGGCGGCGCAAAGCGTGCAGGTGGAAGTCGTTTCAGATGACGGCTGGGTTTTTTCAGCCTATCCGGCCAAAGGCTCCCGTGAGGGCAACTGGCGTTCCTATGTCGAGGCGCGCCGCAATTCCCGCTACGGCATCCAAGTGGTCAACAACACTGACCGCAGGATCGGCTTGGTTGTCGCTGTAGACGGGCGCAACATCATTTCCGGCGACCGCTCGCACCTGAGCAGCTCGGAGCGCATGTACGTCCTCGATCCCCACGGCTCCGCCACATACAACGGCTGGCGCACGGGCAGAGACAGAGTCAACCGTTTTTACTTCACCAATGAGGGCGACTCCTACGCAGGCGCGTGGGATGACTACAGCGCGATGGGCGTGATTGCCATTGCCGCGTATGCCGAGCGCAGGCCGCCTGTCATCCGCCGCCCGCGTCCGCCCATGTATTCCCACCGTGACGGCGGCGAGCGGCACTCCGCCCCTGCGCCCTACAGCGACAGCGAATACAGCGCAGCGGATGAATCAATAGGTACTGGCTTTGGCGAGGTGGAACATTCCTCCTCAGTGCGGGTGGAGTTCAGGCCGGAATCCCATCCCATGGAAAAGCATTTCCTGAAGTACGAATGGAAGGAGACGCTCTGCCGGAAGAACATCATCTCCTGCGGCCCACCCGTCTTCCGCCGGGAGGAAAATCGTTTATGGGATAATGACGGCTTTGTTCCGCCGCCGCCCCGGCATGACAGGGACGACGGCAACTGGGAAGAAGACGGCAGCAGCGAGCGCGATGATCGGGGAGGCAGGCGCAGACACTGATTAGCGCATGTCGAGGGCGGTGAGGATCTGCGCCGCCTCCGCTGCGCCGGTCGGAGTTCAGCTCTTTTCTGTTTTCCTTTCCTCGTCCGCTTGCCTGCGCGGAGCAAACGCGGTATAGTGTTGTTTTCCGGCGCAGTCCCGGATTGATCTCACTCCCTCACCGCACTTTCATGAAAAACGTTGAAATAAACACCCTGCCAGGCGGCAAGGCCATTCAGATTGGCCCTGGCCAACCGCTGCTCCTGATGGCTGGCCCCTGCGCCTTGGAGTCAGGCGACCTCTGCTGGCAGATCGCTTGGGAGATGAAGGCCATCTGCGAGCGGCTGGAAATTTCGTATGTCTTCAAGGCTTCTTTTGACAAAGCCAACCGCACCTCCCTCAACGCCTTCCGAGGGCCTGGCCTGAAGAAAGGGCTACGCCAGCTCTGCCGCATCCGGCAGGAGATCGGCGTGCCAGTGGTCTCTGACGTGCATGAAGCCAATCAGGTTGATCTGGCCATGGAATGCTTGGACATCATCCAGATACCCGCCTTTCTCTGCCGCCAGACCGACCTGCTGACAGCGGCGGCCAAATCAGGCCGGGTGGTCAATCTGAAAAAAGGCCAGTTTCTTTCGCCGTGGGACATGAAACATGCGGTGGACAAGGTGCGCGCTTCCGGCTGCGAGCGCATTCTGCTCACTGAGCGCGGTGCCTGCTTCGGCTACAACAATCTGGTGGTGGACATGCGCTCCCTGCCGGTGATGCGCTCCTTTGGCTGCCCGGTGATCTTTGACGCAACGCATTCGGTGCAGCTGCCGGGCGGCATGGGCGGCAGCTCCGGCGGCCAGCGCAAGTTTATTCCCACGCTGACCAGAGCGGCGATGGCCGCAGGCATTGACGGACTCTTCATGGAGGTGCACCCTGAGCCAGACAAGGCCCTTTGTGACGGCCCCAACACCATCCCTTTGGACAAAGTGGAGTCGCTGTTGCGGCAGCTGCTGGAGATCCGCAAGACTGTGAGCAAGTTCGCCAATGAATCATGACGCTTGTCCGGTCAGCGGTTATTCTGACTGCACCTTGCGCGAGCGGGCGATGGAGCGGGAAAAACCGGTGTCGCGCAGTGCGGCGTGGAAAGATGCCTTGAGCAAGGCGAAAAAAGTCGAGCTGCTGCTTTTGGATGTGGACGGTGTGCTGACCGACGGCACGGTGTTTTACACCCCTGACGCAGGAGAGATCAAGGGCTTCAACACCCAAGACGGCTTTGGTCTGCGCATTTTGCAGGAGGCGGGCATCAAGGTCGGCCTGATTACGGCTCGCAACGCCGAGGCGGTGAGCAGAAGGGCCAAGGATTTAAAAATTGAGCATGTCTGCGCTGGCTGCTCGGACAAAGGAACCGCTTTTGCCGAAATGCTGGCCAAAACCGGCTTGAAGCCGGAGCAGGTCGCCTGCATGGGCGATGACTGGCTGGATCTGCCCATGCTGCTGCGGGCGGGCTGCGCTTTTGCTCCGGCCAACGCCGCGCCGGAGCTGCGACAGCGGGCGGATTATGTCACGGCGCGGTGCGGCGGCCACGGCGCGGTGCGTGAAGTCTGCGAGCTGATTCTGGAGGCCAAGGGCCTGCTGGCGGCCATTTTGGCGAAACACCTCGGCGGAGGAGTGCGATGAGCGGCGGCCTCCGCAACCTGCTCTGGCTCATCCCGCTCGGCCTGCTCATCACCAGCCCGCTCTGGCAAGCACCTGCGGCGGAGTTCCTCAAACCGCGCGGCGGCTACGATGCGGCAGCGGAGCAGGCATACAGCCAAGAGCGGCAGGATTTTGTCATGGAGAACATCGTCCTTACCTTTTATTCCAAAGGCCAGCGAACATGGACGGTGAAGGCGGCGCAAGCCCGCACCGGCAAGACCGACCGCGAGATTGACATGGCCGACGTGGATGCCTTGTACAGCAAGCAAGGCGATGATCCAATCACTGTGACCAGCCGCAAAGGCATTTACCGGATGAATGAAAAGCACCTGACCCTGATTGAGGATGTGGTGCTGGTCAAGCCGGTCCAGCAGGAAGAACTGCACACTGAGCTGCTCCATTATTACGATGCCGACAAGATGCTGGTCAGCCCGGACAAACTGCGGATCGACAGCCCCAGTTTCAATTTGCAGGGTGGCGGCATGGAATATGATCTGTCCAACAAGGACTACGATTTCGGCGGACGTGTGCATGTGGTGATGTGAAGTTTTTCAGCGCATTAGCAGCCTGCGGCGCAGGCTGAAAATAAAAAACAACAGGAGAACAGGAAATGAGAGCATCAAGAATAGTGCTGGCTGCGCTGTCTCTGCTGCTGGTGGCGGCGACGGCGCAAAATGTTTTTGCCCAGCGGCGCTGGCTGGCAAAAGAGGAGGTTGAGGCCGGCGGCTGGCATGTCGCCTACGGCAGGGAACTGACCGAGCGCGAAGCGGAACGGGGCGAGGTGGATTTTCACGTCTCTCTTCACCGCAGCGATCGGGAGACACTCAGAACATGGGCAGATTCGCTGCTCCGGCAGGCAGTTGCGATGATGGTGCATGATCTTGGCCCTTGGGCGGCGGATGGCTTCAGCCGGGACGAGCAGCGCGAAGCGCGGCGTTTCGGCATTGAGACCATCCGAGATCTGCTTGGCAGCAAAGTCGCGGGTGCGCAGATCCTGCTCACCGGCCCGGTCGAGTTCAAAGCCGGAGTGATTGAGTATCGGGACAGAAGCTCAGAATATAGGCGGCACCGCGAGGTCTATTTCATGCCTTATTTTGCCCTGCGGCTCAAACCTGGCCGTCGGCATCATCGGTCTGATCGGTCCGATTTCCGCGATGATCATAACCGCTGGCGGGACAGAGGCCATGATGACCGCAGAGATTGGCACTACCGCTCGTATTAATCAGCACTGAATCAAGCGCGGGGCAGGTCTTTGGCCTGCCTTGCTTTTTTATGAAACATTCCGCCTCCGCATCAACCATGAAACCCGCCGCAATCACGATGGGCTGTCCGGTAGGGATCGGCCCAGAAATCATCCTCCGTTTTTTTGACAGCCTGAGCGAGGCCGAGGTGCCAGCCGCGCCAGTGGTGCTGGGCGATCTTGGCGTGATGGCCCGCTCTGCCGCCCTGCTGGGTAGCAAGAGTCAGCCCGTGGCTTGGCAATTGGGAGAGGACATCACACCTGGCACGGTGCCGGTGCTGGAGCTGTCGCAGTTAGACAGCAGCACGCTGCATTGGGGCCAGCCGACCAAGGAAAGCGCGACGGCAATGGCAGAGTACATCCGCCGGGCTGCCGCAGGTGCGCTGGCTGGAGACTTTTCGGCTATCATCACCTGCCCGATCTCGAAAATGGCCCTGTGTGAGGCGGGCATTTGGCATCCTGGCCACACCGAGATGCTCGCGGCGTTGACCGGAGCAAGCCGCTACCGGATGATGATGGCCGGAACGCGGCTGCGGGTGGTGCTTGTCACCATCCATGAACCGTTAGCCGAGGTCAGTCATCTGCTGACTACTGAAAATATTCTCGGCTGCATCCGCATGACCGCAGACGCGCTGCGCCGCGATTTTGCCGTGGAAAAGCCGCGCATCGCCGTGGCGGGCTTCAATCCGCACAGCGGCGAGCAAGGCATGTTTGGCCGAGAGGAAATTGAAATTATCGAGCCTGCTGTGCGGCAGTATGCAGGCGAGGCAATGGTCAGCGGGCCGTGGCCACCGGACACGATTTTTTACAAAGCGGCGAACGGAGATTTTGACGCGGTGGTCAGCATGTACCACGATCAGGGGCTGATTCCTTTCAAGCTCCTGCATTTCAAGGACGGGGTGAATGTGACGCTGGGCCTGCCCATCGTCCGCACCTCAGTTGATCACGGCACGGCATACGACATCGCCGGAAAAGGCCTCGCCGATGCGGCCAGTCTGCGCTCGGCTTGGCTGCTGGCACTGGAAATTGCAAAAAACAGGACACTATGACGATGAGGAATGCGCGGAACGGCCTGCTGGTCGCCTTTGAGGGAATCGACGGCACAGGCAAATCAACACAGATCAGCCTGCTGGCTGATTGGCTGCGGGCGCAAGGCGAGGATGTGGTTGCAACCCGCGAGCCAACCGACAGCGCATATGGCCGCCGCATCCGCGAGCTGTACCTCAGTCGGGCCGGTGTCACACCGGAAGAGGAGCTGGAGCTGTTTCTTCAAGACCGCCAGCTGCATGTTAAGGAGCTGATTAGGCCTGCGCTGAAGGCCGGGCAGATTGTCCTTACGGACCGTTACTACTATTCCACGGCCGCCTATCAGGGCGCGAACGGCCTTGATCCGCAGGATATCCTTGCCCGCAACCGTTTTGCTCCGAGGCCCGATATGGTCATTCTCCTGACTATGCCGCCGGAGCTGTCCGCCGAGCGGATCAGCAGCCGGGGCGAACAGCTCAACGCTTTCGAGCAGCTCGCTTACCTGCGGCGGGTTTCCGAGATTTTTGCTTCGTTTTCTTCTGACTCTTGGCTGCGGCGGGTTGACGCTTCGCAGTCTGTTTCTTCAGTGCAGGAGCAGATCCGGGCCGCTTGGCACTGCCTTTGCTCGCCTGAAGAACCCTGACCTTGCTTTTGCCCGCTTTTTTCTTTGCCGCACGTTTCTTTTTATTATTATCCGCCTTGGCCTCGTGACGGCGCGACTTCTTCTGCTCCGCTTTCTTCGGAGCCTTGGCCGTCGCCTTTGTGTCCTTGAGCGGTGGCTCTTCAGTACCGAGGACGCTTTCAAGCAGCTCGTCTTCTTCCGGTGAGCCTTCAGCTAAATTTTCGCTTGCGCACTGAGGAGCCACCCCCGCAGTCTCGCCACTGTTCTCAGGCGGCGGATCCGCGTCTTTGCCCGGCTCTTCCGGCTGGCCAGTTTGAAGGAAGCGCACCGGGTTGATGAAATTGTTGCGATTCGGTTTTTTGCTGGTGCCGTAGGGCGCGTGCGGCAGTTTGCCCGGCGTGATGACCCCGAAATGAACATGAGAGCCGCAGCGGTACGGCCCGATCAAGCCGACTGTGCCGCAGCTTTGCACTCTGCTGCCTTTTCGCAGCCCGTAGATGTTCCTGATATGGCCGTACAGAGCGATGAACCAGCGGCCATCAGCCAGCCGGTGCTTGATCATAATGGCGACATTGCCGCCGCCCCAGCCGCTGGTGGAGATGTCATGCACCACGCCGTCGGCGATTGCCCGCACAGGCCGCCCAACGGGGGCGAACATGTCCACGCCGAGATGCTGCGAATTCCTGCCTCTCGGTGCCAGCCAAGCACCGGTGGGTTTGTTGAGAGAATACCTGAAATCAGCCAGCGGCCAGCAGAACGCCGTTCGCCCAGATGCTTCGGCCCGCCGTTCTTCTGCTGCCTGATACTTGGCCGCCACAGCGCAGCCAGAGGGCAGACACGCCGCCAGCAAGGCTGCCACAATGATTTTCCACATATTTTTTATTTGCGGTTTGATGTCAGCGCAGGCTCCCCTTCCTGCCGCTGCATTGCACAGGAGCATTATAAGGGATAGCCAGCAAAAAACCGCAGGGCAATTTCATGCCGCTTGAAAAAAAATGAGGCCGCCAGCCAAAGGCCAGCGGCGCGCTCACTTCTTAAATAGTCCGACAAAAAAAAGCAGGATTGAAGCCCCGGCCACGGACGTGACTAACGAGCCGATGAAGCCGTTGGCGACAGAAATGCCAAGCTGGCTGAAGGTCCAGCCGCCGATGACTGCGCCGATGATGCCCACGGCCATGTTGCCGAGCAGGCCGAAGCCGGAGCCTTTCATCAGCCGCCCGGCTATCCAGCCGGCCAGCGCGCCGATGCAGAGAAAAATGATCAGTCCCATGATCTCCTCCTTGGAGAAATACTGTTCAGCGGCAGTCGAAAGCCGCCTGAGCGGAGCCGAAGGCGGCGGCGGTTTCGGCTCCGCTCAACCGCCTCAAGGCCGTTCCTCAACCGCCTTGAGGCAATTCCTCAGGCGAGCTTGAAGCATACTCCGCTGGCAGACGGACTGCAAAGGGAAAGCGGGGCTTTACCTCCGCCTGCGCCGTTTTTCCCCTTGAGCCGGAGGTGCTGCGGCAGCAGACGGCGGCGGCGGGGGAACGAGCAGCTCCTCTTCCGGCACAACGCATGGCAGCGCCTTGCCGATGTATTCTTCAATGGCCGGGAGCTGGAACGCGCCTTCCTCGCAGGCAAAGCTGACCGCGATGCCGCTTTCTCCGGCCCGGCCTGTTCTGCCGATGCGGTGGACATAATCCTCCGGCTCGTAGGGCAGAGTGTAGTTGACGACGTGACTGATGCAGTCAATGTGGATGCCCCGCCCAGCCACGTCTGTGGCGATCATCACCTTGACCTTGCCGTCGCGGAACCGCTCTAAGCGCGACATGCGTTTTTCCTGCGGCACATCGCCGCTGAGAAGTACCGCTTCTATGCCGTTGCCACGCAGACGCTCGTGCAGTCTGGCTGCTTCGTGCTTCATGTTGACAAAAACCATCACCCGGCCAGACTCCTGCTCGGCAAGCAGGTTGTAGAGAATGGTGTATTTTTCTTCGCTGGTGACGGTGTAAATCACCTGCCTAACCGTCTCCACCGCCACCTGCTCCGGGTCGCTCTCAATCGAGACCGGTTTGACGCACCACTGCGCGGCGAGATGCTTGACATCCTCGTTGACTGTGGCCGAGAAGAGCAGGGTCTGCCGCTGCTCCTTGGGCGGGAGGCGGGAAATGATCCGGCGCACATCTGGGATGAAGCCCATGTCCAGCATCCGGTCGGCCTCATCAATCACCATGATTGCAACCTGCTCCAGGCTGATCACGCCCTTAGAAACATAGTCTAAGAGACGGCCCGGCGTGGCCGCGATCACATCCACCGGCTGGCTGCTGAGAAGCTGCTCCTGCTTCTGGTACTCGGTGCCGCCAAAGACCGCGACGACGCGCAGCGGGAGATATTTGCCCAGTGCCTTGCCGTCCTTGGCGATCTGCGCCACCAGCTCGCGGGTCGGGGCAATGATCAGAGCGCGGGGCAGGCCGGGCTTGCGCGGGGTCTGCTGGCCCTTGAGCAGGCGGGTGAAGAGCGCGACCAAGAAAACCGCGCTCTTACCGGTGCCGGTGCCTGCTCTGCCGATGATATCTTTGCCCTCCAGCGCGGCGGGCAGGGCCTGCTCCTGGATTGGCGTGCAGTATTTGAAGTTAAGGTCGGCAATGCCGCGCATCAGCTCCGCAGGCAGGGCGAAATCATGAAAACGGCTGCGGCCCTCGACCGGATCAACCGGAAAATCGGCCACGCTCCATGCTGGCGGCTGCGGCTTTTTAGGCCGTTCCGGCCTGCGGCGGCGGGCTGGCTGCTGGCTTTCCGCAGGCTGCTGCGTCGGGCTGGCGACAGCTTCGACTGGCTTGGGTTCAGGCGCGGTCTCATGCTGCTTTCTGCCTGACCAGGCTTGTTTGAAATGTCTTCCTACTTGAGCGAAAAAGGCTTTGATCATATTCAGAGGTGATGCGGAAACAAATGAGGCAGGCGCACGATGACGCAGGAGACCGCCCCCTGCATGTTGGCGGCCTTCTTTTTCTATAAAGGAACTTTCTGGTTTGAACCCAGAAACTTTCTGGCTTGAACCAGCAGTTTTCTGGGTTCAAACCAGACCGCGCCTGGCTTGAACCAGAAACGTTCAGGGTTCAACCCAGAAACTTCCTCGCTGCTGCGGGAAGATTTTTCCCCGCAGCCAGCAAAGTTTCCGGCGTGAATCCGCTTACGCTGCCTCCAGCTCCAAGCCGCAGCAGTTGGTCAGGTAGTCGTCAAAGCTCATCCGCGCGTCAGCAATGCGGTCAGGCAGGAATTCAATGATCCGGTTGGCCACGGTTGAGACGAGCTGGTGGTCGTGCGAGGAGAAAAGCATCGCCTCCGGGTAGGCGGTCAGGGCGTTGTTGAGGGAGGTGATGGACTCGAGGTCGAGATGGTTGGTCGGCTCGTCGAGCATCAGGACGTTGGCCCCGGAAAGCATCATCCGCGACAACATGCAGCGCACGCGCTCGCCGCCGGAGAGCACCGAGACTTTTTTCAAGGCCTCCTCGCCGGAGAACAGCATCCGCCCTAAAAAGCCCCGGACAAAGCTCTCGGTCTCCTGCGGCGGCGCATACTGCCGCAGCCAGGTGACGATGTTCATGTCCGTGTCTTTGAAGTAGGAATTGTTTTCCTTGGGGAAATAGGCTTTGCTGATGGTCACGCCCCAGCGCACCGTGCCGCTGTCAGGCTCCAGCTCGCCGGCAAGAATCTGAAAGAGGGTTGTTTTCGCCAGGCCGTTGGAGCCGACAAACGCGATTTTGTCGCCTTTGCCCACGCTCAGGCTGAAATCCTTGAACATCTGCACCCCGTCTATGCTTTTGCTCAGATGCTCGATCTCTAAAATAATGTCGCCGCTGGGCCGCTCTGGCTTGAAATCAATATACGGATACTTGCGCGAAGACATGGGCATGTCTTCAATCGTCAGCTTCTCCAGCAGCTTTTTGCGGGAGGTGGCTTGCTTGGCCTTGGAGGCGTTTGAACTGAAGCGGCGGATGAAGTCCTTCAGCTCCTGCTCCTTAGCCTTGGTCTTCTTGTTCTCTGTCTCTTTCTGGCGGATTTGCAGCTGGCTGGCCTGCTGCCAGAAATCATAGTTGCCGACAAAGACCTGAATCTTGCCGTAATCAATGTCGGCCATGTGCGTGCAGACCTGATTGAGGAAATGCCGGTCATGCGAGACGATGATCACCGTGTTCTGGAAGCGGACAAGGAAATTCTCCAGCCAAGTGATGGTAGCAATATCTAATTGGTTGGTCGGCTCATCGAGGAGAAGAATGTCCGGGTTGCCGAACAGGGCTTGGGCAAGCAGGACGCGCACCTTGTCGGTGCCTTCCAGTTCTTTCATTTTCTTCTGCCGTAGCTCCTCGCCAATGCCCACGCCATTGAGCAGCACTGCCGCCTCTGACTCTGACTCGTAGCCGTTCATCTCGCCAAAGAGCATTTCCAGCTCGCCGGAGCGGATGCCGTCCTCTTCGGTGAATTCGGTCTTGGCGTAGATTTTCTCCCGCTCGGCCATCACCTCGTAGAGCTTTTGATGGCCCATGATCACGGTGTCAATGACCGTATGCTCGTCAAAAGCAAATTGGTCTTGGCGGAGCACGGTAAGGCGTTTGCCTGGGTCAATCGAAACCTGGCCCTGCTGGGCTTCCAGCTCACCGGAGAGTATCTTGAGAAAGGTGGACTTGCCCGCGCCGTTGGCCCCGATCAGACCGTAGCAGTTGCCGGGAGTGAACTTGATGTTCACGTCTTTGAAAATAATTCTCTTGCCGTAAGAAAGGCCGATATTGGTTGCAGTGATCATGGCGGTGCGAATAAATAAGGGAAATTGAAAAAAAGGGAGCCGCAGGGAGAGAGGAGGGAAGGCCGGAGAGCATCCGGCCTCCGCCGGAAGGGCGCAGCTCAGTTATTCAGACGGCGGCGCGTCGTTCCCGGCAGCTGCATCCTCCCTGCCGTCGTCATCTGTCGTTGTCTTTTTTGCCAGCTTCTGCTGCTGCTTTTCTTCCTTTTTCTTCTTTTTTGCCAGTTCCCGCTGGCGTTTCTCAAAGGAATAGTTTGTTCTCGCCAAGAAATGCTCCTTCATGAAAAATAATCAAAAAAAAAGACCCCGCAGCCTGCACGGGGTCTTGTCGGCACTGCCCGGGTTCAGCTCTTACTTCTGCTGAACAACGTTCTCTGCGGCCAAGCCTTTCGGGCCGTTGACCACGTCAAAAGAAACGCGCGCGCCCTCCTGGAGGGATTTGAAGCCATCCGCCTTAATCGCGGAATGATGGACGAACACGTCGTTTCCGCCGTCCTGCTGAATGAAACCGAAGCCCTTGGCGTCGTTGAACCACTTCACTGTGCCTTCTGCCATTTTGCTGCTCTCCTTGCTTGCTGAACATCTTCTGCATTTGCCTGCCGGACAGCGGCGCGCCGCCCGGCATTATTTCATTCGTGCTGCGCTGTATCAAGAAACACAGGGCTGCTTACAGCTTGACCACTTTGTCCGCTGCCGGACCTTTGGGGCCTTGAACCACTTCAAAGCTGACCCGCGCGCCTTCCTGAAGGGATTTGAAACCCTCCGCCCGAATCGCAGAATGATGAACGAACACGTCCGGCCCGCCGTCCTGCTGAATGAAACCGAACCCCTTGGCATCGTTGAACCACTTCACTGTGCCCTGCGCCATTTTAAACCTTTCCTCATTGTGCGCGGCAGCTGATTGCGCCGCTTAAATCATTCAATTCCGACAGCGAAAGCTGTCGGCAGGCAGCCGCCGCAGCACAAACAAAAAAACCGCACGCCTCTGAGAAGGAGGCTGAGCGGTTGTATTCATCGTTCGTGAACTGCTAAAGTGACTGCACAACATAACTCTATAGTAGCCGATCTGGAGGAGGAAGCAAGCTCTTTTTTCATGCAGGTGAAAAAAAATGCTCCTCATTGTTTGCTGCGGCAAGAAAGCGGGCAGTTTCGGCAAAAGAAATACGGCCCTCCCGAAAACAGCGCAGCTCCTGCCCATTCCAGCCGACCAAGGTCGAGCCTGCGCCGCCCGGCGTTCTGCCTCCGTCAAGGATCAGGTCAATTTCTGAACCAAAAGCGGCTTCAACTTCCGCCGCCGTGATTGCCGCTGCGTTGCCGGAACGGTTGGCACTGGTGGCGGTGACAGGCCCGCCAAAGGCGGCCAGCAGTTGCGCCGCTGTCGGCTCCGGCGACTGGCGTATGCCGACTGTGCCGCTGCCGCCGGTGAGCAGATCCGGCAGATTTTTTTTCGCCGGAAAAACCAAGGTCAGCGGGCCGGGCCAGAAGCGGTTCATGAGCAGGCGCAGCGGCTCCGGCGTTTCCTCGGCCAGTTGTGGCACTTGGCTTTGATCGGCAACCAAAACCAAAACCGGCTTCTCTGTCGCCCGCCGCTTGACCGTGAAGAGCCGCCTCAACGCCTCGGTATTGAAAGGGTCAACACCGAGGCCGTAATACGTTTCCGTGGGAAAGGCGATCAGGCCGCCCTGCCGAAGCAGCCGGGCGGCCTCTTGGTAGACAGCTTGAGACGCAGGGACGATCACGCGCTTGTCTGGCCCTTGGCCTGCTGGAGGGCCAGATTTTTCGCTGCGACTTGCTCCTCCATCTCTTGGACGAACTGGCGCAGGGCCTCGCTGATTTCCTGATCGTTAATGGCGAGAATCCGGGCTGCGAGCACCGCCGCGTTTTTGGCCCCTGATTTACCGATGCCCATCGTCGCCACCGGGATGCCGGGCGGCATCTGCACGGTTGAAAGTAGTGCATCAAGACCGTTGAGCGGTGAAGCGTCTATCGGCACGCCGATCACCGGCAGCGTGGTGTGCGCGGCAATCACCCCGGCCAGATGCGCGGACATGCCTGCCCCGGCGATGATGATCTTCAGGCCGCGCCGGGCTGCGGTGCGGGCGTACTCGGCAGTCTGCTCCGGGGTGCGGTGTGCTGAGGAAATGAGCATTTCGTGCTTGATGCCGACGCTGGTGAGGAAATCCGCCGCCGCCTGCATCACCGGCAAGTCGGAGTCTGACCCCATGACGATGCTCACTGCCGGGCCGGTGTGCTTTTGGAGACGGCGCAGGGCACGGTGACCGATGTCGCGGCGGAAGTAGCTGCCCTTCCATTTGATTTTATCCACAGCCTTATAGGCCCGCTCGATGGCCTTGGCGATGGAGATGTCCATTGCCGTCACGCCGAGGACTCGCCCGCCTGCTGTCAGGGTGGTCTGGTTTTCGATGGTCGTGCCAGCGTGGAACACCATGACATCTTTCAGCTTGGCCGCATTGACCAAGCCGGTGATCGGCTTGCCCGCCTTGTAGCTGCCCGGATAGCCCTCCGAGGCCATGACCACGCAGACCGCCGGGCGCGGGTCAATTTCCAGCTCGATTTCGTCCAGTGCGCCGTCAATAGCCTTTTCAAATATATCAATCAAATCGGTCTGCAAGCGCATCAGCAGGGGCTGGCATTCCGGGTCGCCGAAACGGCAGTTGAACTCCAAGACATTGATTTTCTCGCCCTCAATCATCAGGCCCGCGTAGAGCATCCCTTTGTACGGGCGGCCTTCCGCAGCCATGCCGCGCACGGCGGGCAGCATGACCTCGTTCATCACTCGCATGGTCATGGAATCATCCAGCACTGGCGCGGGCGAATAGGCCCCCATGCCGCCGGTGTTCGGCCCTCGGTCGCCCTCGAAGATCGCCTTGTGATCTTGCGACGAGGGCAGCGGCAGGACGTTCTCGCCGTCCACAAAGGCGATGAAGGAGGCCTCCTCGCCGGAAAGGAACTCCTCGACCACCACCCGGCTGCCTGCCTCGCCAAAGGCCCGATCTTTCATGATCAAGTCAACCGCCTGCTTGGCTTCGGTCTTGGTCTGGCAGACCATCACGCCCTTGCCTGCGGCTAAGCCGTCGGCCTTGACCACGCAGGGAGCACCGATCTTGTCAATGAAGCGTTTGGCTGGGTCGGGCCGGTCAAAGGTCTCGTATTCAGCTGTCGGAATATTGTATTTCTTGAGAAAATCCTTACAGAAGACCTTGCTGCCCTCCAGCTCCGCCGCCGCTGCGGTCGGGCCGAAGATGCGCAGGTCTTTAGCCTGAAAACGGTCCACAATGCCTGCGGCGAGCGCACTTTCTGGCCCGACCACAGTCAGACAGATGCTTTCCCTGATGGCAAAGTCGAGCAGCCCGTCCACATCGTCCGCCGCGATCTTGACGCAGGTAGCCAGCTTCCGTATTCCGGCATTGCCAGGGGCGCAGTAGATGGCCTTCATTTTCTCCGACTGGCTCAATTTCCAGACTAGGGCATGTTCTCTGCCGCCTGAACCGATGACCAGAACCTTCATCAAAACCTCCTTGCTGGGTGTTTACGCGATTGCCGCCACAGACATGACAGGCGGCAGACTGCTGCTCTCTTTAGGGCCGCATCATAACACAAAAACAGCAGGTTCGGCAACTGAGGAATGCTCTGTCAAGGTTTTGCGCAGGCGAAGTTCCGACTGCGGCGGCTCAGCCGCTTTCCTGAAGCTGCCGCCGCTCCTGCTTCTGCCGTTTCCGCAGCTCGTCGTAATTTTTCTGATACAGCTTCAGTTTAGGATGCCCGGCAGGAAGCTGCTTTTTGAGAATGGCCAAGGCTCGGCGCAGTAGGGGGACTGCATCCGCCGCGCGGTTCCGCACATGATGCAGCACAGCCAAATTGTTCAGCGATGTCGCCACGTCAAGATGGATTTTACCCAGAGTTTTCTCGCGCACCGCCAAAGCTCGGCGGTAAAGGGATTCAGCCTCCTCGTAGCTTCCCTGCTCGACCGCCACAGCGGCCAAGTTGTCCAATGTGTTGGCCAAACCGGGATAATCCTTGCACAGCACGTGCTCTTCGATGGCCAAAATGCGTTTGAACAAGACCGCCGCCTGCGCGTGCCGTCTCTGTTTGAAAAAACACCAAGCGAAATTATCCAACACGGAAATCAGCTCTGGATGATCTGCGCCGAGCATGTTTTCCTTGACCGACAGAAGCCGCTGGAACAGCACCTCCGCCTCAGAATAGCTGCCCTGAGCGCAGAGCTGCACAGCCTTCTCCTCGTCCTCTTGGTGCGCCGCAAAATGCACATCATTTGGCCCGATCAGCGGCAGGATGTCGTCAGCAGTCACGGCTCCGGCTTCATGAGCGGCGGAAACGAAAATCAAACAAAGCACCGCGCTGGCGGTCATGACAGTTTTCCGCATATGACCTCACCACGGTGGTGGAAAATGTCTCAGATTCTCTATTGATCAGCAATCCATATTGATCGTATCAACGATGCAAAAGAAGGATATAGTAATCTGTTGCCGTGTGCGCTTAAATGATCTCCGTCAAAAAAAAGAGGCTGTCCGCTTTGAGGATCAAAAGCTGAACAAGTTGCTCCCGCATCGCAAAGAATTGGAAATGGATCCCACACGGTCAGATCTGGAAACTGTGCAGACAGTGATGATAGCGAGTTCATAACGGGCTGGCGATGCTCTATCAGGAAATTTCGATCCATCGCGAACCCAGCGGAGCAGACTGGATTATCTTTATTAAACCAGTCAGAACAGCGGAAGGCTGGTGATGCGAATATAGGTTTTGGCGCGTCAATAATGACATTTAGGCGCAGTGCATTGAGCCGCTTTATTATTATTTCTGTTTCAACAAGTGCTGCTTCGTATGCTTGCAACGCATTTTCAGCCTGCTGACTCTTGATAACTTCTTCCTTTTGGAAAATTTCCCATTGGTCACAGAGCCTGTTCATCCGCAAAGAGGCGAAGAAAACGATGTCTCCCTCTGATGCTGTTTCCTTTATTTCATCAAGATAGCTGTCAAACACATCGGCGCATCGTTTTCCCTTGGCTATTTTTGGCTTAAGAAGATTTGCGATGCCGCATCCAGCCGCAGACATGTTTATTATTTTCGCTCCATGCTCGTCAGAAAATTTTTGTAGCATGGTCGAATATGCTCCTGCATGCGAATCCCCTATGGCAAAAATTTTCCTATCCGTAAAAATTTTCTCCGCATCTGTTTTTTCCTCTGGCCAAGGATTTGGATACCATGTTTTTCTGTCTTTAGTGACACTGAGGCTAATCAGCGGTTGCGCCGCGAAAATCGCTCCTGCAAAAACAAAAGCGGCGGTTATCGCGGCAAGTCCAGCACGGATGATCTGTTTGGCTGGATACGCGCTGCGAATTTTTGCGGTTCTGAAAGGTTGCTCAATAAAATGGTATGAGCAGATAGCGAACAGTAAAGAACAGGTGATTGCAAGGCAGTATTCTGCCGCAGTTTGCAGACCGCTGGTCCAGCGGAGCAGCACATACACGGGCCAGTGCCAGAGATACAAGGAGTAGGAAATCTTGCCAATATAAACAACGACTGATGATTCAAGTAGCTGTTTGACAAACGGCTTCGTTTCAGTTTGGTGGCCCAACAGACCGGAAATCAAACTGACCGTGCCGCAGACAGGCAGAACCGCCCAAGGAAAAGGAAAGGCTTTTTTATCGGAAAGAATAAATCCGGCACCAATGAGCAAGACTCCGGCGGCAAGATACAGATTTGTCTCCAGCGAAGAGCGGGGCATCATCTTGCCCTGCCAATGAAGTTGCAGCAAAAAAGCTCCTGCCGCCAGTTCCCAGAATCTGGCAGGCAGCAGATAAAAAGCGGCATCAGGTGTTATTGATGTTGCATAGGCAGCATAGGCCAAGGACAGAAGCAGCAGAACCGCAAGCAAGTGCCGGTCTGCCGCGCCAATCAATCCTCCTCTGCTGCGGTATTTCATCCAGACAAAAAAGATTACCGGAAAGAGCAGGTAAAACTGTTCTTCAACACCAAGCGACCACGTGTGCGTGAAGGGATTGAAATCAGTTCGTGGTGAAAAATAGCTGTCATTGAACATGATGAGAGCAAAATTGCCAAGGCCAAAAAGGGCGGCCAGCGCAGTTTTGCTGTTGGTCTGACTCAGCCAAGAGGCGGGAATGAAAAGCGAGGCTGCAAGGCTGGAGAAAAGCAGACAAACAATCAGGGCAGGAAAGATTCTGAGGATTCTTCTGGCGTAAAAACTGCCTGCGAATTGAAGGAAATGAGAGTCGGCATGACGGAGCAGCGACGCGCTCACCACATAGCCAGAGATGACAAAAAAGATGTCAACCCCGGAGAAGCCGCCCGGCAGCATAGCCGGATTAAGGTGAAACAGCAGCACGGCCAGCACCGCCGCCGCACGCAGGCCATCAACGCCTTGGATATAATTGAGCTTGTTCATAGTCAGCAAAAAACCGCCTACCTCTCCACGAAGCCCCAGTAGGGATAATCTAGCTGATAGCTGGCGATGAGGCCCGGACTGCGCTCGCGGCTGGCCACCAGCCAGAGGTCGTTGCGGCGCAGCTCGGCAGGCTCACGGTTGAAGGGATCCCACTGCGGCAGCAGTACCATCGCGTTGTCGGCGGAATATTCAATGTCGCCGGAGCCTTTGAAGGCACCGAGCTGCGGCTGCTGATCGTATTTTCCATCCTCGCGGCGGGTCAGTTCAGAGACGACAAGGAAAGAGGCGTTGAATTCATCACGGAGAGCCTCCAGCTGGCGTAGCCAAGCGTCAATGCCGGTGCGCCGCTCGGCGAAGTCCTTGAAAGGCAGCTTGTGCAGACTGTCGATCACCACCATGATGTAGTCAGAATTGCACTCATGGCGGAGAAAATCAATGTGGCTGCGCATCAGCTCCGGGGTCAGCCTGCGGTCTGTCACTACCCGCAGCCAAGGCAGGAGTTTTTGCAGCTCGGCTTTGGCTGCTTTCAGCCTGCTGGCCTCCTCCTCGTTCAGCTCGCCGTAGCGGATTTGATCGACAGAGAGCTTGCTCAAGCGGCAGAAGGTGCGTTGGTAGATTTTCTGACGGCCATTCTCGAAATCGTAGTAAATCACCGGAATCTTGCGGCGGGCCATCTCGCTGGCAATCTGGATGAAGAAGCAGGACTTGCCTGCCTTGGGCAGGCCGCCCATGATACTGATCCCGTGCATTCCGCCTAAGACCTTGTCCAACTTGGGAAAGCCGGAGCGCATGGCCGCAGCACCGTCGCCGCTGTCGCGGCGGAGCTGCTCTTCAAAATGAAGGAATTCCCGCTCCGGCGAGCTGAAGGGCGAGAAGGACTTTGCCTCCTTGATCAGATTGAAAACCGCCTTCTGGAAGCCATCGCCCAGCTCGGCGGCCATTTTGGTCAGGCAGTACTGCTTAGGCGCGGAGTCCGGCCAGCGTATCATCCGCACCTTGAAGCCCAGCCGCTCGGCGAAATCCCGCGCTGCCGCCTCTGATTCAGGACTTTTGCTGACACAGACAAAGACGATCCGCACCCACGCCAGCCGTTCCGCATCTAAATGCGCCAGATCCGACGCGGAGACCACGGCGATGCCGGGCAGGCCGAGCTGGCGCAGGGCAAGCAGGTTGTCCTCGCCTTCAACGATGACCAGGCTGCCGTTCTCGCAGCGCATGATCTCCTGCTTGTTGAAGATGCGGAAGCTCGGCGCGGAGAAGTCCTCGTTGCCGTGCCAGAAGAAATCATCAGGCCGTTCGGGGTGCACGCAGCGGGCCGCGTAGCAGTTGCCGTCCTCTTGGAAATACGGATAGACTAAATAGCGACCGTTGAAGCCGATGCGCATCTCCTCCAGCACCGCCTTGGAGATGCCCTGGCTGGCAAAGCGGATAAAGAGATCAGCGGTCATCTTCTCCATGAAACTGATCACTTCTGTGTTGATGTTCTTGGGCGGGTAATTGATCTTGACCGTCATGTAGTCGCGGTCAGGGTCGAAGCCGGGCGCGAGGTTCAGGTTGATGCGGCTCTGGCGGGCGAAATGGAGGGGAAAGCCGCCCGCCACGCAGCGGTGCAGACAGCGGTAGTAGCCGTGAAAGGCACTTTCCGGGTTGATCGCCACAACGAGCAGACGCGGCGTGGTTGCGCTGCTCTTGCCCTGCTCTTTGCAGAAGGGGCAAGGGGCAGTGAGATAGCTGTTCTTCAGCTTGGCGCCGGGCAGGTGCTTGATGTAGAACTCAGCAACCGGATCAGGGCGGCTCATGGCGTTCTCATATGGAAGGGATCAGAGCAGGCCGCGCAGGACAGCGGCCAGCTCCGGCTCACGGAAGACATAGCCAGACTCCAGCAGCTTGGCGGGCCTGACCTTTGCGCTGGCAAGGAGCAGCTCTCTGGCCATGTCGCCGAAGAGTGTTTCCAGCAGGAAGCGCGGCGCAGGCAGGAAGGCAGGGCGGCGGAGAGCTTTGGCCAAGCTCTGCGTGAATTCTCTGTTGGTGACTGGAAAGGGAGACGTGAGGTTGACCGGGCCGGACAGCGCTTCATGCGCAAGAAGGTGGCTGATGACCGAGGACACCTCGTTCAGGCTGATCCAGCTCATCCACTGTCTGCCGCTGCCCAGCACACCGCCCATGCCCAGCTTGAACGGCGGCAGCATCTTGGCCAGCGCACCGCCAGACGAGCTGAGGACTATACCGAAGCGGGCACTGACGGTGCGGATGCCCGCCTCCGCCGCAGGCTGGAGTGCCGCCTCCCAGTCTTGCGCTACCTCGGCAAGAAAGCCTCTGCCTGCCGGGCTGGCCTCAGTCAGTTCCTCATCGCCTTGGTCGCCGTAATAGCCGACTGCCGAGGCAGCGATGATCAGCTTCGGCTTCTGCTTGGCAGCGGCGAAGAACTCAGCCAGCAGGCGGGTGCCGTCCACCCTGCTGCGCCGGATGCGCTCCTTGCGCTCTGCTGTCCAGCAGCCACCAGAGACGCTTTCCCCGGCCAAATGGATGACTGCGTCAACGTGCTGCTGCAATGGCAGGCCGACAACCTGCCGCTGGATGTCCCAGAAAGGCAAGACGCAGGGATCGCGGCTCAGTGCGGTGACGTGATGGCCCTGCTTGGTCAGAGACTGCGTCAGCTCGCGGCCCACAAGGCCGGACGCGCCGGAGATGAGAATGTTCATGACGGCTGATGATGCGGCGGCGGATGAGAAGGGACGGCGGAGCAGACGCTCTTTCCTGCTCCAGCCGGACACTTAGCTGCGCACCACACTGTACCGCGCAGGCGGCGCTCCTGTCAACAGCATCAATGACTGAGGGCTGATAGAGGGCAGGACAATTTTGTCGGCTATTTTGGCGCAAAGGTGACAAAGTTGCAATAAGCGGCCGTCTGCACCTCTTATCTCTGTCGCTGCAACCCTGTGATTTCAATGTCACGGCACTGGGCATGTCGAATTTGTCCAACTTGGCACATCTTTTGAATACTCTCTTACTGTATAGTGCCGTTTTTGTCAGCATCATCCTCTTAGCCAAGTAAGGCATGAACCATCCGCACATCATAGACACCACCCTGCGCGAAGGAGCGCAGGCGCCGGGCGTGAACTTCACGCCTGCGGTCAAGCTGGCCATAGTCGCGTGGCTGAAGAAGGCCGGTGTGGACGAGATCGAGCTGGGCACGGCCTCGCCGCTGCATGGCTGGCTGCCGGAGCTGACCGAGAAAGCCCGCGCCATCGTTGGCGATAGCTGTCGGCTTGCGCTCTGGTGCCGCTGCAAGGATGAGGACATCGCCTTTGCCGCTGCCTGCCGTCCCGATCTGCTCTCGCTCTCGTTGCCCGCCTCTGACCGCCACCTTGCCGAGCGGCTGCGCAAAGACCGCAGCTGGGCGCGGCAGACGCTGGCGCACTCTGTCCGGCTGGCCTTGTCGCTGGGCATTGCGCACATTTCTGTCGGGCTGGAAGATGCCTCGCGGGCCGAGCTGGACTTTATCATCGAGCTGGCCACGATTGCCGCAGCCAGCGGGGCAGAGCGCGTCCGTCTGGCAGATACGGTCGGTATCTGCTCACCGGGCAGCATCGCCACGCTGGTGCAGGCCGTGACAGGCGCGGTCAGCCTGCCAGTGGGCGTGCATTGCCACAATGACTTCGGCATGGCCACAGCGAATTCCATCGCCGCCTTAGAGGCAGGCGCAACGAGCCTTGACGCAACCGTACTTGGCCTTGGCGAGCGGGCAGGGTGCTGCCGTTTGGAAGAGGCCGCAGGCTATCTTGCCTTAGTGCAGGGCGACCGCCGCTATAAGCCTGAGCACCTGCCTGCACTCTGCCAGATGGTGGCCAAAGCCAGTGGCAGGAGCATCGCGGCCAGCCATCCCCTTGTCGGCGCGGAGATCTTCACCTGCGAGACCGGCCTGCACCAGCACGGCCTGTCTGTCTGCCCAGAGACCTACGAGCCGTATGCGCCGGAGCGGGTCGGCGGCAAGCGCAGCCTGCGCTTCGGGGCGAAAACCGGCTTCCGGGCCGTGGCGCTTCAGCTGGAAAAGCACGGCCTGCGCTATAATGAGCATGAAATCCGGCGGCTGACCCAGCAGCTCCGCAACAGCAGCACAGCTCTCAGTGTAAATGAGCTGCTCCATTTCGCGACAGCTAACAGCGCGTGACCACGTAAGGGCAATTCATGAATTGCCCTTACCAGTGCGCGGCGTGGCTGGACACCAGTGTGCAGCGCGGCTGGACACCAGTGTGCAGCGCGGCTGGACACCAGTGTGCGGCGCGGCTGGACACTGGTATGCAGCGCGGCTGGACACCAGTATGCAGCGTGGCTGCACACCATAGACCTTTGACAAACCCTCTCAGTCATGAAGAAAAATACCTGCGTAGTTCCTTGCTCCCGCTTCACCACTGAGGTGCTTGAGGTCGAGGCGCTGCACCGCATCGTCAAGCTGATAGACTCAGCCGTGCATTTGGACAGCGTGCTTTCTGCCATCCTCAAGGTCTTGCACGACACCCTGCGCATGGAGCGGGCCACGCTCGCCTTGCTGGATGAAGGCGGCGAGCGGCTGGCCATCCGCGCTTCCTATGGCCTGACGGTCGAGGAAGAACAGCGCGGCGTGTACCGCTTGGACGAGGGGGTTTGCGGCAAGATCTTCAGCTCGGCATCGCCCTTTATTGTCCCGGATGTGAGCAGCGAGCCGCTCTTCCTCAACCGCACCGGCGCGCGCTCCATGTACAGCAAGACCAAGCTCGCCTTCATCGGCGTGCCGGTACTGCTTGGGGAGAAGCCGGTCGGCGTGCTCAGTGTGGACCGCCTCTTCGGCATGGAGGTCTCTTTGGAAGAGGACGTGCGCTTCCTCACGGTGCTGGCCACGCTGATCGCCCAGTTCCTCAGCCTCAATCAGGCCATACGGCGCGACCGCCAGCAATTGGTGCAGGAGAACATCAGCCTCAAGGCCCAGCTGCACGAGCGGCACCGCAAGCACCGCATCATCGGCCATTGCAAGGCCATGCAGGAGGTCTTCTGGAGTATCGAGCGGGTCGCGCCCAGTCAGGCCACGGTGCTATTGCTGGGGGATTCAGGCACGGGCAAGGAGATGGCGGCGCAGGCCATCCACGAGGCCAGCCCGCGCCGCGACAGGCCGTTTGTGAAGATCAACTGCGCCGCCCTGCCAGAGGCCCTGCTGGAGAGCGAGTTGTTCGGTCATGAGAAGGGTGCCTTCACCGGCGCAGGCGGTACGCGCATAGGCCGCTTCGAGATGGCGGACAAGGGTTCGCTCTTCTTGGATGAGATCGGCGAAATGCCTTTGCTGCTTCAGTCCAAACTGCTGCGCGTCTTGCAGGAGCAGCAGTTTGAGCGGCTCGGCTCCAACCGCACCATCAGCGTCGATGTGCGGATCATTGCGGCCACCAACGTCAGCCTGGAGCAGGCCGTGGCCGCAGGCAGCTTCCGCAACGATCTCTACTACCGGCTCAACGTGGTGCCGATTGTCCTGCCTCCGCTGAAAGAGCGGCGCGATGACATCCCGCTCTTGGTGGATTACTTCCTCAAGCAGAGCAACCTGCGCAACAAGAAGCAGCTCCGCATGAGCCGCGACTTCCTTGATGCGATGAGCGCCTACGACTGGCCGGGCAATGTCCGCGAGCTGCAGAACCTGATCGAGCGCTTAGTGATCCTCTCCGCCGATGACCTGCTGCGTGTGGATGACCTACCCGACTGCTTCTTCGCCCCGAAAGCAGTGGCGCAGCCCGCTCCTGCCGTGCCTGCGCAGACGGCACCAGCAAGCCAGCCCGCGCAGCCGCAGCAGCGGCGCAAGCTGGAGGACATGGAGCGCGAGCAAGTGGAGACGGCCTTGCTCCGCCACGGCTGGGTGCAGGCGCGGGCCGCGCGCGAGCTGGGGCTGACCCAGCGGCAGATCGGCTACAAAATCCAGAAGTTCGGACTGGTCAGGCCAGATTTCGCACGGCAGTAAGGGGCGGCACAGCCGACAGTTTAGTCGGCCTGCCCGGCAAAGGCTGCCAGCCGCAGCCGCAGCTGCTCGCAGCCCTGCTTGGTCTGGGAGGAGAAGAGCAGGCGGTCTGCCGGGCGGATGCTGAGGGCCGCGTCCAAGGCGGCGGCCTGCTTGGCCTGCTCGTTGTTGGAGAGCTTGTCCGCCTTGGTGTAGACGATGAGGAAGGGCTTGCCGTTGGTGTCTAACCAGTCGATCATCTCGCGGTCCAGCTGCTTCAGCTCGTGGCGCAGATCAATGATCACCACCACGCAAGCCAGTGCAGTCCGGCTGATGATGTAACCGTTGATCAAGTCCAGCCAGCCCTCGCGGGTCTGCTGATTCTTCTTGGCAAAGCCGTAGCCGGGCAAGTCAACCAGATACAGCCCACCTTCCACTTTGAAGAAGTTCAGACTCTCGGTCTTGCCCGGCTTGGAGCTGGTCTTGACCAAGTTCTTGCGGTTAACAAGGGTGTTGATCAGACTCGACTTGCCGACGTTGGAGCGCCCAGCAAAGGCGATCTCCGGGATAAGCTGCTCCGGCAGCTTGCGTAGGTCATAGACCGAATCAACGAATGCTACCTTAGTGAATTCGATCATATCACTTTATTGAGCGAATACTCAATGATTCCCTGCGCGCCCAGCTTCTTCAGCTTGGGGATGAGGTCGCGCACCTGATGCTCGGAGATGACAGTCTCCACCGAGAACCACGGCTGCTTGTGCAGGCGGGCGACCGTGGGCGCAGTGACGCTGGGCAGTATAGCCAACACCGCGTCAAAGTCTTCCTCAGGCACGTTCATCTTCAGACCGACGATCTTGTCCGCCCGCAGCGAGCCTTGCAGGAGCATGGCCAAGTGCTCGATCTTCTCCTTCTTCCACGGGTCAGCAAGGGCCTGCTTGCTGGCGATGAGCTGGGTGTTCGACTGCATCAGCTCGTGGATGACCCGCAGGCCGTGCGCCCGGATCGTCGCCTCAGTCTCGGTCACTTCCACGATGGCATCGGCCAGCCCGGAAACCGCCTTGGCCTCAGTCGCGCCCCAAGAAAAGGCGATGTCCACCTTCAGGCCGCGTCCCTCAAAGAAGCTGCGGGTGACGTTGACCAGCTCAGTGGCGATCTTCTTGCCGTCTAACTGCTCCACTGTGGTGATGGGCGAGTCGCCCGGCACAGCGATGACCCAGCGGGTGGGTTTGCGGCTGACCTTGGAATAAACCAAGTCCTCAATCACTTCCACGTCGGAGCCGTTCTCCAGCGTCCAGTCCTTGCCGGTGATGCCTGCGTCGAGCATTCCGTCCTCGACGTAGCGGGACATCTCCTGCGGGCGGCAGATGTAGATGGACAGCTCCGGGTCGTCCACTTCAGGGAAATAGTTGCGGGAAGTCATACTGATCTTCCAGCCCGCCTTCTTAAACAGCTCGACGGTCGCCTGCTCCAGACTGCCTTTAGGCAAGCCCACTTTCAATACGCTCATGATATGCCTCAAAATATCGTAGGGGCAATGATATGCCGTGCCCCTGATGAAATATAATTAACCGTACACTTTGGCCGGATCAAAGACCGGCTCGCCTTGGACTTCCAGCGTGTCGCCCTGCACTTGGCGGTAGAAGCAGCTTTTATGGCCGGTGTGACAGGCCGCGCCGCCAAGCTGCTCGACCTTGAACACCACGGTGTCCAAGTCGCAGTCCACTAAGATTTCCTTCACCATCTGCACATGGCCGGAGGATTCGCCTTTGAGCCAGAGCTTGTTGCGAGAGCGGCTCCAGTAATGCGCCTTGCCGGTCTCGATGGTTTTCCGCCACGATTCTTCGTTGATATAGGCCAGCATCAGCACTTCGCCGGTGGCTGCGTCTTGGGCGATGGCGGGGAGGAGGCTGTCAGGGGATTTTGTGAAGTTAAGTTCCAGCATTTTTTTAGGTAACATTTAATTTTTTGGCACTGGTTGCAGACATGTATCTCGATTTGCCCGAACAATCACGGTGGATGGATGTTCTGCTCCAAAAATTCTTACCATTATTTCTAAACTTCTATCATAGAACATCACAGCTTTTTTTTGCAATCCCATAGAACTATATAGTCCGGCAAGGTTGTTCAGCGTGGTCGCAACCTCTGGCGTGTCTTGAGGGAGCAGACGCTCACGGATTTCGAGAGAGCGGCGGTAAAGCTGCTCGGCCTCTTGATACCGGCCTTGCGCCTCATAGAGCGCGGCAAGGTTGTTCAGCGTGGTCGCAACCTCTGGCGTATCTTGAGGGAGCCGACGCTTACGGATTTCGAGAGAGCGGCGGTAAAGCTGCTCGGCCTCTTGATACCGGTTTTGCGCCTTATAAAGCGCGGCAAGGTTGTTCAGCGTGGTCGCAAATTGTGGATGTGCCTCGCCAAGATGTTGGCTTTGTGTCTCCAATAACTCCTGTAATTGCAATTCCGCTTCGTTATAACTTTCGGTCGCTAATGCTGTTTCGAGTTTCTTCTGAAATGCCATTATAATACCCCTCCTGCATCAGAAGGGCGATGACCAGTCTTGATTTCCTCTATCAAACATTCAATTGAACTGTTGTTACGCAAGAACAGTAAAGCACGAGCCAGCCAAATTACTGCCAATACGCCAGTAATAATGAAGACAGCTTGCCATGTTGCCCCGCTAAGAATAAATTTGTTGAACGTAGATGTTACAAGCGTTGTAATAATCGCTACGAGAAGAGAGAATGGGGTAATCCATTCTGCTCGTCGTTTCTCGTTTTGCAGATAATTTCCCAATGAAAGTCGAATCTTATCCTCAGTTGTAACGATAACGGATTGTTTGACATTCAAACAGACTCGATCAACTAAATCAAGTTGCTCAAATAATGGCTGTTTGTCGCTATCCTTAGATTTATTGTCACTCATCCCAATTCTTAATTCTGACACAAACAGCGTTTCGTCTTATCAATACTTCCTTATTGACTCAACCTAACGAGAGAAAATACCTGCCAGCCCTTTTCTGTATCTCGTCTGCACAAGGGCAAACTTTGTATTCAACTCAACCGTGCTGAAGTAAAAATAAAATCCTCCATACTTCCGCGAAGTCCGTTCGCTTGCAGGAACCATGCGCTCTTCAACTGCCTTGTATTCCACCGCCTTCGCATACGCCCCAATCGGCTTTGCCTCAGCAGGCTGAAAATGCACAATCACCCGCTCGCCCTAAATGAGCATTCCCTTGCCGCCGCCCGTGAACGGCGCAGCCCATGCGGTCATGAACTCCACTTCCATATCCTGAAGGACTTCGTACAGATCGCCTTTTTGCGGAAACCGCATTGCCGCCGGAATCAGGCTGCGTTCGTAGTCACGCGCCCAGTCCATCTCCGGCTGCCCGACCGAGTTCCGCTTTCCGGCTTTCATCTCAGCCATCAAATCAGCATAGGTGAGATTCCAGCCGTCTGGACGCGGAGGCCGCTCCACGGGCGGCTCAGCCTGCTTGGTTCTGCGGTCAAAGAGCTTGCCAAGAAAACACATAAGCTGCTTCAGGCAGTTTTCCGTGCTGGCAGCGAGCGGCAGCTTTTCCTTCAGGGCTATATTTTAAGCCCCAGAATTCCAATCACGCCAACCGCAATCAGGTAAATTGCCACAATATAATTCAGCAGCTTTGGTGTGATTAAAATAGCAACTCCCGCAATAATGGCAAGCAGATATTCAACAGTGAAATGCAGGTGAAGATTCATAGTTTTTTCCTTCTTGGATAAACATTTTTTAGAAGATCAATCCTTCTTTTCAGCCTTCGCCGCTTCCGTCCTGATCCCCCTGTTCTCCCGCTCAACAAACTGAATCATGCAAGATTTCCGGTGCTGGCAGTAATCACCCGGATGCCTGCACGCCGCATCAGCGGAGTCCATCTTCTCGCCGTATTTCGCGCATTCCAGTTCCATCATTTCTGAGCAGGAAAGGTCACTTTTATGCCTTCAGGCGGGCTTTGTCAAGCATCTTCGCGCAGGCGGCCTTGCCAGACGGCCAAGATTCTTTTATATAGGAGAGGCAAACACGCCGACCAACCACAGCCAAGGACTGACCATGCCCCCTGTCGCCCTGACCGACACCGTCACCATAACCTATACTGCCGCGCTTGAAAACGGCGAAGTGATCGAAGCCGCTGAGAAGCCGCTGACGCTGTCCATCGGCAGCGGGGCCGTCTGCCGGGCGGTGGAAGCCTGCCTGTTCGGCATGGAGCCGGGCCAGACCAGAGTAATCTGCGTGCAGCCGGAAGATGCCTACGGCCTGCGGCAGCCGGAGCTGGTGCAGAATATCCCGCTCGCGGCCTTCAATGGCCGGATTGATCCCAAGCCCGGCATGATCCTTTCGCTGAACGTGCAGCGTGAAGGCCACGCCTGCCCGGTACCTGCGACCGTGACCGCTGTCGCAAATGACGTGGTCACAGTGGATTACAACCATCCGCTGGCCGGACAGGTGATTGTTTACACGGTGAAATTGCTCAACGTCGCGGAGTGATTGCTGCGGGCGGGGAACTCCGCCTCCCGCTCTTCGGTGAAGTAGCAGAAGCGGTCCCAAACAAATTCCCGGCCTGAAACCGGGCAGCGGAGGGTCACTTTGCGTTCGTCAATGCCGATGACCAGCCAGTCGCCCCGGCGCGGGCCGTCCTCGATATGAATTTTCTGCCCCGGCGCAAAGGGATAGGGCCGGAAAAAGATCACTTGCTCGCTCATGGAGACATCCTGTTGAATTCAGCTGATCAGCACCCTACTGAACCGGAAGCGGCGCAGTCTGTCAAGCTCTTTCAGCAGCTTGAAGCCATAGTCCAAGTCCTGCGCTCGGAGCGCGGCTGCCCTTGGGATCAGCGGCAGACCGCCGCCAGTCTGAAGCAATACCTGCTCGAAGAGGCGGCGGAGCTGGCTGAGGCCATTGACCGCGACGACGGCCAGCATATCGCCGAGGAAGCGGGCGATCTCTATTTCGTCCTTGCCCTGCTGCTGCATATCTGCGAAGAACAGGGCCGCTGCTCGTCCGCCGCCGCCCTCAGCTCCATCTGCGAGAAAATGCATCGGCGGCATCCGCACGTCTTTGCCGCCGATGGCGAGCCTATGCCTTCAGACGAGCAGCTCCGGGCGCAGTGGGAGCGGATCAAGGCTGAGGAGAAGGCGGCTACCGGAGCATGACCATGGCAGTTTTGGAATCCGAGGTGCTCTGCCTCGGCCAAGAAGTGCCCACCGCCTCCAGCGCAACCGAGACAGGCCGGGAAAAGAATCGGCGCGTTGAGATCTGGATGAAAAAATAACGCGCCAAGCGCAGGCGGATGATGCGTAACCGCCTGCGCTGCTGTACAATGCAATGCGAAGACTCCGGCGCGGAGGAAGGCAGCCGCGTCGCTTTTTTTGTAAGGACTCGTCATTTCTCTGGCATGACTGCATATTCTGAACAGACGTTGCGGCCTGCGGTCTTTCTCGACCGCGACGGCACGATCAACGAGCAGATGGGCTACATCAACCATCTCAGCCGCTTTGTTTTGCTGCTCGGCGCGGCGCAGGCGGTCCGCAGGCTCAACGAGGAGGGGATTCCGGCAGTGGTGGTGACGAATCAGTCCGGCTTGGCGCGGGGCTATTTCCCGCCGTCCCTGCTGGAGGCGGTTCATGCCGAAATGGAGCGGCGGCTGGCGGCAGAAGGCGCACGGCTGGACGGCATCTATGTCTGCCCGCATCATCCAGAGGCCAAAGTCGCGGAGCACCGCTTGGCCTGCCGCTGCCGCAAGCCCTTGCCCGGTCTGCTGGAGCAGGCCGCAGCCGAGCTGCATCTTGATCTGTCCCGCTCCTTCATGGTCGGCGACCGCTGGTCGGACATCGACTGCGGCATTCAGGCCGGGGCCGCGCCGGTGCTGGTGCTGACCGGCTACGGCAGAGGCGAGCTGGAATTCATAGGTCCTCAGAAAAAAAATCAGCCG
>JAABPV010000053.1 GCA_011391865.1 Desulfobulbaceae bacterium | reverse complement strand
GCGCTCCTCTTGCTTGGCGGTGAGAATTGAGCCATCATGTTACCATAACTCACTCTTTTCTCAACTCAGCAAAAGTTACACTTACAACTTGAATCCACGTTCAAAAAAATCAGCACGATCAGCAGGCAAGAAAGATTGGAGAATTTTTCTCCTCTCTTCCCGACCATTTTTTGGTCATCATCCTTCCTCAGTTGTTCTCTTCCGCCGTATTTCTCCGCAGTGTCCGCAGCAGCTGCATTTTAAATTTCTGCTCCAATTTTTCCGCAATTTCATTGCTGGTGCGTCCGCAGTGCAGGGCGATTAGCTCCAGCGACGGAATGATGTAGGCGAAATTGCTGCCTGAGCCGTAAATCCGCAGCGTGTCCGCAGGCAGTTCCTCGCCGAGCCAGCCGTCGATGTTCGAGCGTATATTCTGATAGTTCGGGCTGCGCCAGACCCGCTCAATCCACTCCGCATCAACGAGCCGTTCATTCTTCCAGCGGCCTTTTTTCATCAAAAACCAGCAGAAGCGGGCGTAGTCTCTGGCGGTCATCCGCAGGCCTCCGGCGGTGAACCAGCGGTGATAGCTGCGGCCTGGCGGCGCGTGATAGGACACGCTGTCAAAACCGATTGGCTCCAGCAGCCAGTGCCAGAGGATGTTGTCCGCGCTGTGACCGGAAATGTGGCGGAAGGCGATACCGAGATGGGCGAAGCCGATGCTGCTGTACGCGCCTTGGTGCTGGCCCCAGGTCTCGCTGCCCGGCCATTGCTCCGGTTTGCCGGGATCAAAGAACAACCTGCCGGTTTCAGGAAAGCCGAGATCATGACCGACCACCCAATCTTCGTAGTCGCTCCACTGGTAGCGGCCTTTCTCCACCGGTGTTTTGTCCGCCGTCTCTTCCGGCATGAAGCCAGCCGTATGCTGAAAAACCTGCTCAAAGGTGATTTCTGCCTTGCGCGGATCTGAGAGCGGCCAGCCGTCGTTCAGCCAGAGCGGATCGTAGAGCCTGCTGTTTTCCGTCAGCTCCTTCACCGGCAGCCCGCCTTGGCGGACTTTCCGCATCAGTGCCCCGAAAAGCGCGTAAGCGAAGGTCTTGCCGTTGGAAGAGAGATACTGCTGAAAGCTCTTTGATTCAGGCCGAAGGTACCATTCCCCGACAATCCAGCCGTTTTTAATCACCACCGCTGAGGCGTGATTGTGGTCGTCATAGCCGGGAATCGCGCTGCTGTGCATGGATAGGCTGATTTTGCCGATCTGCTGCAAAGCCTCGTGATCCAAACCCAGCGACTCGACAAATTCCTTCGAGGTGTTAGTCCGCCAGCCGCCTTGATCACGATGCGGCGGAAAATATTCCTCCGGCTGCGCCGCATCCTCGCGGCAGGCGGGCAGACAAAGGAGCGCGGCGGCAAAAAAGGCGAAAAGGATTGGGCGCGTGCAACTTTTTATACAGCGGCTGCATGTAAGCTGAACATCGCGAAGATTTTTATTTTTCATAGGATATTTTGAAGTTGCTCAACCAAAAATCGCTCTATAACAGTCGCTAAATCTGCTTCCTCTTGTCGCGGGTGATCACCGCGATGGCGGAATGATTATGGATCGACTCCACATTTTCCGACTCAATCTCATAAGCCGCAATGCGTTCGTCGGCATTGAGCTGAACGGCGATGTCCCTGACAATGTCTTCCACAAATTTCGGGTTCTCGTAGGCTTTCTCGGTCACATATTTCTCATCTGGCCGCTTGAGGATTCCATAAACCTCGCAGGAACCAGCATGTTCGATAATTCTTATGATTTCCTCAATCCAGACAAATTTTTTCAGCTCCACTGTCACTGTGACATAAGAGCGCTGATTGTGCGCTCCATAGCGGGAAATCTCTTTTGAGCATGGACAAAGGCTGGTGATTGGCACCACAGTTTTGACAAAAACTGCGTATCTGCCGTCAACCAGCTCGCCCATCAGCGTCACCTTGTAATCCATCATACTGGCAATGCCGGAAACAGGCGCATTTTTCTGGATGAAATAACAAAAGCTCAACTCCAAATAGGCATCTCTTGCATCAAGGAGCTGCGTCATCTTCAGCAAAGTGTCCTTCAGCGATTGCAAAGTTATCGCAAATTCATCGGTGTTAAGTATCTCGGCAAAGCGGGACATATGCGTGCCCTTGAAATCGCAGGGCAGGTTGACGTACATACTGCATTCAGCCACTGTGTGCTGGCCTTTGTGCTGCTGATCCTGCACATAGACCGGCAGCCTGAATTTCTTGATCCCCACCTTGTTGATGGCGATACCTCTTGAGTCTCCCATGTTCTGAATGTCGGGAAGAATTTCTGTCGTCATGCGGGGCAGGGTCATGATGGAGTCTGGGCAGGATTCAGGGCAAAGGTCGCGGCGGCACGGGAATGCGCCCCGAAGAGTAAATGAAGACAGGCCGGACAGGCAAGCGTTTTTTGCATCCACGCGGCTAAAACAGGCTTTCAGACGCAGCAGAGACTCCTGTTCTGCCACATTTTTATTTTCCTCCCCCCGCCTTCCTGATAAGCTGCGCTGCGACATCCTTCAACCTCAACCGCAGGAAGGCAGCACACATGAGCAGCAATTTGCAGGAAGAAATTCAGAAACGCCGCACCTTCGGCATCATCAGCCACCCGGACGCAGGCAAGACCACCCTCACCGAAAAGCTCCTCCTCTTCGGCGGAGCCATCAACATGGCGGGCGCGGTCAAGTCGCGCAAGACTGCTCGCCACGCCACCAGCGACTGGATGGCGATTGAGCAGGAGCGCGGCATCTCCGTCACCACCTCGGTGATGAAGTTCAACTACCGCGACTTCGAGATCAACCTCCTCGACACGCCTGGCCATCAGGACTTCTCGGAAGACACCTACCGCGTCCTCACCGCCGTGGACTCGGCCCTCATGGTGATTGACTCGGCCAAAGGCGTGGAGACGCAAACCGGCAAGCTGATGGAAGTATGCCGGATGCGCAACACGCCGATCATCACCTTCATCAACAAGCTCGACCGCGACGGCCTCGACCCATTCGACATCCTCGCCGACATTGAGGAAAAGTTGCAGATTGAGTGTGCGCCGCTCTCTTGGCCAATCGGCATGGGCAAGGGCTTCAAAGGCGTGTACGACCTGCGCCGCAACGAGCTGAATCTCTTCACGCCAAGCCGCGACACACGCCCGGAAGATCGGATTGTGGTCAAGGGTTTGACTGACCCACGCCTTGATGAGCTGCTGGGCCGTGATGCCGACCGTCTGCGTGAGGACGTGGAGCTGCTGCAAGGCGCGGCCAACGCCTTTGAGTATGAGGACTACCTCAAGGCTGGGCAAACGCCAGTCTTTTTCGGCAGCGCCATCAACAACTTCGGTGTGCGTGAGCTGCTGGACAACTTCGTTGAGTTGGCACCAGCTCCCAGCCCGCGCCAAGCTGCCTCGCGCATGGTTGCGCCGGACGAGGAAGCCTTCTCCGGCTTCACCTTCAAGATTCAGGCCAACATGGACCCGGCCCACCGCGACCGCATCGCCTTTTTCCGCATTTGCTCCGGCAAGTTCACACGCGGCATGAAAGTGAAGCACCACCGTATTGGCAAGGAAATCAACCTGAGCAACGCCACGGTCTTCATGGCCCAAGAGCGCAGCCACGTTGACGAGGCGTATCCCGGCGACATCATCGGCATTCACAACCACGGCACGATCAAGATCGGCGACACCTTCACCGACCGCGAGCCGCTCAAGTTTACCGGCATTCCCAACTTCGCGCCGGAGCACTTCCGCCGGGTGATCCTGAAGAATCCGCTCAAAATGAAGCAGTTGGCCAAAGGGCTGATTCAAATGGCTGAGGAAGGCGCGGTGCAGGTCTTCAGGCCGGTGCTCGGCAATGACTACATCCTCGGCGCGGTGGGCGTGCTGCAATTTGAGGTGACAATGGCGCGGCTCAAGGATGAGTACGGCGTGGAGGCGATTTCCGAGGGCATCAATTATAATCTGGCACGCTGGGTGAGCTGCGAAGACCCGAAAAAGCTGAAGGCATTCGAGGCCAAGTGCCAAGGCAATTTAGCCTTTGATGCGGAAGGGCATCTCGCTTTCCTTGCCGACGGCCAGTGGCGGCTCAAGCACACCGCCGAGCTGTTCCCGGAGATTGTTTTTCATAAGACAAGGGAGCATAATTGACGGACTGAAGCAGGGGTGGTCGGCGACTTCCCCTGCCTCGACAGGGCATAAAAACTCAATTATAATGATTTGATATTGCACGGCAGCGGAAGACGGAACCATTTGCAGGAGGAGAGCATGGGCAGCATTCAGTATATTTCCAATGAGAACAATCAAATCACCGGCGTGATTGTGCCGATTGATCTGTGGCGCGAGCTGCAAGGCGAGAAGGAGACCGCATATCTGCTTGAAAACACGGCCATGCGGGAAAGGCTGCTGGCGGCAAGGCAGCGGAAGGAAGGAATTTCTCTTGAGGATGCCTGTGAAAAGTTTGGAATTTGATCCGTCCGCCTTTGACGATCTGGCGTGGTGGATGGAGACAGACCGCAAGAAAGCCCTCCGCATCGTCAAGCTGCTCAAAGAAGTGCAGCGGACTCCTTTTGAAGGCACCGGTAAGCCGGAGGCATTGAAGCATGAGCTTTCCGGCTGCTGGTCGCGCCGTATTGATGACGAGCACCGGCTGGTTTATGAAGTGCAGGAAGATAAAATCCGCGTTCTTGCCTGCCGGTATCATTACTAATCGGCATTCCTGCCGCAATCAGAGAATCTTATCATGTCATCATCTCGCAGCGTTTATATTTCGTACTCATGGGGTGCGGAAAAGAGGCATCCGCTTGTTGATGAGCTGCTTGCCGCGCTCAAGGCTAAAGGCATTGAGGTTAAACGGGACAGAAATGAAATCAATCCATACGATTCAATCAGGGCGTACATGGATGATCTGGCCGAAGGCCGGGCGATCATCTTAGTTTTGAGTGAGGAATATTTCAAATCGCCGAACTGCATGTATGAGCTGCGGGAGATTTATCTCAACAATCGGAAGGAGTTTAGAAAACGCATCTTTCCAGTTGTGCTGGAAGGAACAAAATTTCACCGTGCGGCTGACCGTATTCGATATATCAAGTTCTGGGTAGAGGAAACAGCCACGCTGAATGCCAAACTCAGCTCTGTTTCCAGAGAAGACCTCAGTGCCGTATCTCATAATGAACTCAGAGATTATGCCGATTTCCGTCGGATGATTGATGATCTGCTCGCGTTGATCAGCGATATGTGTTCCCCGACGCAAGAGGAACATCTGAAAACTGGCTTTTCCGCTTTGATTGAGCGCATGTTTTCTCAGCCTGCGCCGGACGGAGGCGGTGGCACGGATAAAACTGGCAACGCGGCAAATATCAGCCAGCATACTATTGGGAACGGCAATGTTTCTTCCGGCAGCGGGAATGTTACTGTCAACAATATCAACATTCATGCTGACGGGACGGCACCTCAACCAGAAAAAACAGATTCTCCCGTCTCTCCCGCCAAACTCGGCCCCATCTTCAACGTTCCCGATACGCCGCCGAACTATTTTGCCCGCCCGGACGACCTGAAGGAATTCCGCGCCGCCCTTCTTGCCGAGGGAACACAGGCTGTCGGCATCACCGGCAAACGGCAGCATGTCGGCGTGCAGGGCATGGGCGGACTCGGTAAGTCGGTTCTTGCGGCGGCCTTGGCGCATGATGAAGACGTGCGGGCCGCCTTTCCCGACGGCATCTTTTGGCTGCGGTTCCGGCAGGATATTGACGATGCCTATCTGCTGGAGCAGCAGGCGGAAATCCTCAAGATTCTTGCGCCCGACCAACTGCCGGACACCCTCGCCTATGGCGAAAACCTCCTCAATCTTGCCCTTCAGGACAAACGCTGCCTGTTCATCGCCGACGACCTCTGGGACAGCAAATATCTCCGTCATTTCAACGTCAAAAGCAGCGGCTGCCGCTTTCTCCTGACCACCCGCAATGCCGAGGTGATCAAGAAAACCGGGGCGCATAAATGCGAATTAGGGCTGCTCTCTGACACGCAGGCGCGGGAGTTTCTGGCATTATCTTCCGGCTGTGCTGAGAATGACCTGCCGGATGAGGCCGCAGCTATTCTGCGTGAATGCGGACGGTTGCCCCTTGCGGTTGCCGCCATCGGCAGCATGGTGAAAGGAAAGCCTGCCCAACGCTGGCAGACGGCATTGGAAAAATTGCAGAACGCCCGCTTGGACAAGATTCCGGCCAATTTGACCGACGACTACAACTATAAAAGTCTGTTCAGGGTCTTTGAAGTCAGCGTGGAAGACTTGCCGCCGGAAGTGCAGGCGTATTACAAAACCTTGGTCATCTTTCCCGAAGATGCCAAGATACCGGAATCCGTCCTTCAGCTCTATTGGGAACACTGCCCGCAGGGTGATTATGAGCCGTTAGATGCTGTTGATCTGCTGGTGGAAAGATCGCTTCTCAGTCGTGGTGCTGGTGAATTCGTGACGCTGCATGATCTGCTGCGGGATTACTTGACGCATCAGTCTGGCGGCGATGTCGCCAGCCTGCACAAGCAATTACTGGAAGCGTACAAGGCGGAGTATCCGGGCGGGTGGCATACGATTCCTTATGAGAAGCATTTTTATTTTTATAAATACTGGCAGTTTCATCTTCAGGCGGCTGGCGAAATAGCACAGGCTCCTGTCATTGCCGATGCGCTGATTCGGCAACAGCCTTGGCTTAACTTGATTAGATTGCAGACTGCTTTAAGATTTGCTGATTACAAGTTCTCTGATATTGCAGCGTATTTGCTTAAGGAAAATAAGCATCCAGATGTTCTGATTGCCTGCCTGAATATCCTTGGCGATGAGGCAAAGGAGAGTGCAAAGCGGTTCTTGCAGGAGAGTAATCAGCCAACTATCTTGACTTCCTGCATAAAAATCCTCGGCGATGAAGCTAAAGAAGATGCGAAGAGATTGCTGAAGGAACATCAGAATCCGGCACTCATAACCGCCTGTTTTGCAATACTAGAAACTGAGGCAAGGGAGGAAATGTGGCATTTTTTGAAAGAGAGTAATCAACCAGATATATTGATTGATTGCTTAAAAATACTCGGTAATGATGCAAAAGATGATGCAAAACGTCTGCTCAAGGAGAATAATCAGCCAAATATTTTGATTGCCTGTATGAAAATCCTCGGCAGTGATGCAAAAGATGATGCAAAATATTTATTAAAAACAAGTAATGATCCACATCTTTTGAATGTCTGTTTAAAGTTACTTAACCAAGAAGCTAAAGAGGATGCTCGACGTTTACTCGATGAAAGAAAATCAGATGATGTTGTAGCAACTTGTCTGAAAATCCTTGGCAAGGAAGCCAAGGATGATGCCAAGTATTTTTTAAAAGAAAGCAAACTGCCAAACATCTTAAGTTCTTGCCTGAACATACTTGGCCATGAAGCCAAAAAAGAAGCAAGATTTTTTTTAAAAAATCATAATCACCCATATATTCTTGCAGTTTGTCTGAAAATACTTGGTGAAGAAGCAAAAGAAGATGCGCGAAAACTGCTTAGGTCAAGCAAAAGCGAATGGCTTCTCCTAAGTTGCATCCGTATCCTTGGAAAGGAAGCTGAAGATGTAGCTATACGATTGGCTCAAACCGGTCGAAATAAATTTGTACGACAAGCCTGCTGTAAATACGCCTTAGATATCGCGCCCGACAATGCCAAATTGCTGGCCTTGCAAGAATGCTTCTCAAAGTCCAGATTTACCGGCACGGTTAAGTTTATCCGTCCATCGTGTCAAAGGAATCAGCTCTACGGTTATATCGAAATGGATGACGGCAGCACGGATGTACGTTTTAATTCTGATTATGTCGATATTACTGGCTTAGAAAAAGGCACACGGGTCGCCGTTGAAGTGAATAGGGACATATGGGGTAACAAGGTTGCCTTAAATCTGAACAGGCTCGCAGAACAACATCTTGCCGAATTCGATAACGAATAAAGTATGATATCTTTCTTCTGTCTTTTTATAGTCGCAGACTGCTTTATCTCAGCCCAGGCAGAATTTTTTGCCGACAGCCTGCGGAGCTATTACACCGTGCGGCAGAATCAAATAGTGCTGCTGCTTGTCGGCGGCGATAAATCCACTCAGAGCAAAGACATAGAAGCCGCCAGCAGGCTGATTGACGAATTGGAGGAATGAACTATGGCCCTGCAAACAAAACCGTTCGACATCGCCGAACACCTGAACACCGCTGAAGAAATCCGCATGTTTCTGCAAGAAGTCGCTGCCGACGGCGACGAAGCCGATTTCATTCACGCCTTGAACACGGCGGCCAGAGCAATGGGCATGACGGAAGTTGCGAAAAAAGCGGGCATTTCCCGCGCAAGCCTGTACAAATCGCTTGCTGAAAACGGCAATCCAAAGTTCTCAACCATAAGCAAAGTCACCAAGGCCCTTGGCTGCAAATTGGCCGTGGTGCGGCAGGGAACGTAAGGGCGTTTCGCGAAACGCCCCTGCACGCGCCTGCATCCGCAATCCCGGCTTGAGCACATACCACCCGGCAGGAAAAACATCGGCGCAAAGGCTTTCCCGCCCTTCCAGCACCATCAGGAAAAGGTAGGTTGGGGTGAGCATTGCTCACCCCAACCTACAGAATTCAAGGGAGTTGTTAAAAATGCAATACCGCCGCGCATGGATTGAGGGAGGAACGTATTTCTTCACGGTCAATCTTGCGGACAGAAGCAGCTCGCTGCTGGTGGAGCGCATTGACACACTCAGAGCAGTGACTGCCCGTGTGATGCAACTGCATCCTTTCACTATCAATGCCATTGCCGTGATGCCGGAACACCTTCATGCAATCTGGACATTGCCGCCGAATGATGCAAAATATGATGTCCGCTGGATGCTGATCAAGGCGTTGTTCTCGAAACAAATTCCGCCGGGCGAGCAACGCAGCGCAAGCAGAAGAGACAAAGGCGAGCGAGGTATCTGGCAGCGGCGATACTGGGAGCATTTGATCCGTGATGAACGTGATTATGAAAAGCATGTTGACTATATTCATTACAATCCGGTAAAGCATAGACACGTCAGCTGCGCGGCGGAATGGCCCTATTCAAGCATCCACCGATATATTGCAGAGGGAATGATGCCTCGTGATTGGGGAGGACAGCCGGATAAAGACAAGGTATCTCCTTATGGCGAGAGAGAACCTGCCTGTTAAATCAGACAATCTTGGCTTGAGCGAAAAGTAGGTTGGGGTGAGGAATGCCCTCAAATGCAGCCCGTGCAATAATGTGTCAGAAGGCATTCCTCACCCCAACCTACAAAGTTGACGGTGTGCAGCCAGAAAGTGTATTTTTTATACCTGCTCATCTCTTTTTCCTATTTTCTCATAGCCGCCGCCTATGAGAAAATAGCCGCCGTCTATTTCCTCATAGGAAAAAGAGATGAGAAAGTCCAAAAAATATACTTCGAGATAGGCGCGGCCTGCTTTCTCGCAGTCCGGGAGGCGCGACCAAGCCAAGGGCAATTTGCGAACCGCTCTTGCGCCTGTGCCGAGACAATCGGCACGCCAAACGGCCTGCTGTCACCTGTTTTCCAGCAGCCCGGCCAGCATTTCCGCAAACCCGGCAAAGCTGCTGTAGCTGACCTGCCAAGCCGGGACAGTCCGGGCAAGCTGCGTTAGTTGGCGGAAGCCGTGGTCAGGCAGATTGCGGGCGTTGACATCGCAGCCCATCAGCAAGGAGGATGCCCGTGCACCCGGCAGCTTTTCCGCAGTCAGTGCCGCGTCCGCCTGATAGCGGGGAAAGAGGAGCAAACTGGGCGGGTCGCGGCGGAGATGAAAGTCAGGATTGAGCAGGCGGTGGGGAATCACTGCGCCGCCGCCTTCTTCCGCCAAAATATCCGCCTGTCGCTCCGTTGGCAGCAAGGCGCGCACTACAGCCGCTGAACCGGCCTTGAGGCAGAGAGGCCGGGGAAAGGCGATGACTTCGCCGCTGCCGTCATCAGGGAGGAAGATCAGCTCGTCACTGAGATACGCGGCCCCGTTTGCGCAGAGGCAAGCGGTGACGCTGCTTTTGCCGGAGCCGCTCTGGCCCGGCAGCAACACCGTGCGCCCCTGCCATGAGACCGCCCCGGCATGCAGGGCCACGCCGTCTCGCTGACTGTTAAGCAGATGAAAAATCACCCGGTCAAAGAGAACAGCGGCAAACTGCACGCCCAGCCTGCCGCAGAAGAGCGGCTTCTCCTCCTCTCGCAGCAAATAAAGATGCTCGTCGTGCGGGACAATCTCCAGCGCAGCGGTTGACTCCTTCTCCCCGCTGCCGCACAGGTCGGCGAAAAGAAAATCTAAATACGCAGCAACCGCCGCATCCCCTTCATGCCGCAGCACCACAGCGGCTCCAGCAAATTCCACTTGATGATATATCTGCATCAATCGCGCAGCTCCGCGATGCCGTTGTTAAGCAGTAGGCAAACTAAGTCCTCGACCTGGGCCGGGATCGCTGCGCCGCTTTCCGGGTACAGCTCAGTCAGCAGGGCGATGATCTCCGCCGTGCTGCGGCTGCCGTCGCACAGCTCCCAGATCAGCGCGCCGCTCTCGTTGAGATAGACGGACAGGGTTTTCGTTGGATGATAGACCGCAATTTCGTTGTCGATTCGTTCGAGCAGAAAGCCGGGTTCAATGGCGATTTTCTTGTTTTTATTCATGCGCGAGTGAGAGGCGGAGGCAGGTAAGATAGATACAGGGGCGAAAAATGCTTCGCCCCTGGTACAGTTGCGGCAGGTCTAATCAGTTCTCAAAAGGCTTGGGCGGCGGGGTTTTGTCCGATGACGGCGGCAGCATCGGCAGTGTGAAGGAAGGTTGCTCGCCAGTCAGGCTTTTGAGGAAGGCGACGACTTGGGCATTCTCCTCGTCAGTGAACTTCTTGCCTAACTGGAGGCGGCCCATGATTTCCACGGCTTTGCTCAAGGTTGCTGCCTCGCCGTCGTGGAAGTAGGGATAGGTCAGCTCAACGTTGCGCAGATTCGGCACCTTGAACATGAAGCGGTCCTCATCCTTGCCGGTAACACCCTTGCGCCCTTCCGCCGGGCTGGTGGCCTTGTATTCCTCAACCATACCCATTTTATGGAAGGTGCCGCCGCCGACCGCCTCGCCGTAATGACAGGAGATGCAGCCGGAATCCTTGAAGAGCTTGTAGCCTGCCAGCTCTTGCTCGGTCAGGGCTTTGGCATCGCCCAGCAGCCATTTGTCAAAGCGGGAATTGGGCGTGACCAGCGTCTTTTCAAACTCAGCAATTGCGTCAGTCACACGGTCGATGTCAATCTTGTCATCACCGAAGACCTGCTTGAACTCCGTCACATAGCCAGGGATGGAAGCCAGAACGCCTTCAGCCAGTTCGTGGGTCAGGGCCATCTCGCCGGGATTGGCAATCGGGCCGCCAGCCTGATCCTTCAGTGTCTCAGCCCTGCCGTCCCAGAACTGGACAAAGCTCAGGCTGGAGTTGAGCACGGTCGGCGCATTGATCGGCCCTTTCTGCCAGTTGTGGCCGATGGAGGTCTTCAGGTTATCCGAACCACCCATGCTCAGGTTGTGGCAGGAGTTGCAGGAGATGAAGCCTGACTTGGACAGCCGTGGATCAAAAAAGAGCTTCTTGCCCAGTTCGGCCAAGGCTTGTTTGATCTCTTTAGGCGGAGTGATCGGCTTAATCGGCTCCTCTGCTGCCCATGCTGCTCCGGCGAACAGAACAGCGGCCAAGACACCTGCTGACGCGACACATTTCTTCACAGTCATTTCGTTTTGTTCCTCCTGTTTTTAATCTGAAACATGCAACTGTATTTTGATGTTCATTGTAGCGGCGAAGAGGCGGCGAAGTCAAACGAAACGGAGAGAAAATGAGCGAGGAAGCGGAAAGACGAACGCCCTGAATCCGGTGAGGGATTCAGGGCGTTGCTGTGCAGGGGTCGGGGCGGTGCTACAGATTCAGACTACTTGCACTCTGCGGCGTGGTCGATGCTGAATTCATCAGAGACTGCCACCACTCCGGGGTATTCCAGAGAGGTAATCCGAATGTAGGCATGGTGGGTGTCGACGGTGTGGAAATCGCACATGTCTTCCCAATGCTTCTTCTCATCGTTGGTGGTGCTGTCGTCAATCAGCAGCCATGTTGCGCCGCCATCCAGTGAGTATTCAACCTTCACATTGCCCGGTGTTGGGAAGTCATACCGTTCCCACCTGATGTCATGCTCAGTGCTGCTGCTTCGCCATTCATCCGTATGGGTCGGATTGGTGATGACGATACGCGGAGTAACAGAAGGCGGAGGAGGAGGAGGCAGCGGTGCTTCTACTGTAACCGGCAGCTCCGCCGTGCAGTTGTTACTCTCATCGGTCTCTGGAATAGCCTGCTCATAGTCAGCGCAGGCGCGGAAGACATAATCACCGCCAACAGCCGGAGCTTTCAGTCCACGGCTTTCGTCGATCACCTCAACATGAGTGGAGTTCGGGCCAAGCTGGGACACTGTTGAGCCTTCATCAGCGACCTTCTGCCACACGCCGCCGGTGCCCGGCCCTTTGATCTCATAGTTGGTGCGACAGCCGTTCCACGGGTATTCCGTGCCGATATTAGAGATGTCCGCTTGGAAGCCGTATGCTTCGCCCGCCTGAAGCGAGGACTTACCGCCAGCAAGAGCCAGATTGCTGGCCATTACGTCCACATTGCGGGCCGGGCCGTAGTCCACGTAGAATACCGCCGGAGTTGAGCAGTTGTTGGACTTGTGTATTTCTTTCACATCGCCGTCGCCATTGTCCTGATCTTTCGGACGGTCGGCGCAGACCACGAAGTTGTATGTCCTGCCGGGATAGATGTACCCAGCAGCAGCCCATTGCGGAATATTGAAGGCAATCTTCTCATGCTTAGGCTTGTCCTTGACCTCAACATTCTTCTTCTTGATCTCCTCGCGGCCCACTCGCACCCATTCGGAATGCGGGTCTTCCTTGGTTCCCTTGGAGAGATAGAAAGGCACCTTGATCTTGTCTTTCTTCCCTTCCCAGTTTGCTTTGCCGATGTTGTCAACCCAAGCATGAACCCAAGCGGTCTCGTTCACCTTCCATGTGTACCGCTCTCCCTTGCCGTTCTCCTTGGCCATTGTGACTTTATTGGTGATAAAGTCGGGCAGCTTGCCGGAGGTTGGTGGTTCGGTGGGAGGGGTGGAGGTGCCGGGGCCGCCTGAGACGAGAGAACTGAAAGAAATATACCCACAACCAGCAAAGGCTAAGTTGGTTGAAAGTAGAAGTATCAGGCCACTTAAAAAATACTTTATGGCATTCATTGAACAATCCTCCTCTCAATGCATTGAAGATTAGCGTCACTCGTGTCACCATCACCAAAGAAGACACCTTTCCAATACTGAGATAAATAAACCCTGTCAATTTTGACTAAATCATTGTATGCATCTCTACAGTCTTTTTTAGGATCGATGCTTACGCATCCTCCATCAATCACAAGACGTTCGGCCTTTTCACAGGCTACCTCAGCTGGATACCAAGCAATGTTAACAGAAGTAACAGGAAACGCAGGAAAGACAGACTTGTCAAAAACATTAAACATAGGACCGTGTCCCTTATTAGATGAGGTGTATTCCTTTCTGTCATCTGAAAAATCATCATATCCATCCATTGGCTGTGGCTTTACGGACTGCCTACTTTTCTTCCCATCTTTGTACACATCTTGATACAAAACAAAATGAAGATGAGATCCATCGGCATTACCAGTACGACTACATTTGCCGATCTCCTCTCCCCTACCAACCCAAGCACCATCCTCAACAAGTCCAGTGCTACTCAAGTGGGCATAGCGTGAATAGTAGCCACCAGCGTGGTATATAATGACGTAATTTCCATACATCTTATCATATCCCACTGTTGCACGACCAGAAGCCGCAGCTACGATACTATGGTTATCATCTGCCTCCCCCGGCAAATTAAAATCCAAAGCATTATGATCTATCGTTCCTGGACCATGCGTTCCAATACATCCTGTGTCTTTATCATCGTACACACACGTTGTTTTCCACGTCTCTCCATCTGGAAACGGCAGTTTAAGATTTAAATCATCTACGCTCATGGCAAATGTTTCGCTGAACAAAGCCGGAACAGCACACCACACTAATAACGCCATCAACTTTCTCTTTAGTACCATCTTTAACCTCCTTCATCTGCCTTGTTTATCTGGATTTTCCTTCACTTGCCCCGCGCAGTACCGTAGGATGGGCAAGCCCACCAATTTATATCAGCTTCTGCCGCTTCCCCCGCAACAGGCCGTCAACAATGCGGCTGCTGGCAATCGCCCCGCCTTCTCCGCCCTGCTTTTGCTTCCTCCCATCCGCAGGCAAAACATACCAGATGGTATTGGAAATACATACAGGCATGTTTCGGGAATACATACCAGTATGTTTTGGAGAACATACTGGTATATACCGGTAATACATACTGGTATGTTTCACCAATACATACCTGTATGTATTTTCGCCGCGCTGCTCATCCGCCGCAGGGCCGCAACCCGCAGGCAGGGAGGAAGCAAAGCACTTCCCCCAGCATTCCTCACGCCGTGGCGAAAAGTCTTCCGCACCTGCATCGCTGCGCAAACTGAGGAGTATTCCTTGCTCTATGCAAGGAATATGCCAGCTGCTTTTTTATAGAAAGCCACTGGCACCGCAACGCCGCATTTTGTTATTTATAGCCGTAGCACAATAAATTGACTATAAGCATGGTTGCTGAAAAATCTCATCTGTCGAACAGCCAAGTTTTCTT
>JAABPV010000052.1 GCA_011391865.1 Desulfobulbaceae bacterium | reverse complement strand
ATCCTCGTCCCGCGAGCCGACGCACTGGATCATCACTGCCTGCTTCGCTGTCTTGATTCCGTTCTGATCCTCGACCAAGCGTTTTTCCAGCTCCAGTTGGGTGACGATCTTCGGCGACTGCCCGTAAGCGTACTGCGTTGGCTGATAGGGATTGCCGCCAGTGGCGAGCACGGTTACGCCATGATGAATCAGCTCGCTCGCACCTTTGCTTTCCACGGTGGTGGTGAAGTTGCCGACATAGCCGGAAACCGCCGTCACCTGCGCTTCGGTGTGCACAGTGATTTTCGGATGACTGCTCACCCGGTCAATCATTGCCTGCACCGCCTGGCGCGGATCGTTGCCGTGGCGGTCAGCGGTGAGCAGCATCGCCTTGCCACCGAGCTGCGTTCCCCGCTCAATCAGGGCGACAGGAAAGCCTTGATCGGCGATGGTCAGGGCTGCGGTCATGCCCGCCAAGCCACCGCCGACGACCAGAGCCGAGGGCGTGACCGGCAGCTGCATCTCCTCCAGCGCGGTCAGGCAGCAGGCTTTGGCCACAGCCATGCGCACCGCATCTTTGGCCTTCGCCGTGGCCCGTTCCGGCTCGTGCATATGCACCCATGAGCACTGGTCGCGGATATTAGCCATCTCAAAGAGCGAGCGGTTCAGCCCGGCCTCGCGCAGGGTGGCCTGAAATAGCGGCTCATGGGTGCGCGGGGTGCAGGCGGCGACGACAAGGCGGTTGAGCTTGTATTTGTGAATGGCCTCGACCAGCACCTTCTGCGCGTCCTGCGAGCAGGAATACATGCTGTCCGTGGCGTACACGACATTGGGCAGGGTGCTCGCGTATTCCGCCACTGAAGGCACCTTGACCACGCCGCCGATATTGATGCCGCAGTGGCAGACAAACACGCCTACTCGCGGCTCTTCCGCGCTGATGTCGCGCTCGTCCGGGAAGACCGCCTTCACGGTCGCGCTGCCCCGCGCCGGAGCAAGCAGGCCCGCGCAGAGAGCAGCAGCTCCGCCGCCCTGCGTGACGGAATCAGGAATGTCCTTCGGTCCTTGGAATGCGCCGATCACATACACGCCGGGACGGCTGGTTGCCAGCGGTGTGTATCTGTCCGTGCGGGCAAAGAGATACTCGTTCAGATCAATGCCAGCGGCTTGCGCCAGCTTGTCCGCCTCATCCGGGGCTTCCAATCCCTGCGAGAGCACGACTAAATCAAACTTCTCGCAATGATGCTGGCAGTCTTCGGTTGACCACGTCAGCATCAGGCCGCCGCCGAAGACATCCTCGACCTTGGGCGGGCGGGCGTAGATGACCCGGAACTTGCCCTCCTCAACCGCCCGTTTGCGGGCCGCGTCAAAGCCCTTGCCATGCGTGCGCACGTCCATGTAAAAGAGCGTAATCTCGCAGTTCGGGTCGTGCTCGCGGGCCAAGGTGGCCTGTTTGATCGCGTACATGCAGCAGACTGAGGAGCAGTAGTTGTTGCCGCAGGTCTCGTCACGCGAGCCGATGCACTGGATGAAGGCGATTTTCTTCGGATGTTTCTGATCGGAAAGGCGCAGGATTTCGCCGCCGGTCGGGCCGGAGGCGCACATCAGCCGCTCATGCTCAAAGGCCGTGATCACGTCGGTGAATTTGCCCAAGCCGTACTTAGCCATGATCTCATCGCTCACTCGGCCAAAGCCCGGCGCAAGAATCACCGCGCCGACTGGAATTTCCAGCATCTTTTCCGTGTCGTCAAAGCGGATCGCCCCGGCTTGGCAGGCCACGGCGCAGAGGCCGCAGGTGTCGTGATTCAGCTTGAGGCAGGCTTTCGCGTCAATGTAATACGAGGTCGGCACCGCCTGCGAGTAGTCAATATGCGCGGCGCGGTTGTGCTGCATGTGTTCGTTGAAATCATTGCCGATTTGCTTCAGACAGTAGAGCGTGCACTGGCCGCAGCCGGTGCAGACTTCCTCGTCAATGTAGCGCGGCTGCTTCCTGATAGTGGCCGTGAAATTGCCCGGCCCGCCCTTCAGGTTAACCAGCTCAGAAAGCGTCAGTATCTCGATGTTCGGATCGCGGCCCGCCTCAACCAGCTTAGGCGCGAGGATGCAGAGCGAGCAGTCATTGGTGGGAAAGGTCTTGTCCAAGCGGGCCATGACCCCGCCAATGGCGGCGGATTTCTCCACCAAATAGACCTTGTAGCCCAGCTCGGTCAAGTCCAGCGCGGTCTGCACCCCGGCCACGCCGCCGCCGATCACCATCACTGCGCCGCTGATCTGGACGGCGTTTTCTGCAATTGCGGTCATAATTCTCCTTCCTGCTCTATTTCAAAATCAAAACCGTCCGGTGGCGGACGGAAGCCTCATTTTCACAAGAAACGAATAGCTGCGTCGTGTTCGTGCGGCTGACATCTAACGCACGAATTTAACGTGCATACTGCCATATTGTTGCCAAAATTGCAAGAAAAAATGCGCAGATACTCTCTGCCGCCCGGAAGGGGCTTCAGCGGGGGAGGAAAAACGAGGCAAGTTCGGCAATCGCCACAGTCACTTTACGTTGCAGCCGCCGAGATGGCCGGAGAGCAGCGAAATAACAAACTGCTCTTGCTCGTCGCAGGCATCCTGTTCCGGTTCGGCAACAACTTTTTGCCGAGCAACAACCTTCTCTTGCTCGGCAGCAGAAGGTTGTCTATTGGCTGCAAAGGTCTGCGGCTTGGCAAGAGAAGGTTTCTGCCAAGCAACAACCTTTTGTTGTTTGGCAACAGAAGGTTGTCAGTCGGCTACAAAGGTCTGCGGCTTGGCAAGAGAAGGTTTCTGCCAAGCAACAACCTTTTGTTGTTCGGCAGAAGAAGGTTGTTGCCAAGCTGCAACCTTCCCTTGCCGGGCAGCAAAGAAGCTGCGCGGGGCCAAATCACTGTCCGCCGCGCACCAGACGGACCGCATCGCTGTTGACGCGGTTGCTGATGGAGGAACTGCCATAGGCGAAATGGACGTACCACGCAAGGTCCGAATTGTCGGCATGCGGCGACCCGGACCAAAAGTAATTTGCCTCAATATTCGGAAAAGCCTGTTGATTGATCGTCGGTTCTTCAGAACCCTCGTTGCAGCGACCGTAATCTTTGTCTTTTACCCCATTGCTGCAATATACCAATGTTTTCAGTTGAGCAATGGTCGGCAGCCGCCAGTCAGCATAGCCTGCGTATTCAACATCCTTGAAACGCTGCACGGCATCATCCCATGTATACTTTTCCGTTCTACCCTCTTCGCAATTCACGCCGGATAAACCTTCTGGACAGCGTTTCCACATCAAACCGCTTTTGGTGTCGGTGACTGTGCCATCACCATGATCAATATATTGCTCAATTTTTTCGCCTTCCTTCGTGCTGACATTCTGGTGCTGTTTTTCTATAGGTTGTAATTGCTTGTCAACGCCGCTGCGTTGCAGAAAACTCAAATCCGCCTTACTATCCGGCTGCGCTTTCAATCCTCCTTCCTGCAACTTCTTCGGCACCAGTAAAAAATCACCCATCTCATGCCCGGTCATTTTGATGTCACCGTACAAAGGAGTCTGCTCCGCATTCAAAATGACTGGCCGCTTGATCCGGTCAAAGAGGCTGTCGCCGTCGAGAATCTCCGTGTTTTCCCGCAGCACTTCCAGCAACGCTTTGGCAAAGACCGAATGCCCGCTCCCGCCGCCGTCCGCAACCGGCTCTTCGCCGCCCGAAGTCAGCGCGGTGCGCGACCGCTTCGCCAGCATCCGCTTCAGCCATTCATCGCGGCTGGCTGCGGCAGGGAGCCTCGCGCCGGAATCCCGCATCAGCAGGCTGCCGGAATAGCAGGAATCCGCGACAATCAGCACGTGCCGGGCGCGGACAGCCTTGAGCAGTCGGGAAATTTCGTCGGTGGGAATCCAATAGACCGTGTTGTCGGTCTGCGCATCCACAGGCTGCCAGTAGCCGGTGCCGGTCGGCTCGTCCAAATAACCGTGCCCGGCGTAATAAATCAGCAGGTTTTCTTCTTCTGAGGTCATAGTTCTGCGCAGTTTGGCCAAGGCCAGCAGAATATCGGCTCTGGTCTTGTCCAAAAGCAGCTCAACCGTGAAGCCGTACTGCTCCTCCAGCACCTTGGCGACCGCCTCAGCATCAGCTTTCGGAGTCTTCAGCTTGCTCAGATGCCGGTAATTCTGATTGCCGATCACCAAGGCGTGAAAGCGGCCAAAACCGGAATCCGCCTGCGCCGCCGCAGGCAGCATCACGGCCAACGCAATCAGTAGCAAACCTCTTCTGCGCAGCTTCATTTTCCATTCCTCCGCAAGGATTCGGCGGTCTGTTCGATTTGCGCCGCTCCGTCTTCGTTGCCGTTTTTTCGCAGCAGCTTGGCGATGGCATCCATTATCTCGGCGGCTCCCGCCTCTGTGATGCCAGATTTTTCCCCGCTTGCTGCTGGCCCGTCAAGATTCGATTCATTGTGACGTGTTAGCTGATATTCAGATCGAACTTCTCCTGTGTCCGTTATTTCGGTGACACTTTTCTGCTCTAACTGCGGCGGCCCATGCTTCCACAGCATGACGCTGATGAGTGCTGTGCCGAAGAGGGCGAAATAGGTTCCGGGCAGCAGGCTGGTCAAGGTCAGCTTGAAGCCGCCGCCTTCTGCGCTGGCGGAGCCGTCCGCTTTTTTGCTCGCGGCATTGCTGAAGAGACGGAAGCCCAGCCAAATAGACAAAGCTCCGACCGCCAGCACAGTCAGGCGGTACAGGGCGGCGTAGAGCAAAAATCCTGTGGAAATAGTCATATGCAATTTAGTCAGAAAAATTCTTATCTGCCTTGTTTGCTATCAGAAACGGGAAATTGTAGATTTTTTCTTCAACAAAAAGTAGGGTGAAACAGGAAGGGCGGCTGCCGGACAGAACCAGTCCGGCAGCCGGAGAGCGCGTCACGGCTCGTAGACAGGATACAAATCATTCTGCTCCGGCCCGTCATAATAGGGCGCAGGCAGGTAGGGCTTGTCATAGGTGATGTCGCCGTCGCAGAACGGGGCGCAGCCCTCGCTGCGGCTGCTTTCGACGCTGACTCTGCTGTCCGCTGTGCCGTCCGGTTTTGTCACCACCGAGATGTTAATCCGGGTTTCACCTGTGCTGGGCAGCACAGCAGACTGCGGAGCAGTCACCTCAATCAGCCGCTCCGTCGTGCGGCTGACCCCGCCTCTGCGGTCTATGGTGATGCAGGAGATGCGCTTACTGCCGGGCTGCTCAAAGGTGAAGACGGCATCTGTCCACTGCGGGCTGTTGAACCAGCCGGAGGAACTGAAAGTCCGTGCATCTTCCGCCTTGCATTCGACCTTGACCTGATCGTCGTCAGGATCGCTGCCCGGCAAAACAGAAATATGCACCGGCACTTTTAGCTTGATCTCAGCAGGCTTGGAACTGATTTTAGGAGCACGCGGCACGCGGTTCACCTCTTTGATCAGGATGCTGCGGCTGACTTCCGGGCTGGCGCAGCAGCTGTCCAGCGTGACGCAGGAAATCCTTTTTTTGCCGGGGAACTTGAAGCGGAACGGCACCTCGACGGTGTCGCCGGTGCGGATCCAATCGGACTTATAGGGTTTGTCGGAACCCTCCGCCATGCAGCGCAGGCGTACCATACCGCCGTTGCGGCACCAGCCTGCGGTCACGGCGATGCTGACCCGCTCATCCACCCATGCGCTGCTGGGCCAGCTGTCAATACGCGGGCGGCCCACGCTGTCGCTGCTGGAGGAATGCTCAGGCGGATACGCCTCCATGCCGACATCGCCCGGTCCGTCATAATCATTCGCGCCGTCATAGCCGCCGAGCTTCAGCGGGCCGACCCAAGCGTGGCCGTAGCTGTTGGAGATGCAGGCGTAATAGCTCTGCGGCTTGCCGCCTTCGTCGCGCACGGTCAGCGTGACGCTGCGGCTGCCGGAAGAGACTGTGCCGGAAGCGGCATCCCCGCCTCTCCAGCTGCCGGTTCTGATGCTGATGCGGCTTTCCGGGTACATGGGCATTCTGTCCTGCCTGCGGACATTGAACACGATGTCCGGCCCCCTCAATTCCGCCGACATCTCCAAGATGGAACCCCATGTGCCGCCGCCCTCGCGGACAAGGCCGCTGTCAGGGCTGTATCCGGCCGCCGCGCTGCCAGCGGCGCAGAAAAAAAGAAAAAAAATGAATGCAAACAGGCCGCGCTCCGCGCTGCTGCCGTTTGTGCTGCGGGAAAAAATACTCATGACCAGCCTCCGTTGTGAAAGAAGATGTTGCCGCCCTCCGGCGCGGAAGGCGGAATATCCTGAACTTATTATACCCGGAGCAGCGCAGGGCGCATAGGTCTTCTTTTTTTGCCGCAGGAGGCGGCTGATGATGAGCATTCTGATTGCAGCGGCGACAGAGTTTGAACTGCGGGCTTTTGATGAGGCGGGCGGCGCGGAGCACGTCCTGCGGCTGATCACCGGCATCGGCCCGGTGGAGACCGCCCATGCCCTGACCGCGCTGCTCTGCCGTCACGCCGGACAAATCAGCGCGGTGATCAATTTCGGCATTGCCGGGGCCTTTCCTGACAGCGGTGCGGCCTTGCTGGACATCTGCTTGGCCGAGCAGGAGGTTTTGGGCGATCTCGGCCTCTGTCTGCCGGATCGGATTGAACGCTTGAGCGAGCGTGGCTTGATAGTAAAAGACAGCTTTGTCTTAGACAAAGGATTGCGCCAAACAGCGGAATACGCGCTGCGGCACTCGGCTATTTCCTGCAAAACCGGAACCTTTGTCACAGTTAGCTGCGCCAGCGGCACAGAAGATCGGGCGCGGCGACTGGGCCGTCAATTTCAAGGACTGTGCGAAAATATGGAAGGCGCGGCGGCGGCGCGGGTCTGCGAGGCGTTTCAGCTACCTTGCTTGGAGCTGCGCTGCGTCAGCAATATCGCCGGAGAACGTGACCGCAGACGATGGCGGCTGCATGAAGCCTGCCTAAGAGCTGGCCACGCCGCCGCCATCGCCGCAGCTGCGCTGAAGGAAGTTTACCCCTTCCTTCAGCCGGGAAGGAAATGATCAGCCGTTTCTGATCACCAAAGTGGTGCCAGGCTGAAGCTGATGGCTGTTCAGACGGTTCCAGTTTTTGATGTCTCCGGCCGAGACCTCCAATTTTTTAGAGATCGACCAGAGGGAATCGCCGTTGCGCACCTTGTAATAGCTGACCGGCGGCTCGGCGGCTTCGGCCTTCCGTTTGCCGCTGCCGGACAGGACGACCAACCCGGAAGGCTTTTCTTTCGGCGCGGCGGCGGCTAAAGCCAAGTCCGCGCCGGGCTTCCGTTTCATGCTGGAGGCGGTCAGTTCAACAGCGCCGTCAGCAGCGGCTGGAGCGGCGGCGGCAACAACGGTCTGCGCCGCCTCAGGCCGCTGGATGGTCAGAGACTGACCTGCCTTCACCTTGCCTGCATGGGCGATCTTGTTCCATTTCATGATCTCCGCCACAGAAACGCTGTACTTCTTGCCGAGATCGGACAAGGTCTCGCCCTTGCCCAGCTTGTGCGTGACTTTTGCGGCGGCAGGCAGCTCGGGCTGAGGCGCAGCGGCGGCGGCCAGCAAGGTCGGCTGCTGAACAGCGACAGGAATGCGCAGGCTCTGCCCGGCCTTCAGCTCCGCCGAACGCAGGCTGTTGACCTTGAGCAGGGCGGTCAGGCTGACATCGTACTGCTTGCTGATCTGGCTGAGGGTTTCGTTTTTGGCGACTTTGTGACTGAGATAGTCTGATGCGGAAGACTCGGCAGGACGTGCTGCTGCAACGGCCACAGCTTGGGCCTTGGGCAGGTTCGCGGCCACCAGCGCACTGCGGCCTGCGGGAACCTTGAGCAGCCAGCCGCCCTTGGCATCAGCCGGAATCTGATCTTTGAGCAGGGCCTGATTCAGCTTCCGCAGCGGCTCCACGCTCATGGAGCCGCTGGCGGCCACGGTCTTCAGACTGGTTCCGGCAGGCACCTTCACCAGCTCATGCTGGAACGAATTTTTGTAATTGATCTGCCGAAAACCGTACTGGGCAGGATTGCGGGTGATGAGCACGGCGGCGATCATCTGCGGCACATAACGCTTGGTTTCCAGCCGCAGATAATCATGACCGGCCAGCTCCCAGAAATTTTTCGCGCCGTAGCGTTTCAAGCCCCGCGCGACCGCGCCTTCGCCTGCGTTGTAGGCGGCTATCGCCAGATGCCAGTCGCCGAACTGCTTGTACAGGACTTTCAGATACGCGGCGGCGGCCTTGGTCGATTTCTCAGGATCGCGGCGCTCGTCCGCCCAAGAGTCCACCCGCAGGCCGAAATTGCGGCCAGTGCTGGGAATGAACTGCCACAGGCCGGAGGCGTGGGAAGGCGAATAGGCGACCGGATCAAAGCCGGATTCAATCATCGCCAGATACGCCAGCTCCGCAGGCAGCCCCGCTTTTTCCAGCTCAGCGGTGATGAAGGGCATGTACTGGGAAGACCGCTCCATCCAGCGGCTGAAATTTTTCCTCTGCTTGCCTTGATAGAGATCCAAATAGAACTGCACCTGTCGGTTGACAAGAACAGGGAAATCACAGGCGGCGCGTTTTTTCGCAGCTGTTGTCTTGACTGAGGCGGGCAAGTCGGCATTTTCAGCCGGCTGGGGCAGCGGGCCACTGACCAAAGGCAGCTCCGGTCTGTCCGGGGCTTCAATGACTCTTGTTGCCGGTGCCTGCGCAGCTGTTGCTCCGGCACTGCCGAACTGAATCTGGCACTGGACTTGCTGCGCGGCCTGGCTTCCGTCCATGTTTTCTGCTGTCCATGCACCTGTCTTTTCCAAAGCCGCAAGCTCTTCTTTCAGTTCCTCCGAAGCCTCGGCCAGCGTCGGCCCCGGCTCCTCCTCTTCCGCAGCAGCCTCTGGCTGGCTCGGTGTGGAGCCGTTCAGCTGCGTGAGCATCTTTTTCTGCCGCTCCTCCTGTGCAAAATAGCGTTCAACAATCAGCCTCAGCTGTTCAGATTCATCGTCAGTCCAGGCTCTTCGGTCATTGTTGCCATAGCCGCTGCTGCCCGCGTCGCTGACTGTGGAACAGCCCGCAGGCAGGGCCAGCGGAACAAGCAGCATAATGTATGAGATGACTTTCTTGGTTTTCTTCATAGACAGAAGCTCCGATATGACGAATGAGGATATTTTGGGATGGTTGGATTTTCTGCGCGGACAACTGCTCCGGCGCGAACAGCGTGGAAACCACTTTGGTTTTTGTACCATAGAACAAATGCGTTTTACAAGGAAAAACATGCCGTTGATCAAGAAAATGACAAAAGCGCAGATTTTCAGCCCGTATTTCAACCTCTTCCAGCGCAGCGTGCGGGCCGTGCCTGCCGCTGATTCTGCTGGACAGGCAGACAGGCAAAGAATATCATGTGGGCAAATTGACGTTTTTTTTCTCAGGGTTCTGCCTTGCCTCATTCCGATTCCTGCCAGTCAAGCATTATGCGCCGGTGCTGCGGTTTTCTTTGCAAAATCTCCTTTTTTCTGACAGTGCTTATCCTCTTGGCCGCCGCTGGCGCACTGGGCTGGGTTTGGTGGCTGGTGGTCAAAGTGCCCTGCCCGGAAACCGCGCCAGAACGGATCGCCTCCATTCTGGGCAAGGAAAGCCAGATCTACTACCGGGATGGTCAGGAAAAAATAGGTGTGCTGTTTGAGGACATCCACCGGCAATATGTCACCTACGAGCAGCTGCCGAAACACTTCATCAACGCCTTGGTGGCGGCGGAGGACGACCAGTTTTTCCGGCATTACGGCATTGACCTGCCTGGCATCACCAAAGCGGTTCTGATCAATTTCCAGGCGGGCCGCATTGTCCGGGGCGGCAGCACCATCACCCAGCAGACCGCCAAAAATCTCTTTAAGCGTCCAGACCGAACGTATAAAGCCAAGCTCAAGGAAATGCTCTACGCCCTGCGTCTGGAGCACCGCTATTCCAAAGAAAAGATTCTTGAATTTTACAGCAATCAGTTCTATGTCAACGGCAACGGGCACGGCTTGGGCGTGGCGGCCCGCTATTATTTTGACAAGGATCCTGATGGACTGAGCCTGCTGGAGTCGGCTTTCATCGCCGGCTCAGTCAAGCGGCCCAATTATTACAATCCATTCACCAAGCAGGACAAGCAGGCCGGACTGGAAGCGCGCCGCAGTGCCCGCGAGCGGGCTGATTACGTTTTAGGCAGAATGCTCAAGCTGGGCATGATCAGCCGGGAGGAGCATGACGCGGCCAGCAAGGGCGAAATTCCGTTCAAGCGCGGCCGGACCAGTTTTGACCTCAGCACGGTCATGGACATGATTCAGGACGGCCTGGCCGCCAAGGCGATGACCGAGCTGCTGGCCGGGCACGGCATTGACAACGTCGCCACCGCCGGAGTGCGGATCATCAGCACTGTGGACCGCTTCTTGCAGGAGGAGACGCTATACAGCCTCCGGCGCGAGCTGTCCCGCTTGGACGTGCAGCTGCGCGGCTATGGCCGCGAGGAAGTGCAGCAAGAGTGCCGGGAGGCGGCAAAAAGCGGCGAGGAGGCAGAGCTGCGGGAAAAGGATTTTGTCTTCGGCACGATCAAGGAGATCAATCTGAGCGTCCCGGATCAGCCTGCGCTTTCAGTCGATCTGGGCGGCAAAAGACCTGTCGGCCGCATTGACCGCCAAGGTCTGACGTATCTGCTGGAGGCACTGGTACGGCATCGGCGGCAGAGCGCACAGGCCAAGCCGGGCAAGAAGGATATGGAGGAGCTGCTTTCTCGTTTCAAAGCAGGCGACTGCGTCCATGTCAGCGTGCGGGAGTTGGATCCTTTTGAGGGCGCGGCCCTGCTGGAGCTGGAGCGCTGGCCGAAGCTCCAAGGCGCGGCAGTGGCTCTGGAGCAGGGCGCGGTGCGTGCCGTGGCCGGAGGCATGGAGAACCGCTTCTTCAACCGGGCGGCGGACGGCAGGCGGCTGATGGGATCGACCATGAAGCCTTTCCTCTACGCCGCCGCCTTTCAGCTTGGCTGGAGTTCGCTGGATCATCTTGACAACCGCCGCAATGTCTTCATCTTCCGGGGCCAGTCCTACTTTCCCCGCCCGGATCATAAGCCGGAGTCAAGTCATACCTCCATAAACTGGGCCGGAGTCAAGTCAGAAAACGTGGCCTCGGTCTGGCTGCTTTATCATCTCACGGACAAACTGACCCCTGCCGGGCTGTTGGAGACCGCCGCCGCTGTGGACATGATTCCCCGGACTGACGAAAGCTATGAGCAGTTCAGCGCGAGAATGCGGGGCCAGTTTGGTCTGAATGTCACGCCGGAGGAGTTAGACCGGGCCGCGTATGAAGAGGCGGTGCGGAGAGCGGGAGAAGTATTCCTCTTTGAGGGTCGGGCAAGCGAGCTGCGCCGCTGGCAGGAGCTGCCGCACGGTCTGCATTTTGATAAATTCCGGGCGCAGATTCAAAGCAGCCTGAAGGATCCTAAGCTCGACAAAGAGGAGCGGGCAGAATACAAAAAACAGATAGCCATCTTGGGTATGAACTATCTCGGCCTGCGGCGGACGCGGCAGCACTTGGAGCGGTATCGCAGATATCTGGAGCAGATGCCTGCGCCTGCGGTGCAGGTGCCGAATTTCTTCGGCCAGAGCTGGACCGAACCGGAGGCGGAGGACGAATCCCGCCCGCCTGGCAGGCTGGCCTTGAATAAGCAGGGCAGACTGGTCTTCACACTGCGCGGCAGCCTGCCGGAAAGCTGGACATCTGCGGACGCGGCTGAACTGCGCCGCCGCTTGGCCTTCATGCATCCGGCGGAACGCGAGACCCTCTGGGACAACATCCTGCTCGAAGGCGCGGTCAGCGCAGGCGGAGCGGACATCATCGGACGGCTGGCTGAAGAGGAGCGGAGCGCGATGGCTGCCTTGCCGCCCTATTCGGCAGATGTGCTGGTCAGGTTCAGGGACTACCGGATCATGCTCGGCCTGCAATATCTGATCCGGCTGGCCCGCGAGGCCGGAGTGGGCAGCAGGTTGGAGCCGGTGCTTTCCTTCCCGCTCGGCTCTAATGTCATCTCCTTACTGGAAAGCACACGCATTTACGAAACCTTGGTCACAGGTCGCCGCTGGAGCGCACAGCTTGCCGATCATGCGATGTTGGACGAGACAGATGAGGAGCGGCGCAGGCTGAATGGGCTGGCCTTGATTGAGCGGATTGAACGGCCTGACGGCACAGTGCTCTACGCCCGGCAAGCAGCGGCAACGCCGGTGCTGGATCAAAAAAGCAGCAGCGAGATCGTCAGCATTTTGGAAAACGTGGTCCGCTGGGGCACCGGACGGCAGGCATGGGAGCAGGTGCGCCTGCCCATTCTGAGTCAAGAGAAGGAAAAAGGGCCTGCGCTGCCCCTGATGGGCAAGACCGGCACGTCCAACGACTTCCGCAACGCCGCTTTCATAGGCTTTGTGCCCTCTGCCCCTGACATCGACGGCGCGGCGCTGCTCTCATCGGCAGGGACAGCGGTGGGCGTATATGTCGGCTTTGACAGCAACGAGCCGATGAAACACGGCTCCTTCCGGGTCAGCGGCTCCCAAGGCGCACTGCCGACATGGAGCAAAATCGCCGGGGCATTGCTCAGACTGGAGGGTGCTGCCGACCGGCTGGCTCCTGAAGCTGTGGCTGCTGACCGGATCAATCTGCGCTACCCGGAGAGCGGACAGATATTCATGCCGGTGGACGAAAAAGGTGGCGGCAGGATGCGCCGGGGTAAAGACGGCATCAAAACCGATCTCTCGCCGGATGAGGCCGCAGTTCTCAGTCACGGCCTGCCGGGCGAATACGGCGGCTTTGAGCCGGAACGCCGCTTCTTACCTTTCTGGCTCAATCAAAACAGGAAAGCTGCGCAACCCGCAGCGGCTGAACCGGCGGTCGCAGAGTAAGTTTTGCAGATGCCACAGGAAAAATGCATCCGGCCCTATCTTCAGGCTTGAAAATATGCTTCAATTGAGGCATGAACACTCCGCCCCCCGCCGCCCTGCCCTGCCTGTGCGCCCGCGCTGACGGCAGCCTGCTGCTCGCCCTGCATGTCCAGCCCGGCGCAGCCCGCACCGAGCTGGCTGGACTGCACGGCGACGCACTGAAGCTGCGCTTGGCCGCTCCGCCTGTGGACGGCAAGGCGAACAAAGCGGCAGTTAATTTTATTGCTGACCTGCTGCATCTGCCCAAATCCGCCGTTGTCATCAGGAGCGGCCATGCCAGCCGCGCTAAAACCCTCTTGCTGACCGGCATTGCCGAAAACGAAGCCCGCTCCCTGCTGGAGCAGAACCGAGGCAGCTCAAACGGCTGAACCCTGCGATGATGAAAAGACCGTCTCCTCCGAAAGTCCCGCTCCCCAAGACCCCGCCGCCGCTGAAAAAACCTGCCAAGCCAAAGCCGGAGGTGAAGAGAGGAGATGTCAGCAGCGTCAGTGACATCTTTGCCGCAGCGTTCCGTCTGTATGCGAAACGAGTTCTGCCGATGCTGGCAGTTACGCTGCTCGGCTCGCTTTTCTGCACCTTGGTGCTGGTCGGTCTCGGTGTCGGGGGATTCTTCGCTTTGGGGCTGGACGAACAGAAGCTCCAGCAATTTTTCAACGGCGACTTGCAGCGCATACTTTCAGATCTGTCGCTGACGCTGGCGCATTCCTTTGCTCTGCCACTGCTCGGCGGCGGCATTCTTTTTTTCCTGACAATTGTTCTGCTTGTCTGCTGGGTGCAAACTTCGGTATTTGTCGCTGCTGTGGATGAGCAGCACGGCATTATTGAATCGCTTTGCACTGGCTGGAAATATATTTTCCCGATGCTGTGGATCGGCAGCCTGTATTTCGGCATTTTGATGACCGCCAGCCTGTTCTTTCTTCTGCCCGCTCTGATTTTATCAGTCTCCATGGGGCTGTGGATTTATGTCATGATCGACGAGGATCGGAGAGGGATTGACGCGCTCATGGCTAGCCGTCTTTATGTGCGCGGCCACTGGTGGAACACTTTTTTCAAGGGATTGCTGATGTCGCTGGCTGTTGCAGGACTGATCATGCCGCTGTCCTTACTGCCGCTTGTTGTACAGTTTCCGGGCCAGCAGATCGTGCTGCAAGTGCTCCAATTTTTTATTATGGCGTTTGCGCTGGTCTTTTCGGTGACAGTGTACCGCGACCTCAAGCAGGCTGCGGGCAAAATCGACACAGACAGCACCTACCGCTGCCTGTGGATGCCGATGGCTCTTGCTGGCATCATTTTGCCGCTGCTGGGGCTGATCGGCGTTTTTATCGCCTTTGGGCCGAAGCTGCCGGAAGGCATGGAGCGGATGCGGACGCAGTTGCTTGAGCAGATCAGGCAGGCCGCCGAGCAGCAGGGGATCAGTCTGCCGCTGCCGCAATCTGGCGCAAGCACTCCCCCAGCAGTGCAAACCGTGTCCTCTGTGGACGGCTTCATCATCTGGCGCGACCCGGTCGGCGATGCGCGCAATCCCCTGTTGGACATCAGACAAGTTTCTGCGGAAGGCAAACAGGGCGCACTCGTCCTGACCGCAGAGCTGGCCAAGCCGCTGGCCGAGTATTTCGCAGCGCAGAAGGATGATTTTGACCCGCTGGTGAATTTTTACTTCGACACTGATTTGAATCCGGCCACCGGCGGAGCACTCTCCGGCGAAGAAGGACGGGCAGGCTACGACCTGCATCTGGAAATTTTGCTGGCCAGAGATAAACCCTACGCGAGCCTCTACCGGCTTGACGGCCAGCAGAAGCAGTCGCTGGAGCCACTGGCCGAGGACACGCTTGCGGTCTCCGGCAGCAGCCTGACGGTCCGGCTTCCCTATGAGCGGCTCGGCGCAGCGGCGGGCGGCAATATCAGAGCCTGTTTCCGTGAGGCGGCGCAGCAGGAAGGCAGCGGACTGGGAAGCGATCAGATTGTCCCCCTGAAATGATTTCAGGGGGGATGAGGCGCGTTTCTCTACAGGATAGTCGTTGGCCAGACATGGCTTTCCAGCCACCATCAATGGAGTAGACTTTGGCTGTCAGTCTGTTCGCCGCTCTGCTGCCGCAGGTCCGCCAAACAGCATTCCGGTGATGCCGACAAGGGCAAGAAATTTTGGTGGTGGCTAAATAGAAAGTGATGCCCTTAATTTGAGATTATAGCGAACAATAAAGAGGCGTGTTGCGAGTT
>JAABPV010000051.1 GCA_011391865.1 Desulfobulbaceae bacterium | reverse complement strand
GAATTGAGCCATCATGTTACCATAACTCACTCTTTTCTCAACTCAGCAAAAGTTGCACTTACAACTTGAATCCACGGGTCAATTCCACCGGCGCGGCGGCGGGCGTTGCAATCGCCAGCAGCTCTGCGGACTACAGCGGAACGACCAATTACTCGAAGCCCGGCATCTTGAACAGAACTTGCATTACCCTGACTGCACCAGCGGCCAGCGGCGGCAGGAATTTCTCCGACTGGAGCGGCTGCGATTCGACCAACCCGGCTGCCAGAACCTGCACTCTCAGCATTGCGTCGGACAGAACTGTGACCGTGAATTACGTTGCTGCGCCAGCAGAGCCAAGGGTGCTCAAAGTGCGGTCGTCTGGAACTATCTGTGTGCCGATTCTTGGCAGCCCGTCGCGCTACAGCGGCAGGACTGACTACTACAGGAAGAATATTCCTGACGGGGGACAGTCATCACCCTGACCGCGCCCGACAAGAGGCATGGAAAGTATTTCTATAGCTGGAGCGGCTGCGATGAGACCGACGCAGAGACCAGAACCTGCACCGTCGCTATGTCGGCAAACAAAACAGTGACAGCGAATTACGCTTGGCCCAAGGTGCTGACCGTGCGGTCGTCGGGAGCCTTTTGGGTGCCTATCTCCGCCGATCCGAGTCAGTACAGCGGGCGCACCGACTACAGAAGGAACGTTCGCAGCAACACCAGCATTATGCTGACCGCGCCGGAGAAAGCAAGGAGATGGTGGTTCGACTGGCGGACATTTTCTTCGTGGAGAGGCTGCGATGAGACCAACGCAGAGACCAGAATCTGCACGGTCAACATGTCGTCCAACAAACGGGTGACAGCTGTCTACAGGTGACACCATTCAGCCGCCCGGATGACGGCTGATGCAAGAAGTCTGCAAACAGCCCCGCCTTGCACACAGGGCGGGGCTGCTCTTTTTGGGAGCACAGTGCTTTTCCATAGCTGCCGCTTGGAACGCCGCCGCAAAGACGGTACAATACCTGCGACAGTTAGCCTTGCCCTCTCAATCTTCCCGGACTTCGCCAATGAAAATTCTGCTCAATCTCCTGCTTGCCTGTCTGCTCCGCCTCCGCTACCGCCTCCGCGTTTCCGGCCTGCGGGCAATCAAGAATAGCCGCCGTAATGACCGGCGGCCCATTCTCTTTCTGCCCAACCACCAAGCCCTGATTGACCCGGTGATCATCAGCAGTCTACTGTTCAACGCCTTCGCGCCGCGCCCGCTGGCTGACGAGCAGCAGACCAGCCACCCGCTCTTCCGCTGGCTGATGGCCGAGCTGCGGGCGATCCGAATTCCTGACCTCAATACTAGCGGCCAGCAGGTCAAGGAGCAGGTCTTTGCCGGGATTGAGGAGATCATTGCCGCGCTCAAGCAAGGTGACAATGTGCTGCTCTATCCGTCCGGTCGCATCAGCCGGGGCAATCTGGAGCAAATCGGCGGCAACAGCGGCGCGGCAACGGTCATTCATGGCGTGCCGGAGGCGCGGATTGTCTTGGTGCGGCAGCGCGGTTTGTGGGGCAGCCGCTTCAGTCGGGCGCGGGGCATTCCGTCTCTGCTGAAAGACATCGGCAAACTGACGCTGGCGGTGTTGGCGAACGGCATTTTTTTCATGCCGAGGCGCAAGGTCGAGATTGAATTTGTCGAGCCGGATGATTTTCCAGCCCGTAACGCAGGCAAGCAGGTCATCAATCGCTGGCTGGAGGATTTCTACAACCGTGAGCCTGACCGGCACACTGAGGTGCCGCTGTGCTGGTGGCAGGGCTATGCGCCGATCTATTACGAGGAGCGGCAGGCTGAATTCACAGACAAAAATACAGGTAAAATTCCGGCAGCCACCCGCACGTTGGTCATCGACAAGCTGCGCGAGCTGGCGGGCGCGCCAGACATCGCCGAGAGTGACAGCCTCGCCGCTGACCTTGGCTTGGACAGCTTGGTGCTGGCGGAATTCGGCGCATGGCTTCAGCAGGAATTCGGTGTGGCGGCGGACAATCTGGAGGCCCTGAAGACGGTGGCCGACTGCATTCTGGCTGCGGGCGGCATCATGCCGACGGTTGCTGGCGCAGAGCTGAAGCCGGTCTCCGCCGCTTGGTTCGCCCCGGCGGAGGAGCGCACGCTGTCCATCCCGGACGGCGCAAATATCGCCGAGCTGTTTCTGCGGCAGGCGGAGGAAAATTCTGATCAAGTCATTCTTTCCGACCAACTTCGGGGCGAAAAAACGTGGCGGCAGCTTGTCTTGGCCATTCATGCCCTGCTGCCGGAGATCGAGCAGCTGCCGGGCCAGCGCGTCGGCATCATGCTGCCCGGCTCGGTCGGCGCGGCGGTCACGTGGCTGGCCGTGATTTTCAGCGGCAAAGAGCCGGTGATGGTCAACTGGACCAGCGGTGTGGCCAACATGAAACACTCGCTCGGCGTGGTCGGCGCGACGCATGTGCTCACCGCCAAGGCCCTGACCAGCCGCTTGGCCGCGCAGGGCTTTGAGCTGGATCAGGTCGGCGTGCAGTGGCTTTATTTGGAGGAGATTGCCGCCCGCATCACGGCTGGGCGCAAGCTCGGCGCGCTGCTCAGGAGCCGTTTTTCTTGGAGCAAGCTGCGGCAGGCCAAGATTGCTGAAAACGCGGCCATCCTCTTCACTTCCGGTTCCGAGGCGCGGCCTAAGGCAGTGCCGCTCACGCACGCCAATTTTCTTGCCAACCTGCGCGACTTTTCGCAGATGCTCTCGCTTACGTCTAACGACCGGCTTTTAGGCATCCTGCCGGTCTTCCATTCGCTTGGTCTGGCTGGAACCGTGATGCTGCCGCTTTGCGCCGGGCTGCGCACGGTTTATTGGCCCAATCCGACTGAAGGCGCGATGCTGGCCAAGATGACCGAGGCTTACGGCGCGAGCGTCCTGATCGCCACGCCGACCTTCCTCAACGGAATGCTGCGCACAGGCACGGCGGCGCAGCTCCGCTCTCTGCGCCTGATCTTCTCCGGCGCGGAGAAATGCCCGGACCATGTCTTCGCCGCTCTGAAAGAAAAATGTCCGCAGGCCCTGCTCTGCGAGGGCTACGGCGTGACCGAGTGCTCGCCCGTGGTCTCAGTCAATTCTTTGACCGATCCCAAGCCCGGCACCATAGGCAAGCTGCTGCCCTCGATGCGGCATGTCCTCATTGATGTGGAAAGCGGCAAACCAGCGGCTCTGGGTAAAAACGGTCGGCTTTTAGTGCGCGGCCCGAACGTCTTTTCTGGTTACATCGGCGAGGCCAAATCGCCCTTTGTCGGATTTGACGGCCAGCAGTGGTACGACACTGGCGACCTGATGTTCGAGCGGGACGGGGTGCTGGTCTTTGCCGGGCGGCTAAAACGCTTTGTCAAATTAGGCGGAGAAATGATTTCCCTACCCGCGATTGAGCAGGCTTTGGAGACACGGCTTCCGGCGGGCGAGGGGCCGGTGCTGGCCGTGGCCGCCGCTGGCGACGAGCAACATTCGGAATTGGTGCTGCTGACCACACTGGCCATTGAGCGGCAGCAGGTCAACCAGATCATCCGCGAGGCCGGGCTGTCGCCACTGCACAATATCCGTCAGGTGCGGCGGGTCGAGGCGATACCGCTTCTCGGCAGCGGGAAGATTGATTACACAGGAATCAACAGGATGGTGCGGGAGGTTTACTGGATGTAGCCCTGTTGTCCTGCACCGCTTCGTCGGAATCCAGTTTGGCGGCAAAGGTTTCACTGACATCCAGACAGACCGGCAGCGGCCAGACTGAGCCGTCAGCCAGCCGCATTTCTTGCAGAACCCTCTCGTAGTCCGCCCGACAAAGAAAGCCGCTCAAAGGATAAAAAGCGCGATTGAGCAGCCCTTCCAGATCGCAGAGCTGGCGCAGGGCTTCAGCCCGGAGCTGCTCGGCCCGGCCAGAAATGGACCAGCAGGCTTTCGGAATAGGGCGCGGAAGAAGGGTTGTTTTCAGGCATCAGAACGGAATTTCAAGGATGCTCAGAACTCTGTCATCAAAATTCTGAATGGTGGTAAAAAATATTGAACTTTTTGCGCGGATGCATTATATCATCTATAGGAGGAGTCAGCTGGTCAGGGTTGAGGAACGATGCGGGCGTTTTTGCCTGCGCAACAGAACCCGCAGAGCTGCTGAGAAAAATTGAGTCTCCGTGATGCCGTCCATATCCTGATGCTGAGTCCGATCTACTTCTACCTGCCGGCGACGCAGCGCCTGCTGCTGGCCAAGGAGTACTGCTTGGCCGTCAACAGCTTCCGCCGCTGAAACCTCTCAGCCGCGCCGCAGCGGCGGGCTGTCCGGTGACTGCCACCCGGCGGACATCTCGTGCAGCTTGGCGTACTTGTACCACGTCCCCTCAAAATTGCCGATGGCGATGACTAAGCCCGGCCAGCCATCGAGGATGCCTTTTTTCAAGATGTACATATGGAAAAAGGACCACAGTCCCCGGCTAAGGGCAGTGAGCATTCCTGCCCGCCGTCCGCGCTGACGGAGCTTTTCCGCGCCGAGCGTGGAATAGCGGTTGGCCTTGCGGGCCACCTCCTCCAGATTTTTGTAGGGAAACTGCCAGATGGGCTGCTGAAGATACCCAACCGGTTTGTCGGAGACAATCTCATATTCCTCATGCACCGGGTCGGTTTCTTTGAAGCGCAGCGCGCCCTTGCGGAAAAGCTGCGGCTGGCGGTAGTCGGGATAAAAGCCGGAATGCTTAATCCAGCGGCCCATGAAAAAATTGCGCCGGGGAATGCAATAGGCATCCGCCGCGTCTGGCAGAGCAACTGTCGTCAGCATCTCGTCTCGCGCTTCCGGGGTGCAGCGCTCGTCGGCATCCAAAGAAAAAATCCAATCGTGTGAGCAGGCGGCCATCGCTTGGTTGCGCAGATCGCCAAAGCCCTTGAACTTGATCTGCACCACCCTCGCTCCCAGTTCAGCGGCGATTTCAGCGGTGCCGTCCGTGCTGAAGGAATCGGCCAGCACGATCTCATCCGCCCAAAGCACAGAATTGACCGCTTGGCGAATTTTGTCCGCCTCATTCCAAGCGATGATGTAAACAGAAATCTTGCTCATCGCGGTGCAGGGCGCGGCGGCGGCATGGCCGGTCCGGCTCCGGGAGGCCGCTTGGCCGCTGTACCACCGCCCGCCAGTTGGATGACAATATTGTCCGTCTTGCGCAGCCGCTTGGCCAAGGTTTTGAAAAGATGGCGGGCGATGTCTGGGTATTTTTCCAACAGCTCTCGCAGCTTGTCGCCAGGATATTTCTTCACCTTGCTGCGGCCTACCGAGATGATTGAGGCATAGCGCGGCTCATCGAGAATGCAGGCCATTTCGCCGAAATATTCGCCCGGCTCGGTGATCTCGGCTATCTTCTTGCCCTGCTTGAGCACCGCCACCTTGCCCCGCACTAACTTGTAGAAATTGCGGTCGTCTTGGTTGCCTTCTTGAATGATGACATCGCCGTCCTCGAATTCCTCCACCGGCGGGCTGACCAAATACGGCGGCAGAGTGTCCTGCTGGACGACCGTGTTGCCCTCTACCTCCTCAAGGCTGGTCACGCCTTGAAGTGCTTTCAAAATCGCCGCATTGCGCAGAGTGTACATGCCTGACTGCACGGCGGTCTTGCGCAGTTCCTCTTCTGAGACCTGCGCCTGAATGGCCTGCGCCACTTCGGTGGTAACTTCCAGCAGCTCGAAGAAGCCGACCCGGCCCTTGTAGCCGCGCCCGTTGCAGACCGGACAGCCTTTCGGGCCGTAGAGCTGGAAGCCGGGCTTGTCAAGCTGCTCCTCAGTGAAGCCGATCTCCAGCAGTCTTGTCCGCTCCACAGTGATGGGCTGCTTGCATTTGGCGCAAAGGCGACGACCCAGACGCTGGGCCAAGACCATGGTCAGCGAGCCGGCCAGAATGTAGGCGGGAATGCCGATGTCCACCATACGGCTGACCGTGGCCACCGCGTCGTTGGTGTGCAGGGTCGAGAAAACCAAGTGGCCGGTCATGGCCGCCTTCATGGCGATCTCGGCGGTGCTGATATCGCGGATCTCGCCGACCATGATGATGTCGGGGTCTTGGCGGAGGAAGGCTTTCAAGGCGGCAGGAAAGGTCATGCCGACCTCAACGTTGACGTTGACCTGATTGATGCCTTTGAAGTTGAACTCGACCGGGTCTTCAGCGGTCAGGATTTTGATGTCCTCGCTGTTGAGCGAGTTGAGAGCGGAATACAGGGTTACGGTCTTGCCGGAGCCGGTTGGCCCGGTGACTAAAAGCAGGCCCTGTGGACGGTTGAGACAGCGTCTGAGGGCTGCAAAGGTGTCCACCTCAAAGCCGAGCTTGGTCAGGTCAACATTGAGCGAGGCTTTATCCAAGATACGGAGGACGATGCCTTCACCATGCAGCAGCGGCAGGGTCGAGACACGGAAATCCACCGCCTTGTTGCGCCCCAGCCGGATGCTGATGCGCCCGTCCTGCGGTATCCGCCGCTCAGTGATGTTCAGCCCGGCGAGTATCTTCATGCGCGCTGCCAGCGCGTTCTTGATCGTCAACGGCAAGTTCATGGATTTGAACAGCGTGCCGTCCTTGCGGTAGCGCACCTGCATGGTTTTCTCAAACGGCTCGATGTGGATGTCGCTGACCCCATCCTGCACCGCCTTGACCAAGATGCCGTTGACTAACTTGATGATCGGCGCGTCGTTGGCGGAGAACTGGCCGCCCATCTTGTCGTCATCGTCGCCGCCAGCGTCCTCAATCTCGAAGTCCTCTGCCGCGTCAGACACCAACGCGCCCCAGTCCTCGACCTGCTGCACCTGCTCGACCTGCTCCTCTTCGCCGCTGGCAAAAAAAGACTTGTATTCTTCATCGGATATTTTGTAATAGGTACGGTACGCCTCGACAATATTCCGGGTGGTGGAGACGCAGACATTGAGGGCCAGCTTGAGGCTGTTTTGGAGATCCTCCACCTCCAGCGAGTCTGTCGGCTCGGCCATCGTGATCTGGAGGGTGTCGCCAGCCAGCCGGAGCGGGAAGGCCATGTACTGCTTGGCCAGCTCGTAAGGTAGCAGCTTGATCGCGTCAGGACTCGGCACCTCTTCGGCGATGTTGACCATGACATAGCCATGCTGCCTGCTGAGGAAGTTGGCAATGGTGTCTTCCTCAATAAGGCCGCTGTCCAACAGGAGCTTGCCCAGCCGCTCGTTGTTTTTCTTCTGCAGGGTCTGCACGTTGGTGAACTCGGCGGAAGTGATGTAGCCCGCCTTTTGCAGCAGCTCGCCGATTTTGAGTCTGCCTGCCCCTGACTGATCCTTGACCGTGCGTTTCAGAGCACCCTTCTGATCTGCTCCGCTGCCGCCTGCTGCCGTTTTTCTGGCCGGAGCTGTAGGCTTCTCTGTGGGCTTCTTATTGTCCATAATGTTCCGAGCTGTTCTCCTGCGTGCTGAGATGCCTTTTCTGTAAAGTCCGCCTGTATCTTACCGCAAAAGGAAACAGGCCGGAAGAGATTTCTCTCGTCCGGCCCGCTGCTGCTGTCCTGCGTTGTATGAGGCCTCTGGCAGGACAAGCCCGCGCCCCTCAGTCAGGCAGCCGCACATCCAGAATATCAACAAGCCTGCCTGCATAGCCGTTGCGCACCAAGCTGACCAGCGCGGCAAAGTTGTCCACAGCCACGGTCATCTCTGTTACTGCCGAGCCTGCGAAGCCGCTGAGGGTGTATTCGCCGTTGCCCGCGACAGCCACTGCCGGGCCTGCCCAGCTGTGTTCCTGCATGTCCAAGAGATTAAAATACAAAATGCCAGTGTGTACGTCCAGCGCAGCCGCGATGCGCAGCCGCTCCGCCGCCTCTGTTACACAGCCGATGATGCGCGCATACGGCGTGTCAGCATTGCCAGTGAAGATGCCCGGCGCAGTTTCTCCGAGCGGCAGCTCCACGGTCAGCGGCGTGCGCAGCTTGCGCGTGTAAAAGCCGGTGCGCACCGTGCCATGCTCGGTGTACTGCGTGCTGATGGAAATGACGTACTCATTATTCCACGGATCGTCCTGCGCCGGGATGTCTGGTGTGAGCAGCACCGTGCTGTTCGATATCTGGCCAAACATGCGCTGCTCGGCCCGGCCTGAGCGTGTGCCTTCGATCACGCAGCCGCAGTCCGGGTCGTCTTCAGGAAAGGCGAGCTTGGAGCCGCTCAGTTTAAGGATGCTGCCAGCCATGAGCACATCCGGCAGCTTCAGATGCGTGTCTTCGGCAATGGAAATCACCGGCAGCTTGGTCTCAGCCGAGAGCTTCTCAAAGCGGGCCTCTTGCCGCACCTTGCGCACAAAAGGGGCACTTGCATAGATTCGCACTTGGAGCACATCATCGCCTTCAGGCAGCGGGTCCTCCGGGCTGTCCATCCTGCCGGTGAAGGAGTTGGTGAAGGTGAAGGCCTCCTTGAGCGTCACCTGCTCGCCGCCAATGAGCCGCGCCTGTATCTTGTTGGGAAGATTGCTGATGATCGTCTTAATGAACTCCACGTCGCTGCCAGGATGATCCGCCGCCAGGTCTGCGGCCAGCTCGTCAATGCCGGAGACCTTGCTCGGCACAAAGCGCGGCCTGTAGGAAACAGGGGTGGTGAGGGCGTTCGTCTCCGGTCTCCATTGAATGCGATCCATAGCTCTTCTCCTATTGAATTATCTATGCGTGATAACTTCGTAAAGTAAGCATAGGCAGCATCATAAAACGCGCCCGGCGGCTTGTCAAGAGAATCTGCGGGCAAATCCTACGCTCATAGGATTTGCATTCCTAAGCTCATGGGAGTTTGTATCCTAAGCGTATGGGAATCTAAATCCTAAGCTCATAGGATTTGAATTCCCAAGCTCATAGGATTTTGTATCCTAAGCTAATGGGATTTGAATTCCTATGAGCTTAGGATTTACAGGTATTCGTTTTATGGAGGGAAAATCGTCAGTGTTATGCGAGGCGGGACGGAGGAGCTATGCTCATCTCCCAGCGCCCTCACCGCAAAACACAACGGGCCGGAAGAGATTGCTCCCTTCCGGCCCGTTTCGTCCTGCGTGTGCTGTAGGGGCAGTTCATGAACTGCCCCTACAGCTTAGAACACGCCCTTCACTTTGCCGGTCTCCACATCCACATCAATGCGGCGGTAGGCGGGATCAGAGGCCGTGCCTGGCATCAGGGTAATAGCCCCGGCCACCGGCACAACAAAGCCCGCGCCCTTGTAGGTCAGGATGTCGCGGATGGGCAGCGTCCAGCCTTTGGGCGCACCTTTCAGCTTCGGATCGTGCGAGAGCGAGAGATGCGTCTTGACCATGCAAGTGGTCATATTCTTCATCTCTGGGTCAGCCTCCAGCCGCTTCAGCTTGGCTTGGGCCTCTGGCGTGTAGCTCACGCCGTCGCCGCCGTACACTTCCTTGACAATCAGCTCGATGCGCTTGGAGAGCGGGGTCTCCAGATCGTAGAGGAACTTGAAGTCGTTTGGCTCTTCGCAGGCATCAATAACCGCATCGGCGAACTCCAGCGCCCCGTCACCGCCGTACTGCCAGTGCTTGGAGAGCGCGACACGGGCACCAGCTGCCTCGCAGATCCGGCGCACGGCTTTGGTCTCGTTGTCGCTGTCGGTGTAGAAGGCGTTGATGCAGACCACCGGGTTGATGCCCGCCTTCTTTACGGTCTCAATGTGATGGATCAGGTTCTCGCAGCCCTTCTCCACCCAGCCGACGTTCTCGCCTTTGTATTCCTCCGGCATTGGCCGGCCCGGCACCGGAATCGGCGCGCCGCCGTGGCACTTGAGCGCACGGATGGTTGCGACGACAACGGCGCAGTTCGGCTTCAGGCCGGAGTAACGGCACTTGAGGTTCCAGAACTTCTCGAAGCCGATGTCCGCGCCGAAGCCAGACTCGGTGATGTTGTAATCTGCCAGCTTGAGAGCTACGCGGTCAGCAATGACAGAGGATTGACCAATAGCGATGTTAGCGAACGGCCCAGCATGGACAATCACCGGCTGCCCTTCAATGGTCTGCATCAGGTTGGGGTTGATCGCATCGACCATCCACGCGGTCATTGCACCAGCCACATCCAAGTCCGTGGCGGTGATTGGCCTGTCTTGCTTGTCATAGGCCATTACCATCCTGCCGATACGCTCACGCATATCTTTCAGGTCTTTGGCAATGGAGAGGATGGCCATGATCTCGGAGCTAACCGCGATGTTGAAGCCAGACTGCATGGTCATGCCGTCTGAAGTGCCGCCAAGACCGATGGTGATGTTACGCAGGGCCTGGGCGCAGTAGTCCATGATCCAGCGGAACTCCACCTTCTTCGGGTGGATGTCGAGGCGGCGCAGGCCGCGCTGACTCAGCTGTTCGTCGGTGTAGTTGCTCTCGTGCTGCATCCGCGAGGTGAGCGCAACCATGCCCAAGTTGTGGGCGTTCATGATCGCGTTGATATCGCCGGTCATGCCGAGCGAGAAGGGCGTGAGCGGCACACACTGCGACAAGCCGCCGCCTGCTGCCGAACCTTTGATGTTCATGGTCGGGCCGCCGGAAGGCTGACGGATAGCACCGACCACCGACTTGCCGCGCTTACCCATGCCCTGCACTAAGCCCATTGAGCAGGTGGATTTGCCCTCACCCAGCGGGGTTGGGGTGATGGCGGTCACATCAATGTACTTGCCGTCGGGCTTGTCCTTCAGCCGCTCAAGGATTTTGCGGTAATCCAGCTTGGCGAGATAATGGCCGTGCGGCAGCAGCTCCTCTTTGTCCAAGCCAAGTTTTTCACTCAGCTCGTACACGGTTTTCATGTTGCTTTCAGCGGCTTCAGCGATTTCCCAGTCAGCGTGTTTGGTGGGATCCAAGGGCATGGCGGTTCTCCTCTGCGAAAGTTGTTATGAGAAAGGGGCAAAAATATATTTCAGTGGCGCATGAAAATACGCCGGAAAGGGCGCGGCAAGGACAATGATGCGAACATCATTTGATAGCAGTTTTCTGCTGGAATGTCAACAAAGAGCGGACGGGACAGCGGCGGCCGTCACATTCCGCCGCGCAGGCGGCATAGTCCTGAACTGCAAAAAACAGACAGATTCCTGCCGCTTCCTTGACCGCCCCGCCAGCTCGCGCATCTCTTATAAAAAAGAGTGAACGGTATGTTCATACCATGAAAGACCGTACGCTCCGGGCTTATTGCCGCATCTCCGCAAGCAGGAGGAGCATGGCTGGTATGAAAATGCATCCAGAATTTTACAGAGGGGAAGCTTGACAGGTCAACCCCGACCTGTTAGCATTCAATTGCTGCTCAATGGAAAGACATTCAGGAAAAAACTGGGTGCTTCCTGCTTTTCAAGGCGGCAGGCAGCTTGCTATAAAACTTCAACTGACAAGGACTGAAATGCTGAGAGAAATTGCCGGAGAAATAGTGTTTCCTAAAAATTGCCCTGTGAAAGAAGGTTGTTCCGCATTTATTGAGGTGCAAGACGTATCCCTTGCCGATGCGCCGTCAGTCAAGATCGCCTGCATACGCCTTCTTGATGTGAGCACTGCGCCGCTTGGACATCTGCCATTCTCCTTGACAGCTCCTGAAGTTCCTGAAATGCGTTCTTTGGCAATCAGCGTCCATGTGAGCATGACTGAGAGCGACAGAATCAATTCGGGAGACCTGCTGACCACAGAGCGTCATTCCGTGCCAAGTCAAGGGCCAGCAAGGCAGATGATTATCCGCGTGACCTTGATTTGACGAAACAGTCATCAGCTACGGCCACGCTCCTGCGGAGCTGCGTTTAGCAGCACTTTCCCGCTTTTTTGTCTCTCCCCTTGTCTTTTTATCTCATCTGCGGTACATTCCGTCTTTTTCGACCAAGCCGGGCGCGCTCATGCGCCCTTTTCATTTTTTCAGAGGAGCAGCAGAGCTGTATGGATCAGAGCAAGATCAGAAACGTGGCCATCATCGCCCACGTTGACCACGGCAAGACCACCTTAGTTGACAAACTCTTCCACCAGAGCGGCCTGTTCCGCGAGAACCAGCAGGTGGCGGAGCGGATGATGGACTCGATGGACTTGGAGCGGGAGCGGGGCATCACCATCGCCTCGAAGAACGGCTCCTATATGTATAACGACTACAAGATCAACATCATTGACACGCCTGGCCATGCGGATTTCGGCGGCCAGGTGGAGCGCGTCCTGCGCATGGCGGACGGCGTGGTGCTGCTGGTTGACGCGCAGGAAGGGCCGATGCCGCAGACCTTCTTTGTCGTCAAGAAGGCACTGGCGGCCAAGCTGCCCATTTTGGTGCTGATCAACAAGATCGATAAAGATGCCGCCCGCTGCGACTGGGCGGTGGATGAAGTCTTCGACCTGCTGGGACGGCTGGAAGCACCGGATCACATCCTTGATTTCCCGGTGGTCTTTGGTTCGGCCAAGCAGTCAGCTATGGTTGCTGACCATCATGAGCCATTGGTGCCTGGCCAAGGCATGGATCTGATCTCCGAGATGATCATCAAGCACGTGCCGCCGCCCGCTGGCCAGCCTGACGCGCCGCTTCAGCTGCAAATCAACACCATTGACTATTCGCCATATTTAGGCCGCTTGGGCATTGGCAAAGTAGTCAACGGCACCCTGCTCCTCAACGACAACATTGTCGTCGCCCGCCGCGACGGCTCGATCAAGCCGGTGCGGATTAGCAAGATTTTCGGTTTCGCGGGCAGCGAGAAGGTGCCGGTGGAGAGTGCAAGTGTGGGCGACATCGTCGCGGTGGCCGGCATGGACGACGTGACTGTCGGCGTGACCTTCACCGATCCCATCAATCCCCAGCCCCTGCCGCTGATTGAGATTGATCCGCCGACGATCTCCATGCACTTCATCCCCAACGACTCGCCCTTTGCCGGTCAGGACGGCAAGTTTGTCACCTCGCGGCACATTGAGGAGCGCTTGAGCCGGGAGACCTTGGCTGACGTGGCTCTGAAGTTTGAGCCGCTGTCCGACGCGGTTGGCTTCCGGGTCTCAGGCCGTGGCGAGCTGCATCTCTCCATCTTGATTGAAAAGATGCGGCGCGAAGGCTACGAGTTCCAAGTCACACGCCCGCATGTCATCATGCGCGAGGTGAACGGCAAGATGCTGGAGCCGTATGAGTCGCTGACTGTGGATGTTGACGAGAAATACCAAGGCGCGGTGATTGACAAGCTCGGTCGGCTCAAAGGTGTGATGAGCGACATGAAGAACCACAACGGCATGTCGCGCATGGTCTTCAAAGTGCCGACACGCGGCCTGCTCGGCTACCGCTCTCAGTTCATGACCGACACACGCGGCATGGGCGTGATGAACTACGTCTTCGCTGAATGGGGGCCGCACGCGGGCGAGATTCAGAACCGCCAGAACGGCGTGCTGCTCGTCAAGGAGAACTGCGTCAGCGTGGCCTACGCCTTGTTCAACTTGCAGGAACGCGGCACCTTCTTCATCGGCGCGGGCGAGCCACTCTATGTCGGTCAGATCATTGGCGAGAACAGCCGGGGCGAGGATATGGTGGTCAATCCGGCCAAGGGCAAGAAGCTGACCAACATGCGGGCTTCCGGCTCGGACGAGGCGGTCATCCTCACCCCGCCGCGCCAGATGAGCTTGGAAGACTGCATCGCCTACATCAACGACGACGAGCTGGTGGAGATCACGCCCAAGGTCATCCGCCTGCGCAAGCAGAGCAACGTGCGGATTAAGGGCTGAAGAGGGGCAGTATTCCGGGTGGGCAAACGTAAAATCGTTTGCCCACACTACTTCCTGCTTTGGCTATAAAATAAATTCACTATAAATAATGGAAAGATACACTGATAAACTTAAAGAGTTAGAGAGTAAACACAAAAAACTAGAGGAGAAATTATGCACTCTTATTTTGAATATTAGGGAAGATCAGCCAGAAGGAATGTTTACAAGAAATCAATATGCTACAAGATTAGGCGATATCCATAAAAGCATATTATACCGAATAAATTCTATTCGTTGGCATATTTATAACTTATGCCACTATCATTCTGCGTACGAGAAAAAACTTTATGATAATAGCAATCCAAATAACACGTTAAGTCTTTGTAGTTTATATTCAAGCTATATATTTGACGATTTTATATTCAACTTAATTTCTTTATATGATTATTTCGGGAGCTGCTTTTATATAGCTTTTGCAAATGAAACGCAACCAAAAAAAACATGGAGGAGTTTAGCTAAATTATGCTCAGATAAAAATAATGATTTTTACTACTGCAAGCTGGCAGAAAATATTCGTAATCATAATAGAACATGGGTCCAAAAAATTGAAGATTTCAGAGCCAGTGTTATCCATTATGGGATTAAAAGAGGTGAGTTTAAAGTAGTATTGAGTGATCATTGTAAATACGGAAGAAAAGATAGAATTATATGCGCATTACCAGATGAAATAGTCAAAATCCTGCCCAATAATAACAATCATCAAATAAATGAAATTGGCATTGACCTGCAATTTGGAACTATCGAAATCTGGAAAGAAACTCTTGAATCATTGTATGAACTATCAGAAATTGCCAACAACACCTGTACATCAAAATTTCAAGAGAAAAATACCCTGATCGGTATTACCCCAAAAATTAACCCCAGCAATGAAGCGAATTGCAAGTCAGGAGATCAGAGATCAAAGTTCCCCGACAACAATCCCCCATAGAATCATTGCCGGAGACAGTTTCTCTACTTCCCCGCTCCTATCCTTCACCCTCTCCGCTCTCTTTCTTCTCCTTTTTCCGGCCCGGCTTAAACGCCTTCATGAAATCCAGCAAAGGCTGTCCCTCCTCGGCAACCTCCGGGTAGGTCTCGGCAAAGTCCCGGATGCGCCGGGTGAGGTCGTACAACCCCTCCATACAGCGGTCTGTGGCCTGCAAACGCTGGTAATAGACCGACTGATAGAGCCGCTCCAAGAGATGCTCGACCGGCTCAAGCTGATTGACATCAGCCAAGCCGTAGGCTGGGTAAGCGTCTTCTGGCTTGCCGCAGCAATCTGCGGCCTGTCCCGCCCTCACCGCCCATAGAGCTTCCCGGCTTATGTACTGGCAGAGATCACGCCCAAGGTCATCCGCCTGCGCAAGTAGAGCAACGTGCGGATACAGACTCGCGTGACTCGCTCGCGTCGTTATATGTATAACGGCAAATTCGTTATAGCTATCACGACTGATTCGTATCGAGTATATAGCCAAAGCAGTATAAAATGACTACACTGTGTGTATGGCATACTCAATAGATTTTCGTCGGAAGGTCTTGGA
>JAABPV010000050.1 GCA_011391865.1 Desulfobulbaceae bacterium | reverse complement strand
AGCAAAGGCACTCAGAAGAAAACTTGGCTGTTCGACAGATGAGATTTTTCAGCAACCATGCTTATAGTCAATTTATTATGCTACGGCTATAGCAAAAAGTTAGCAAATGGATGCTGAACAATATCAGCAACGTTAGCAGATTTAGCGACTTTAGCAGCGTTTTTGCTTCCGCAAACGAATCAGTCCGCCAAAAAGCTGCTGTTTGATTCCGGGTGAACCTCCCACCATTCGCGGCTTTTCTTTCCGCTCTGGCAGGTGACAGGGGGCTTTTTCTCGCCCTTCGGAATCTCCGGCTCCAGCAGGTGGTTGTGCGCCTTCAGCGTCTCCACCGCCTTTCGCGCCGTTCCTGCCGAGCGCACCGGGCCGCGCTGGTACATGTCCGGCAAAGCGACTGTCTTCAGTTCGCTCTCATGAATCCAGCGCAGCACCCTTTCCGCATCCAGCAGATGCGCCGCCGGATTGGACGCGCCGGAAATCCGCAGGGCCTCATCCAGATACCATGCCATAGCTTCAATGCCGCACTGCATGGCCCATTCCTCCACGGCCACTGCCGCCGGGTTTTCAAAGAGCTGCACTGTGCCAGCTATCCGGGCCGCGTGTTCCGCCGCCTTGTTCGCCAGCCCGCGCACCGGCTCAAGGGTCTGCTTCGGGCCTGTTTCCGCCTCAACCTGATTGTAGAAGGCAACCCATGCCTGCTTCGCCTCATGGCTCAAGGTCATTGCGGGCGGCTGCAATTCCTGCTTGTTGCTGTCTTCGCGGTATGGCATCGGCTGGGCAAGCAAAGCCTCGATACGCCCATGAAGACGTTGCACTCCTGCTGTTTCAAGGGCGTTGACTGCGCTGTATGCCCTGCCGCCTGCCGTGCTGGTCGGCCATGCGGCCAGCATCCGGGAGCCAAGGCCCTGATCCCGCAGAATGGGATTGCTGAAGAAGTCCAGCCCCACCTTGTCCTGCATCATCAGATGCACAGCCAGCCGCCGCCCGCGCAGGCTGCTGGCCCCGTCCATGACCCGGATTCTGTCCACCGGCGCACCGTCCCAGAACTTGGACAAGCCCGCAGCCGTGGCGAGAATGGTTTCCTGCCGCATTCCGTGGCCGCCTGTGACCTGCCCGCCCTCATCGGCAAACAGGCCCTTGGACGGCACCCCGGCCTGAAACAGCTTGTACATGCCCTCAAAGGTGAAGTCTGAAATGAGCCGTTTCTGATCAAGCGGCTTTTTCGGCTTTCGCCGCTGCAATTGCTCAAGGGCAAACTGCTTCTCTTCCGCAGTCCGCTTGCCGTCATTGATCAGGACAGACTTTTCCTTCTCCCATGCCGCAAGCTCCATTTCATGGAGGGCGCACAGGCTGTCCATGTCCTTGTCCGCCTGATATTCCGCTTCCCGGTGCGGCGTTAGTTGCGCAGGTCAGCTTGGCTACTAACTTACCTCATAGCAACGTTCCCTGTTGACAGAAATAGGCCCGGTGCTTATGCTGGCCGATTAGTTGCCCTGCGTGTGAGCAGGATAAGGGCAATTAGCTGTTCGGCTATCATGCCTATCATGCAATTGTGCTGGATGGACAAAAACTGATTATTCACTTTATGTTACACGAGGCGATTCTGCGTTTAGCCCACGCCTTGCGAGGCTCGATTGCGTCAAGTTGCTTGCTCAGTGATTCCTTGTCTAAAGGCCAATTCAGAGAGGACGACCTGATTGCAGGTATGCGCCCGCTGATTCCAGAGAGATATAGCCTCTCGAAAGGCATTGTCTTAAATATGGTTGGTGGCCAGAGCGACCCACAGGATCTGATCATCAGCGATCGTTTAATGGTTGGGGAACTGCTCGCCAATCCTACGGTCAGGCTCCATCCGATTGAAGCTGTTGTTGGCACCATTCAGGTCAAAACGCGGGCCAACTCCGAGTCGGTGCGGAAGGCGGTCGAGAACGTGGCAACTGTAAAACGTCTCACGCCTGCTTCGCCAAGGATTGGATTAATGCCTTATTTTGATGGTGGGGCGGCCACGTATCGTGACGAGGGCACTCCCTTTGGGGGCTTGCTATTCCTGACACAGGAAGCAAAGACAGAGACCATCGCGAGAGCTTACTGTGAAGCATGTGCAAGCCTTCCCAAGCCCGAACAGCCGAACGCTATGGTTGTCTTAGACAGTTTCGCCCTGCTGTGGGGGGCAATAAATGATGGAACTGTTCAGTGGGCAGGTAGTTCGCGAACGGTCGCACCTTCCGAGATCATTCTGCTCCAAGCCGAGGATACGACCATTCCGCTCCTATACTTCTATACGATCCTTATGGAGTGCCTTCGTTTTTACGTTTCTCCCCCTCTGGATTATTTGGAATATACTCGCCTTGCAGGACACAGATTTCTGGCTACGCCTGCTCGTCAAGGGCCGTAGGCTGGGTTTGCATTGCGGAAACCACTCCTCCCATGTTGCACAATCAGCTCGCTGTCTCTCACTCAGCCGCTGCTCAAATACCCAGCCTCCCTGCTTCTCCCGGAAAAACATCGAGCGAGCTTTTTCTAAAACCTCACTCGATGTCATCCTGCGGCCTCGCTCGATGCTTTTTCTGAGATCGAGTGATGTTTTCTGATGAGATCGCTCGATCTTTTTTAACGGGCACGGGAGTGCTTTTTTCCGGCTGCCGATTATGCGGCGGCAGGAATTGTCGGCAAGGAATCCGAAGGAGTCACCAGAAGTCAGGCTGAAGATTTCATAGAGCATGCCCGGACAGAAGCGCGGAAAGGGAGGCTCAACCTACCCAAGGGAAGGAAAGTGATATTGAGTTTCAGAAAAGCGTCTGACGATTATCTGAAAAAATCAGCGGAAGAGGGAGGAAAGGATTTGAAAATGAAGAAATACAGGCTGGGGATGCACTTGGTGCCTTTTTTCAAGGATACTCCCCTGTCCAATCTCTCCACCTTTGATGTTGAACGATACAAGAAGCACCGCCTTGAACAGGAGGCGGCACCCGGCACAATCAATCGTGAACTGGCGGCACTTTCTCATCTCTATTCAAAGGCTGTTGAGTGGAAATGGATTGATCATAAACCGCTGATTATCAAGAGGCTCAAAAAAGACAGCGGGCGGATTACGTATTTGACCACAGATCAAATTGCCAGAATCCTTGAAGAGGCGGAAAAGGATCAAAACCAGCACATACACGCTTTCATGATGATAGGCTTGGAAACTTCAATGAGAAGGATGGAAATTCTCTCCATCCAACTTGAGCATATCGACCTGAAGAAGCGGACAATTTACATCCCGAAGGCAAAAGCTGGAGCAAGAGAGCAGCCTATCACCAGCAATCTGTCTGTCTTTCTGGCAAACTATATCAACAAGATGCCAGCCGGGGAAACACGGCTCTTTCCTGCCGACAAAGCGAAAGATGGTCATGTTGTGGCTATAGAAAAGCCTTTCCGAAGAGTTGTGATTGCCGCAGGGCTTGATCCGGCCCAAGTTGTTCGGCACACACTGCGGCATACCGCAATCACTCATTTGGTTCAGGCCGGGGTTGACCTGCCTACCGTGCAGAGAATTTCAGGGCATAAAACCTTGCAAATGGTGGTCAAGTACAGCCATCAAAACGGGGATCATATTCAGGCGGCAATGAACAAGCTCGAAAACCGATACAAAGCGGCAGGTAAAAAATAGGCCGCATTTTCAGCTCATTCATTCAGAAGCACAATTACACAGGAATTACACAGGAAAGAAAAAAGCGGTTACAGCTAAAAGCTGTAACCGCTTGAATTTGCTGGTGCCGAGACCAGGAATTGAACCAGGGACACACGGATTTTCAGTCCGTTGCTCTACCGACTGAGCTATCTCGGCATTGCTGCTTGCGCTGCAAAAGTGCGAAGAATATACCGCAATCCTGTGTCTGCTGTCAAGATTTTTTATTTCTTTTTTCCGCCGCCGCCAAGCAGGTCGCCGAGATCAATATTGAATTCATCCAAGGCGGTGCCAGTTTTAGCGGCTGGACGCATTTTTTTGCCTGCCGCGCTCTTGGCTGGAGGCAGCGTGGCCGCATTCAGGTCAAGCCCGTCTATGGACAGATCCGGGAGCTGGTCCGCCGCATTGCTTTTCTTGCCTCCTGCTTTACCCTTGCCCGTTGTCGGCCCACTGTCGGCGGCAGCACCGTCCTCCAAGCTCAATTCGCCGATGCCGCTGAAGGAAAGATCCAGCTTTTCTTTCTCAGGTGCCGGAGGCATCAGGCCGGACAAATCTATGCCGCTCAAATCCAGCGAAGCCTCTTTGGCAGCGGCTTTTTTCTTGCCGCCCGCCTTTTCCGCCTTGGGCTTTGGCTCGTCCGCACTTTCAAGATCGAAATCCAGCCCGTCGAGACCGTCAACAGACAAATCCAAACCCGGCCCCCCGTCTGCGTCAGAGCTGTCGAGCTGCAAGCCGGGCGCACCATCCTCATCCCCGCCGCTGTCTAACTCAAGGGAAGGCGCAGCTTTCTCCTCTGTGCTGGGAAGTTCAAAGGCTATTTCCTCCTTCGCCTCTTCTTCCGCCGCAGGCTCGTCGTCCGCGCCGCCCAGATCAAATTCTATTTCTTTCGCCTCCTCCTCGGCAGCTTCGCCAAGATCAAGGCCGATGCCGCTGTCCTCGTCGGCGGCAAACTCCACCGTGTTTTCCTGATCGTCGTTCGCGCCGCCGCCGTAATCCAAGCCGTCCTCCTCCGTGTCGGCAGGCTCCTCCTCAGCCTCCTCGTCGGCAGCGGCCTCTTCTTCATTCTCCTCTTCCTGCGGCTTGACAAACCAGAGAAAGTCAGGTGTTTCCGCTTTGAAGACAACCCCTGAAAGCTCGCTGGAAAACTTGGCGACATTCTTCTTGCAGTCGCCGCAAATTTCCATCAGGTCAAAAGAAATGTAGCCGCACTTGGGACAACGCATGATGTTCGCCTACAGATTGGAATTAAGGAAGCCGCCGGACTTCTTCCGCCTCATGCGGACCGCGCCCGGACAGTTTTTTCTCAGCGTAACGCAATACTCTCCTTGCATAGCATCATTTCACAGCGGCGGCGGCCTGTCAACAGCATTTTGCTGCGCCGCCGTTCAACCGCTCGCTGCCTGTTCCCGCAATTTGGCCAGCAGCAGCCCGGCCAGCTCTGTCTCTGCCAGCGCCTGCGCGGCCTGGTCCTCTTTCTGCACGGCTTTAAAAAAACGGTCGCAGATGAGGAGTTCCTCTTTGCGCCATGCTGCTGTGCAGCCCAGCTTCTCTTCGGCGGTGACAGCTGTTGCGCTATCGTGATCGCGGCGGCCATGCGCCCAGTTCGCCGCATGGTGAAAATAAAGCAGGGCGCGATCGAGGAGAATATACAAAAGCTGAATGTTTGTCACCGGGCCAACTTGGAGCTGCTGCTTGTCCAATTTCATGCCCAGAAGCCTACTGCCGGAAAGCAGCTCCTTGCCTTTGAAGGCCGCGCCTGCCGCGCCGATCAGCCCGCCGATGGCCGCGAACACGCCGAACGAAACGCCTGCGGTGAGCACATCTATGCCCACGCCCGCCGCTGCGCCGCTCATCGCCGCTGCCCAGATCAAATCCTCGTCGCGCAGACCGAGAAACTGCCAGGTTTTGGCGGCGAACAAATCCTCCTGCAAAATGGACTGCTCCGGCAGCTGCAAGTTGAAGAGATTGTGCTTGAACAGCCTGCGGATCTGCTGATGGGCGATACGCTCGCGCTTGGTGACGAAGTCGGTGTATTCGCGGCGCAGCTTGGCCCGCAGCCGCTCCTCGTCCGTGCCGGGCGGGCAGACCGCGCTGGCCTGATAGCGCAGGCTTTCGGCAAGCATCGCGGTGATGAGCACCGCGCTCTGGCGGCGGCGGTTGTCCCAGTCCGCGCTAAAGGCTTGAATGACGCTTTCAATCACCGCTTCCAAATCCTGATCAATTGCTTTCAGGCTTTGCAGCAGAGCGATGCGCTGGCTGTACGTCGCTTTGTTGGCATTGAAGAGACGAATTGCGTTGAAGTGCTTACGGAACTCATTCTGCCAGTCAGCGAGGAAACTGCTGTTCTCGTCCTTGCAGTTGATGATCGCCATGCGCGGCCTGCCGGTGAGACGAAGAATCTCCATCTCCGCCTTGTCCATGTTGCGGAGCGGGCGCGAGCCATCGACAACAAAGATGATCCCGGCCCCGGCGGCCAGCGGCGCGAGCAGGGCGCAGTCGTCGTGCATGGCGGGATCATCGCGGTGAGCGCGGATGAATTCGTGCAGCATCTCGCGGTCATCGCCCTGATACGCCCGCATCCAGGCCAAGGTGGCGCGGGGATTCTGAAAGCCCGGCGTGTCAATGAAGCGAATCACCTCGCGTCCGTCAATCAGCACCGGAAAAGCGCGGCAGTCGGTGGTTTCACCAGGCACCGGGCTGACCCGCACCGAGTCGTCCTCGCTCAGAGTGGAGACCACCGAGGACTTACCCTCGTTCGGGTGACCGACTATGGCGAATTCTGGAATCTGCTTCAGCATAATTCGATCACGTGCAGGCCGGAGTCGCCGAGCGTGGCGGTCTTCTGCCGCCAGATACGGACTTGCTCCGGCTGTGGCGGCGTGAGCAGGTTCTCCGCTGCTGGTCTGCCGATCAAAGCGAGAGTGATCATCGGCTGCTGGCCGAGGGCGCGGCGCAGCCCGGCCAGCCAAGTCAGCAGCTCCTGTACCGGCGGCTGCCACGCTTCGTGCAGGATGAGGACATCCTTGCAACCCTGCGCGGCCATTGCCTCGTGCAGACTCGCCAGCTCCTCCGCCTCGCTTTTGTCGAGTGTCCAAAACGGCATCGTTTGGCGCAGCTGCTGCCCAGCACGGCGGCGGATTTGTTCAGCCAGCGCGTCGGTTGGGCAAGCGGCGAACAGCTCATCTGGAATCAAAACCACAACCGGCGGGATTTCCTCGTTTGGCGACAGACCGCTTTCCGGCGCAAATGCTTCTTGCGGCGGCGATACTGCCGCGCCTTTGCTTGCCTCCGCAGAGGCGGCGGTGGAGACCAGCGGCGTGCGCATCCGATGAACAATCTGGCGGAAACGGCCCTGCTGCGGGTCGAATTGAGCCAAATCCCTGCGCTGGCGGAGCAGCCCGGCGGCAAGCAGGGCCAAACGCGGCAGCAGGCCGTAGCAGAGCACCGAGAGGCAAAGGAAAGGCCACCACGAGGCGAGGTCACGGCTGGCGAGATGGTAGATGCCGTCCTTGAGGATCAGGCGCGAGCCTTCGATCTGCGCCAAAGTTGGGACGCTTTCCGGCAGCCAAAGCCGCCACGGCAGGCTGATCCACTGTGTCAGGGCCTGCACGGCGGCTGCATCAATCTGGAGCGTGGTTTGCCAGCCAAAGGCGAGGTCGGAGCCGATCACTTTCAGCAAGGTGGCGGCCAGCACGCCGATGTTGAAGCTGATGCCGAAGAACTGGGCGAGCAGAAAAAAAGGCCGCAGGAGCAGCAGGCCGTGCCGCTGCCGGAGATGCCTCAAGCTGCCTGCGTGCGCGGCCCAGCTCAGGCGTTGTTCTGCGGAGAGGCGCGACGAAGCCCGCTGGCCGGCTGCCGCACATTTCTCCAGCAGCCAGAAAAAAAGCCGCCCGGCCAGCCGGTAGAGCAACGAGGATTCCAGCAGATTTGCGCCGCGCAGTCTGCCGCAGAGGGCGGAGGCGGCCAGAAGCAGGAGCAGGCCGAGCTGGAGAAGGACGAAGACCGCAAAATAGGCCGCCACATTGACCGGCGCGGCCCCGGAATAGGCAAGAAAAGAGAAGGCCAGCCCGCCGCCGCTGATCAGCCCGGCCAGCCCTGCGGCCAGCGCGAAAAGAAAAATCAGCTCCTGCCAAAGGCTGCCGGGCAGAGTGCCGCTGTCCTCTTGCACTGCCTGCTGTCGGCGTTCTAACCAGCGGCGGAGCAGCAGCGCGTCCGCAGCCTCCTTCTCCGGCAGCGCGGCGAAGATCTCGCGGTCGCGGGTCGCCAGCCGGGCCATGTCCTCGCCCTCGTCCTGCTGGAGGAGGAATTCAAGGTCAAGGAGGTCGGCGGTGGTCCAGCGGGGCTGCGGCATTTTTTCCGGCGGCGTTGGGATTGAAAAACGTGCTGGATGCATCATAACGGCGGAAGAGACGATGGTCAACGTTTCCGGCAGCTGAATGAGACAAGCATGGAGCTGCTGCCGGGCCAGACCGAACGCAATCAGCCGCCCGGAACGCCGCATCTGCACCAGAATCGACTTGATCCGCAGCTCCTCGCGCTTAATCTGTTGCTTTTTCAAACATTGCGCGTTACAAATGGAGCTTGAGCGGGAGCAGCTCAGGCTCTGTCCGGCGCAGACGCGCTGCGGTCAGCTGCGGATAGAGCGTCATCTGTCGCAGATCAAGCTCAATCTGCGGCAAATCAAATGCAACGGAGGACTGACATGGCTCAATTTCCCTTAGATGCGGCCCACATTCTCGCGCTTGCCGACGCGATGATCGCGGGCTTCAAGGACAACCCCACAGTTTTCCCCTCGCCGCCTGTTTCGTGGTCTGATCTCAAGACCCTGCGAAACGCGGCAGCCGATTCTCTTGAGGGGCAGACAGCGGCTCAGGCAGCGGCCAAGGCGGCCACCGAGCGCAAGACCGCCGACTTTGCCGCGTTGGACGATGCCATGAAGGACGGCATCTCTTATGCTGAATTCACGGCGACAAGTCCGGCGGAACTTGGTCTGATCGGCTGGGGGCCAAGGGCGGAGCCGACCCCGCTTGTCGTTCCCGGCCAGCCGCTTGTTCTGGAGATTGTCCGTCAGGATGCGGACTCGCTGGAATTGGATTGGAAAAAGCCGAGAACCGGCGGCAAGACGGCCTTTTACCGGGCGGAGATGCGGACAGTCAATCCGGCTGGCGAATGGACGCTGAAGGAAACGGCCACCTCAACCAAGATTGAGCTGACCGGCATCCCCGGCGGGACGCAACTGGAGTTCCGCATTGTCGCAGAAAATGCGGCTGGGCGCGGAATACCGAGCAACACGGTGACGGCGGTGCTGTAGGCGGCATCGCCGTAGTACAGGGGCGAAAAATTTTTCGCCCCTGCCGTTTTCGCATTGTTTCCTTTACCTTCAGGCAGCGCGTCTTTCTGCGCTTGTGTTGCGGATGGGTGATGCCTTCAGCACTTTGCCGTACCGCTCACAGAAAAAACGCACGCATTCCGGGGCAACATCTATCGTCTGGCCATCGTCTGCGCCTGTTTCAGGATTAGGCCAGATCAGGGCGTATTCGCCACGCACCACACGGAATCGCTCCGCATCTTTTAACAGATCAAACACGCCGCCGGGATTCTCCTCCACCAGCAGGGGATAAAAATCCAGCTCGTAAATCGAAACATCAAGATCGTCTTCAAACCACAGGCGCAACGTGTGACCGGTCACATATTCCGCCTTCAGCAATCCTTTCTCGTTCCGGTCATCCCAATACGCGGCATTGTCCGCCAACGTCTGCCATTCCTGCCATTTCATTTCTGTTTATCCTATAATTGAAACAGGGCGATTGTTGCGGGCATTCTCCCATTGTTCAAGCAGCTCGGTCTCGTGCGCTTCAATCCATGTTTCCACCAGCCGCTTCAAGACCGGTTGCAGGTCACGGCCCGGCTGCATCCAGTTCCTGCTCATGATTTCAATTCGGTAGCTCCGCACATCGCCTTGGTGTTTGACATGGACATGCGGCGGGGCATGGTCTGCATAATTCATCAGAATGACCAACGCCCCTCTTTTGAAGGGGTGTGAAACTGGCGGCATCCGCGTTTCTCCAAGATTTTTTTTGATCAGGCTTGCAACCCTTTACTTCCGCTCCTGCGCACCCTTTCGGATAGCTTCCTCCATCTCCTCCAGCGAGACGGTTTTTCCTGTGCGCCGCAACATGCCGGCAACCCCAATCTGCTTCGCCAGATATTCCTGAAGCTGCTTGTGCAGGAAATGGTAGCTGCCGCCCACCCGCTGCAAGACCTTGCGCTGCTGCATGGCCTCCAGCCAAGAAACAAGGCGCAGGGGCAGCTGCCCTTCCCAGCCCAGGCAAAGGCGGAGCAGGTAATGCTGAAGCATCTCATTAATTCTGAGGACAAGAAAACTGCTGACGATCATCCCAAACAAGAACAAATAAAAGCTGTCCCCATCAAAAGAGAGGCCAACAGCAAAGCATGTCCATTCTATGAAGAACATAAGAAGGACAAATATTATCATGCTCATGAATGTCAGAACTGGAAAAAGCAGCAAACTGCTGCGCAGTGCCTCAGTCGGCAATTTTTCAATATGAATGCTTTTGACAAGCCGCTTGTTAACTGTCTTCATATATTTAAGCAGTCCGTCCAATAACACTGCAAACAATCCAATAAATAGCGTGATCATTAGCAGTTGTCTCACTTCATGCTTTTGCGTCTGAACCAGTACGGATACCAACACTCCGAGACAAGAAAGAGGCATTATGATAAGCAGATAACGAATTAGCGTTGCATTGAAGGTTGTTCTCATTGAGAACAGCCAGAAGAACAGGCCGATTTCCACTCCCAACAGCACCCCTATTTTAATATCACGTATCGGTCCTTTGAACAGCGAGCCTGTTATTCCAAAAAACAAGATATAAATCAGCAGATAAAGCAGCCCGGACCGCCAATAGCTCTTCAGCATGGTTGGCTGGAGTTCATCAATCTGCAATTCCACCTTCTGCTCCGCCTGCATCCACTTTGCCAAACAGCGCAGCCAGTGCAGGGACTGCTCCTTGCTGTATTTCTTACCGCGAGCGGGCGGGGGCACATTCAGCTGCTTGTCGAGATAGTTCCGCCAGAGGAAGTCCTCCCAAGTCTCACCCGGCTGCCGCCCTGAACCTTGGCGCAAATCTTGGGCCACCTCGATCATCACGCCCAGAAACAGGGGCCTTTGGGCTAATTCCAGCAGGCTCTGCGGCTGCCCGGCCTCAATCCGGGACTGCTCAAGCACGGTCCAAATATCCTCCAGCCCTGTCCGCAGCAGATGCCCCTTGAGCCGCTGCGGAGTAATATCCTGAAGGATCGCTGCATTCCTGAGGGCCAGCTTCTGCCCTTCGCTTTCCCGAAGCTGGCGGTATTCTTCAAGCCGACAGCAGAGCACCAAGGGGCGGTTGTCGGCGAAGAGATTGAACTGGCTGACAAAACTTCCCCGTTTTTCCGTTGCCAGCTCATCCAAGCCGTCGAGCAGGGGCAGGATGTCATGCGCCTGCACCAGATGGCGGGCCATGTCCTCTGGGAACTGGTATTTGCGATGCAGCTGCGCAGCCATCCACAGGGAAAGCTCGCGCCCATCCCATTCCGAGCACTCAAAAACCACAGGCAGCGGGGCCGCGTCATTGTCCTGCGCTGTTTGCAGCAGATGCTCAAGCAGCGTGAGCAGGCAGACGGTCTTGCCGCTGCCCGGCTTGCCCAGAATGGCCAACTGTTCGCCCACATCGGGACGGCAAAAGAGATCGACAATGGGCTGATCTGTGTTCGCAACAGGCACACCGTCCTGCTCCCAAGTGCAATCTGTCATGTACAGAAAGGAATAGGGGCGGCTCACTTGGTTCGGGGCCAAGTTTTTGTCTAACTCCAGCGCGGTATGCCCAAGCAGGAAAGACCGGCGACGGTCTACCAGCTCTCTTTGAAAGCGGCCGAGGAGCTTGCGCCGGTTCTTGGCCAGCCAGTCGCTGGCATCATGCTGGATGGAAGCGGTGTTTGGTTTGCGGAAGCGGGCAATGAGGAGACCGAGGAATGCTGAAATAACAGCGATCCCCCAACCGTCCAACACGGTGCCTGCATCTGTCGGCAGCCATGAAAATGCCGCCTTAATCTGCTCAAGCAACTCCATGCTGCTCCTCTTTTCTTCCGCTACGTCCTTGCAACTGGCGGCGCGGTGCCGCAGCAAAGGGCTTGCCGGTCAATGTATGGCGTTCAAATACCACAACCACGCCGCCAAAATGCTGTCCTGAAAAAAGAGCCACGACAGCGCGGCCAAGGAGAGGAACGGCCCGAAAGGAATGCGGGTCTGGCTGTCTTTCTTTTGCAGCAGCAACGACAGCCCGCCAATCACCGAACCGGTCAGCGAGCTGGCAAAGACCACGTAAAGCAGGCTCTGCCAGCCAAGAAACGCTCCGATCATCGCCAGCAGCTTGATGTCACCGCCGCCCATGCCGTCCTTGCCAGTCAGCAGAGCGTAACCAAGTGCCACGCCGTACAAAATGCCGCCGCCGATGAGGATACCCAGTCCGGCCTGCTGCCACGTCACCAAGGGATTGAAGAAAGAGCCGACAAAGCCGATGACAATGCCCGGCAGGCTGATTTTGTCCGGGATGATTTGGTGGTGGAGGTCGATGAAAATGATCGCGAGCAGCGCGGCGACAAAGAGGAAATAGTAGAACAGGGCAAAAGAGGGGCCGAAGTTCCGGTACAGCGCGCCGGAAAGCAGGGCCATGCCCAGCTCGACCACCGGATATTGCAGCGAGATGGGAGCCTTGCAGCTGCGGCATTTGCCGCGCAGTGCCAGCCAGCTCAGGATGGGGATGTTCTCAAACCAACGCAATTTCGTGTTGCATTTTGGGCAGTGCGAGGCCGGGAAAATCACGGACTGGCCTTCCTCCGGCAAGCGGAAAATAACCACGTTAAGAAAGGAACCGACCAGCGCGCCGAAAATGAAGCTGTAAATAAAATATATAGTGTCCATCGTTCGCCTCCATGCAGTGGCGTGTTTTTGTTGAATCGGAAGACTGTGCGGGGTATTATACCTGACCGACGGGCAAAGCACCGCCCGATTTTGCGCCTGCTGAAAAATTGGGGCGATAGCCCCTGCGTCCGTCGCCGTCTTGCGAGGAGTTTGTCATGTCACAGCAAGTGCTGTTTTGGATTCTGGATAATATGGTGCAGTCACCAGCGGAACAGCTTGGAAATTTTTGAAAATGAACGGCAGCACAATTCATTTTGATCTGAAAGATTACAGCCTTGACGACATACTAGGCCGCATCATCGGCATTCTCGCTACAATGATTGAGCAGAAGGCTTGAATTCCCAAAATATTTTTCAATGCCCACATCTGAGCTTTCCCGCATCTTCGCTAACGACCGCCTGACCGCCGATGTCTTCCGGCTGATCGTCCATGCGCCGGAAATTGCCGCAGCCGCTGCGCCGGGCCAGTTTGTCATGGTTCAAGTCAGCAGCAGCCTTGATCCGCTCCTGCGGCGGCCTTTTTCCATCCACAGCCGGGGCGCGGACGGCAGCATCAGTTTGCTTTTCAAGGTCGTGGGCCGAGGTACTGAGCTGCTCGCCAAAGCCCGGCCTGGCGATACGCTCGACCTGCTCGGCCCCTTCGGCAGGGGCTTTGATCTGAGCGCGGCCGAAAAGCCGGTCTGCCTGATCGGCGGCGGCATGGGCATCGCCCCGCTGCTTTTTCTTGCGCAGGAACTGCCCGACAGGAAACACGCCCTGCTCGGCGCGAGAAACCGCGACGAACTGGCCCCGCTTGCGAAAGAATTCGCCGAATTAGGTTGCGCAGTGCAGCTCGCCACCGACGACGGCAGCCTCGGCCATCACGGCTTCATTCCTGATTTATTAGACGAAGTTCTGCCGGATGTGAGCCAAGTCTGCACCTGCGGCCCCAGCCCGATGATGCGCGGCGTTGCCCGCAAATGCCGAGCCGCCGAGGTCTCCTGCCAAGTCTCGCTGGAAACTCACATGGCCTGCGGCATGGGAGCCTGCCTCGGCTGCGCCGTGCCGGGCCGCGACGGGAGCTACGTCCACGTCTGCAAAGAGGGGCCGGTCTTTAACAGCGAAGAGCTGCCTTGGGAGCTGTGATGGAAACGCTTGATCTGCGGGTGCGCATCGGTGCGCTGGAACTGCAAAATCCGGTGTTGACCGCCTCCGGCACCTTTGGCTATGCGCAAGAATTCGAGCCGTTCCTCAATCTGAACCGGCTTGGCGGCATCATCGTCAAAGGCATCTCGCTGGAGCCGCGAGCAGGCAATCCGCCGCCGCGCATTGTTGAGACCGCCTGCGGGATGCTCAACGCCATCGGCTTGGAGAATGTCGGCGTTGACCGCTTCATCAGCGAGAAGATGCCGTATCTGCGCACGCTGACTGCGCCGCTGATCGTCAATATTCTCGGCGATTCGCTCGATGACTACCGCGAGCTGGCCTGCCGCTTGGACGAAGTGCCGGGCATCAGCGGCATCGAGGTCAACATCTCCTGCCCGAACGTGAAGAAAGGCGGCGTGGCCTTTGGCTCGGTACCGGAGATGGCAGCGGCGGTGACAGCGGCGGTGCGCGGCGCGACCAAGCTGCCGCTGATCGTCAAGCTCTCGCCCAATGTTACCGACATCACCGTGATGGCAAAAGCGGTCGAAGCAGCGGGAGCGGACGCGGTTTCGCTGATCAACACACTGATCGGCATGGCGATCAACGCCGAGACGCGCAGGCCGCGCTTGGCGAACATCATCGGCGGCCTGTCCGGTCCGGCGGTCAAGCCGATTGCCCTGCGCATGGTCTGGCAGACGGCGCGGGCGGTTTCCATTCCTGTAATCGGCATCGGCGGCATCGGCACAGCGGAGGACGCGGTGGAATTCCTCCTCGCCGGAGCGACAGCGGTGCAGGTCGGCACAGCCAATTTTTACGATCCCTCGGCGGCGGAAAAAATCGTCGCCGGGCTGAAAGAGTATTTGCAGCGGCACAACGAAGAGCGGATCAGCAATCTCATCGGCGCGTTGGACACGGGAGGAAAGTGATGGAGTTGGGCAAAATTTGTGTCTCCTTGGCCGGAGCGGATGCGGCAGTCATTTGCGAACAGGCGCGGCAGGCGATAGATGCAGTTGACGTGATCGAAATCCGCTTGGACAGCATGACCGAGCCGGAAGTGGCCAAGTGCTGCTCGATGCTGCGCAAGCCGCTGCTCTTCACTAACCGCCCGACGTGGGAAGGCGGCCAGTTCGCCGGGAGCGAGGAGGGGCGGATTGCCCCGCTCTTGGAGGCAGTGCGGCTGCGGGTCGCGTATGTTGATCTGGAGCTGAGGGCCGCTTTGGCGGGCCGTCACCGCCTGCTGGAGGCGATGGAGGACAGTCCGACCCGGATGATCATCTCTTGGCATGATTTCAAGATAACCCCTGCCTCCTTAGAGTTGACGGATATACTGCACCAGATGATCGCCAGCGGGGCGCATATCGGCAAAATCGTCACCACGGCGCACAACCCCAGCGATGTGCTGCGGGTGCTCGCCCTGCTTGATCAAGCTCGGGCGGCGGGCTTCTGCCTGAGCTGCTTTTGCATGGGCGTGTCGGGCCGCATCAGCCGATTGGCCACGCTGCATCTGGGCGGCTATATGAGTTATACCTGCCTGAGCGACGCGCAGGCCACCGCGCCCGGCCAGATTTCTGTCGCCCGGCTGCGGGAGATGAATGCCCTGCTGTTGTAAAAATGGTTTGCCAATGACAAAAGGTAGTGGCAAAACAGCAAGTGATGAGTTAGTATAGGGTGATGATACAAGAAATCATCACTCACCGATGCCGCTGC